>CALXBD010000089.1 GCA_944386445.1 uncultured Clostridia bacterium
ATTGGATATTTCGGTTGATATATTGGGTAATCAGTTCGGTCGGGAGATTTCCGGCGCCTCTGCCCATGCCATATACAGAGGAATCCAGTATAAGCGTCCGTTTTGTCTGGATTTTGCCCAATATCTGGGCGTTGGAAAACGCCAGCTGCAGATTGTTGTGCCCGTGAAAGCCAATTTGAATGCCGGGCGCCATATTTTTATCAATCAGGTAAAACCGGTGAGAAACATCATTCCGATACATGCTGCCCAGGGTGTCCACAATATAAAACGCATAGGGATCCAGCTGATTCATCCGTTCTACCAGCTGCAGCAGCTCCATATCGCTGTAGAACACGGTGCCTACGGGCTGCATGAATAGCTGATACCCTTTTTCCTTGATAATATGCCCCCATTGGATCGCCTGGTCGATTTCGTCCTGATGGAAGGTCAGCCGGATGCCTTCTATACCTTTTCCGTTATATGGCGTCAGCTCGGAAGGATGCAGTTCCTTTTCTCCGATGGCGATCATGGCAACATATTTGCTGTGCCGCTCCCGCCGGGGAAGAAGCTCCTCTATTTCTTCTGTACTGCCAAATAAGGACACGTTAGGGTCGTGAACCATTCGCGTCAGAAATCCGCATTCGATGATATCAATATTGGCCTGTTCCAGCTTGTCTAAAATCGATGCGATAGGTTCTCGTCCAAAGGCCCAATCATTCACATATCCCCCGTCCCGCAGCGTACAGTCCAATACTTGAATACTCACAGACAGATTTCTCCTTTCTGAAGCTTCTCTCCAATAATTTTCCTAACATATTCCAAATCCTTTGCAGTATCTACCGACAATGTCTGGGCTTCCACCGGAATCATTTTCAGCTTTTTTCCATGCTCAATAAACCGAAGCTCATTGATGTCTTCAATCTGTTCAATTTTGCCTCTAGGCGTTTCCGCAAAGAAGCGCAGAGCCTCCGGGGTGTAGCAGAGGATCCCCAGGTGCTTGTAGTAATCGAAATCCATGCTGGATTTGGGGTAGGGCAGGGGACTGCGGGACATTAACAGGGCAAAATTATCTTCATCTGTTACCACCTTGATGTTTGTACAGTCCACTGCTTCCACAGGATTTTTGATTTTTGTCATCAGGTTTGCTGCAAAGAATCCTTCTGTCTGAGAGGGAACAACAGCATCTACCAGTTTTGCATCTATAAGGGGTTCGTCGCCGTTGACACACACATATAAATCTGCCGTTATGGTTTGCGCTGCTTCATAAATTCGCTCCGTACTAGTTCCATGCTTAGGAGATGTCATTACGCACGACAAGCCATATCTGCTGCACGTTTCATAAATTTCTGTATTGTCGGTAGCAACACATACTTCGCTAATTTTTTTTGCCAGCTTTACACGGTTATACACCCACCAGATCATAGGTCGCCCGCAGATATCCGCCAAGGGTTTTCCGGTCAGCCTGCTGGACCCATAGCGTGCCGGAATGATTGCCGCAGTATACATGCTATTTTTTCCTCCATTTCTGGAACATTTCACCAAGCATCCGCAGCGGCTTGGTGATCCGCCAGCTGGTGGAGTTTTCATATGCAGCTATAACCTCCCGGGTTCGCTGCTCCAACTGTTTCTGCACCTCTGCTGCTGGGATTCCAGTTATCGGTATTGAAGCAGATGATTGGACAGCGCCGGCTTTTTTGCCGCTCAGTTCCTGTTTATATAAATTCCAGTTTTCTAAGATCCGTTCAGACCACATTTTTAGCACCTTGGCGCTGACCACCTCATATCCTTCCGGACAGGGATATTGAACCCATTTGCAGCAATTCTCCCCGTCCTCCATGTCATAGGCCAGTACGCTTGGCAGATAGATCGAAATTTCTTTCTTTAAGAACTGTTTTCTGCCGTTGGGCCGTAGTCCAAAATGCAGAATCAAAAAATCTCGAAGCCGTTCCTTTAACGGCAGATATGCTTTGTTGAAGATCGTGTCTCCAAGATAGCTTTCCAGCAAAGCCTGTATCACATAGTGCCCCCGAACAGCTCCGAAACAGCCTGTCATCAGTGCTTCGTCGTCCTCGAAACCGAAAAAGATAGGATTTGTCCGAAGACGTTTCAAATTTAAATTTGCCCGCACTTCCGGCTTCAGCACGATTCCGCCGGTATCATACAGCAGCCGGAGTGCCTCATATTCTTCCACATACTCCAATTTTCCCTCCGTCCACGCTTTTTGCAAAGGCTTCGGTAAGGAATTTATATCGATGTTTGTTTCACAGATTTCAATCAGTTTTCCCTGCGGAAAATCGCGCTTTAATTCTTCTCGATAATCTTCGGGGATACCGCGCCCGAAGTGGACACAGATAAAAATTTCCGGTATGACTTTCTTATCCATGTATTCAAAAACTTTTTTGAGCTTTTGATCCCCGGCTACATAGGAGTTCAGCATGATATCGCTTTTATACTCCTGCAGAAGTTCAATAAAGTCCGCCTGGAACAGCGTCCGCGACTGAAACATATTCCAGTAAAGCTGCTTGACGGCGCAGTAAACGACCTCCTCCCGATAAGCCGGGTCGCTTCGGTCGAGAAACCTGCGAAAAGCTTTCACGATGTCTACCATATCGCCGATTTGGCTGGTGGATATGGTATTAGAGCGCCGGAAGTAATTATAAAATGGCTTTGGCACATAGCCGATATGGGGATAACGGGTAATCAGAGAAGGAATCAGCGCGATATCTTCAAACAGCATCTTTTCGTAGCTGTTGCTTTCCCAGATTTTCCGCCGGAACAGTTTGTTAACACTGTAAGTGATGTTGTTGCCGCGGGCAATGTAATCGGAAACGTCAATGGTGCTTTCCGGATAGGTTACGGATACAGTGGTTCGGTTTTCTTCGACATAATGGATTTTTACGTCACACACGACGATATCGAAATTACCTTCGACTGCTTTTTCGTACATTTCCTGATACATCTCAGGTTCCACCGTATCATCGGAATCCAAAAAGGCAATATACTCTCCGCAGGCTGCAGCGACTCCGGTATTCCGCGCATACCCAAGCCCTTGATTTTCCTTGTGAATCACCTGAATCAAATCCGGATATTCCCTTGCATATCGGTCGCAGATCGCCGGAGATTGGTCCATACTTCCGTCATCCACCAGAATGATTTCCTTTTCCTCCAGCGTCTGCGTCAGTACGGATTCCACCGCCCGTTCCAGATAATTTTCTACCTGATATACCGGAATGATCACCGAAACCTTGATTTTATCTTTCATGGCGGCCCCCTAAATAATTCAGTATATGACGAAGTTCATAATGTGTCCGCGGCACGTAGTATTCCTGCCCGCTGAACTGACGGTGGAACTGTCTCAGATACCGTTTTAACACCTTATCCTCCTGCCACAATACTTTTCCCTCGAATAGTTCGTATAACATCACCGTTTCTGTTTCCATCCCGAATACCAAACGGCTGGTCAATGCTCCGTTGGAACAGACGGTCACAACTGTTTTATTTTTCACATGTCCGTTTAAAAGAACCAGTTCCCAGGGTGCTTTGCAGGCGTATTGCCGCGTTATGCCCAACTGGTAAGGTATATTTTCCGGATTCCGTGGGTGGGGCTTTACCAGAAACCTTCCGCTTCCTGTGATTTCTTCACATTCCCGCATCAATTCCAGGTCGTTTGTCTTTAGACCTTCCGCCCGGAAAGATTGTTCCAAAAAAATGAAGTCGGCAGTTTCTTCAGGAGCCGTATAAGAAAAAACAAAATTCAAAAGCTCCCGGAATTTCTCATCTTTCGGATCGATTTTGGGCAGACGCCGGTTTGGAAGATTGTCTCTGCGCATAGCTAACCCAGGTTCATACAGGAGCACATACTCGATTTTATCTTTTATTTTGCGTCCGTCCGGATGAATGTTCACAGCAGCCCGATTCTCACGCAGGTAATCGATCACATAAGTGGAAAAACCGTCTTCATAGCAGATGAAGGAGCACGGTTGATAGTAGTATCTGCAAGCCAGCATCCGGCTGAAGGTATCATAATTCGAAAAGTATATCTGGCTGTAGTCCTGTAGTTCATCGCTAAGTCCCCACTGCAGAATCCGATTGACTTGACAGTAACCTTCGCTGATTTCTTCCTGAGTCCCCACCATATAGCGGCTGTTTAGGTCATGAGTTTTTGCAAATAGGATCCGACTGAAAAGTCCTGTTTCTTGCAGCTTAGGCAGATATTCTTCCAGCTGAGGGGTTACGTCTGTCAGCAGCAATTCTGCTTCTTGACCGTTTATCAGTCTGCAGCGGATGTGAATTGCTGTGACAAGCTGGTAAACGGAGTTTACAATCATCAAAATAGGCTTATCAGGCATGGCGGTCCCTTCTTATTTTCTTGATACAAAAATGCTTTTGCAGGTTTTCACAACCTGTAGAATCAAATGTGTAAATTACCGGTGGCTTTTTTCGCAGCAGATAGGGCAGCAGTTCCGCCGGAAATACATCCTTTATTACCTGGCTTTCCGGGAAAATGGCCTGATAGTCCAGTGTATCATCCGGATGGACCTTGATAATAAGCCGTTGGTTTTTCAAAACGGTTTCTCTGAGGCGCCGGTAAAGGTATTCCTGCTCTTTTGCACTCATGACTCCAAGATTAGCATAATGCTGGGTCAGTAAGACTGCTTCTGCAGATGTTCGGATCTTCTTTCGGACGAAAAAGTGAATGAGCCGTTCCCGTTCCAGGTATGGAAGCTTAGCCAATGCATCTTCTACCGAAAAATCCAGATAATGTTCCCCGGATACGTCCTGCGATTGGGCGCGTTTCAGGCAGATAACCCTGCGTATCCAGGGATTATCTCCGTTAAACAGTCCATATTTTAAAGCAATTTCCGCATGAAAGGGATAATTGATCTTCAGCGCCCGATAGAGTTCTTCCCACCGGTTGAGCATTCCCGCTGCGTCTTCCAGAAATGTAAACGGAACGCGTTGATCGATTAAATAGAGCGAGAAGTAAAAGTGGGCGCCTGCAACATATACATCGGAAAAGGCTTTGATCTCATGGGGGATTAGCCGTTCATATGCACGTCGGACGCTGTTTTTGACAGTTTCCTCTGATTCATGGGGGATTTTCAGGTAAGGAAACAGGTATACTTCGTCAAAAAAATGGGCCTTTTTCAATCGTTGGTACTGGGGATATTTACGACTGATAAAATCCGGCAGTATCAGCACAGAGCGGTCATTTTTATGATACAGCAGCCGATGGAGGATTACTTCCAGCAGCTGATAGGAGCTGACCGCGTGATATAAGACATATTTATCCGATATGCGGTTCATCCAGCAGTTCCTCCAATCCTTTCATAAAATCCTTGTTTTTTCTGCTGCATACGCTCAACATTGGCCCGTATGCGTCTCTTCCGCTGATGGGAAAGCAAAGGCCAAGCCTCTTTTCCGTTTCGGAAAATATCTGTACAAAATCCAGTATGCCCCGATGAATCTCTTCAATGCGTCCGGGATCCGTTCTGCTTTTTCTAAGCTGGACGACAGCTTCCCCTTTTTCATTTCGGTAAAACCCTCTTAATCCGCCTTCCGGCGCCCCTAAAAGTAACTCCCAATATAAATTGTACCCTTTCCATGGATCGTGAACTTTCCAAAGATCCCGATTTTTTCGTTGAGAAAACAAATAGCTGACCAGCTGCCCCCGGATGAAAAAACTTTCTGTATCATCCGGTTCCGGAGATTGACTGCCAGGCGTGCCTGCCAGAATCCCAATAATAGGGCAATTCAGCTTCCATAACCGGTTTACCGCATGATCCAACATGATTGCACCGCTTCCCGCCCAGCCAATATCCACGGCTGCTGCTTTAGAACATCCCTTCAGCAAGGCACTGTAGTAATCTCTGGCTGCTTCGGCCTGTACATCATAGTGTTTCAATACCTGATCCCATACGCGCAGCAAATAATCTTTAATCCGGATCGCTTTTTCAAATGTAAGTTCATCCTGCGGCGCTGCTCCTGCTGTTTTGGATATGGAATCGGACATGTCTGTGATCTCCATGCTTTCCAGCACCTGATGAACGGAGAATCCCTGGTTGGCTTTATGCAGCAAAAAACGCTGCAAGTATTCGTGTTTGTAGTAACCGGCAGTCAGCTTTACAGCTGCCATCCGGGACCAGTAAGCATAAGCTGTTCTGTGGCTTTCTTCCGGATATAGTTGAAGGTATGTTTTCAACAGCACGGCTCCATCCCGTGAAAGAAACAGCAGCTTTTCAATCTGATGGGTCAATACATATTCGTGAATAAACCTGCAATATCCGATTGCAAACAACCCTCCATATATGAAACCGAACTCATATTCCCGGGAATATTGCTTCAGCCCGTTGTGAATATGAGCATTTACCAGTCCGCAATAGAAACTGCCGGTTATGGCGGAGAGATTTTCCGGGCGGTAGGGACTGCCTGTCCGGTTGACGTTGGGATATAGATACCCTTTTGCGCCATATCGTTCTGCCTGATGGATGTCGGCAATTTCATGATCCCCTATGTGGGCCCAACGGTTTGGGGACCCGATTGTTTTTTTTACGGTGCCGAAGAGTTTTCCATCTCCTTTGGAACCCATATGGTCACAGGAAACATAGCAGCTTTCAAAGGCTCTGTATCCGCAGTTCTCCAGCAGCTCCTGGACTCGCCGCTGTCCCAGATACATGTCCGAAATAACGATGAGGCGTTTTCCGTATTTCTGAAGCTCTTGTACCACCTTCAGCATATAAGGATTCGCAAAACAGCAGCGTTTCTCCCAGTTCCACTCTGTTTGGACACCGATCTTTCGGGAAATTCCGGTCTCACGCTCCAAAATTCTCCATATTTCTTCTATGGTGACCTCTCCGGTCCCGAATGCTTTCATTTTCTCCTGTCGAGCAGTGTTTTCCGCCTCTATGCGGAGCCGCTTGAAATGCGGATAGCGAAGGTCCATCCCAACCAAGAAGAATACGTCCGTTGGATGGGAAAACGGGCGGAAAATCAGTGTGTCAAATACGTCAAAGGATATCACGTCATATTGTGCCAGACGTTTTGCGAATTGTTCCGGGGATTCCCGCAAAGACAAGGATGATTCGCTTCCGTCTGCATAAAGCTTTTTGATTTCGTTATGTGGAAAGTGATCCTGTCGGCAGGATAAATAGTAGCGAAGGTTAAGCCATAAAGCGTAAATCAGATTTTTTAACTGATTTCCGGGTTTTTGGCTTTTTTTGCGAAGATATTGGTCCCGGATTTCCGGAATCCGACCGACCAGAATCCCATAGATCCGATCTTTCATCCTGCCCCACCTTTCTGCATTTTTTCATACCGGTCACATACTTCCTGCGGATCGCCCACAGCCTCCAGTTTCCCCTTTTCAATCCAGATCGCTTTGGTGCAGTTGCTGCGGATAACGGAAGGCGAGTGGGACACGATCAGCACTGTTGAACCTCCATGAATCATTTCTTGAATGCGCGCTTCACTTTTCTTGCGGAAAAACAGATCTCCTACACTCAGCACTTCGTCCAGAATCAGTATTTCGGGAGTATCCTGCGCCGTCGCGATTGCAAATCCTAACCGCGACACCATGCCGGAAGAGTAATTCCGGACTTTTTCATCCATAAACCCTTCCAGTTCAGCAAATCTCACGATTTCTTCATATGTTTCATCCAGATACTTTTTGGAGTATCCAATCATTGCGCCATTCAGGTAGACGTTTTCCCGGCCGGTCAGTTCCGGGTCGAATCCTGTTCCCAGCGTCAGCAGCTGGATTTTATCCTGATCCGCTTCCACCTTGCCTTTGGTTGGTACCAGCACCCCGGCGATAATTTTTAAAATGGTGCTTTTGCCGGACCCATTCGTTCCGATGATCCCGGCTACTTCACCTTTGAACACCGTGAAGCTGACATCGTCCAGCGCTGTGAACGTTTCATATTTTTGCCCTTTTCTGAACGCATTTATAAAAAGCTCCTTTAAGCTGGAAGACTCCTCGTGAGCCCGTCGAAACTGCATAGTTACATGCCTGACAGCGATTTCTGCATGTTCATTTGTCCTCTGCATCTCCATTTATTTCCTCATATCTTCTGCATGATTCTATTTCTGCTTTTTTTAAAAAACAGATATCCTGCCAGGTAAATTCCCGCCCCCCAGATCACCATCTGCAGCCATTCGCTCCCGGTAGGCGGAAGCCCTTCCATAATGGCTTTGCGGAAGCAATGAATATAAACGTACATCGGGTTCAGCTGGATTACCGTTCGGATCGTTCCCTGCAGCTGTTCCACAGGATAAAATATGGCGGAACAGTACATCCATAAAGTCAGTGCCACACCGTATAGATGCCGGATATCCCCGAAGAACACGTATCCGGTGGCCAGCAGATAGGAGATGCCTACGGTAAAACTAAACAGCAGTATTAAAATAACCGGCGTTAAAAGGGCCGACCAGTTTAGTGCGATCCGGAATACTGCTAACATAATTCCGTAGGCAATAAAGGAATATCCCAGATTGATCAGCGAAGTATAGGCTCTGGTCAGAATAAACAGATCCATAGGGATTCTCACCTTCATCAACAGAGACTTATTGTCTGCCAGAGCAGTCATTCCCGCCATTGTCGCCCCGGTAAACATCTGCCACAGAAGGTATCCTGTCAGATAATAGATCGGGTAGTTTTCGATGGAGCGCCGGAAAAGCTGGGAAAAAATCAGGGATAGGACCGTCATGGACAGCAGCGGATTCAGAACACTCCATACAATTCCAAGGTAGGACCGGGCATACTTGCGCTTGATTTCCCGGGCGGTTAGCTGTTGGATTACAAAGAAACGCTGTCTGTATTTTTGTGCCCGCTCCATACTTCTTGTTTACCCCTTTCCTTTTTGATATAGCTGCCGAAGCATCTGCCAGAGAGTATACTGCCATAAGTGCCAATTAACATGTTTGCCATATCGAATCAGACTTCCTTCGTACCATGCGCTTTGCTGCAAAGGCTTTGGCCGAATTCCCAGTTCCGATAGAAGATGGGGAAGCGCATGACCGGCTGCAATCCCTTGCTTAGACAAGGGCGCTGCCAACTGGAGGGTTTCGCCTGCCAATACATCGTCTGAAAAACGCACTCTCCCAAATAGTTCGACTTCTTTTGTGGAAGGATGACGCATGAATTGACACAGCAGTTCCCGCAGGACATGTCGTTCCTGACGGAGTTCTTCTTCTGTCAACCGTGGCGATGAACATGCGCCTGTCAGATTTTGAAAATCCTTAAAAAGAAACCGGTTTATCTCTGACGCAAGGAACTTGTTATACTCAGATATTTCCCCGAAACAGGGAAAATATTGATTTTCTTCTTTGCGATAGCCGATAGTCATCCCGTGAGGAGCTGTGTACACGGCTTCGAATACACAATTATTGAATAAAGCCTTTTCTGCTATTTCTCCTTCCGGCGTAAAATCATAGCAATGATAACTGTTTCTATCCACGGAACAGGGCAGTCCATATAATCCCCAATAATATCCTTCTAATTTTCTCTTTCGGCCCATGAGAGACAGTGTATCTGTCAGGCTCTTCTGCATGGAACCCATCCAACCGCTGTCTACTAGGGCATCTGCCGTTTCTTCCATCAGGCCTTCCTGATAAAGGTAGCCGGTCAATAAATCCCAGGCTTTTTTGGAATGAGCATCCATCCACTCCATAAATGATGGACACAGCAGCAATTCTTCTTTCAGAATTGTCAGTTGTGCATCTGTGATGGCAGCATTCTGACCAAAGGGAAGCTGTAAAGCTTTCATGACAGACTCTCTCTCCGATGCCGTCAGCCCTGCCCGCTGCAAAACTTTTTTAGCCGTGACGCCGATACTTTTCCGGCACAGATAGTCAACGGCTTCGGAGTGGTTCAAGTGGTATAGCGGCTGCCGAAGGGAGAAGCGGGAACAGCAGAGATAGCGGCATTCCACTGTCAACTCGAATTTTTTACATAGGATTTGTGCTGCGTGGTATGGAAAATATCCATCCCGCGCAAGAAAGTACAGCCGTTTTTGTTGGTGTTTACACGCTTCTGCCAGGAGCCACCGCGTAAATCCGAACAGTACAGGAGCCAGTACATAGCTGCAGGTGATGGCCAGACTGTCCTCCTGGTCGCAATCCGCTATTCTGAGGGCTTCATACATCCAGGGCAGTTTTTTTAGATGTTTTTCATATTTGGCCTTTTGAATACGGCAGCTTTCAGAGTTTAGGACTTCCATATCTTAAAAAATTACCTCCTGCCTTTATCCGCCGGCGGATCTGATGCCTGGCTTTGCTGGGGATCAGTCCCACCAGAAGCGGTTTGAGTACGTAGGGCAAGGAAGATGGCTTTAAGATTCCCAACTTTCGGAATCCTGCCAAGCGCACGACAGTTTCCCGTATTCTTCGTTTATAGGCTCGCCTGGTTTCAGAATGGATGTCTTCCCGATACAGCAGCAGCGGTTTTTGCAGATTATATCCCTGATACCCTTTTTGATGAAGCCGCATAAACAGCTCATAATCTTCGCATAGAAGATTTTTTCTGGAAGTGCTGTATCCATGAACCTGTTCCAACACTTCTCTGCGAAACATAACAGATGGGTGGATATAAGGGGAGTAGTGTAAAAAGCTCGCTTTGTGCGGAATCCTTGGCATTTTTAATTTGCCCCATACGCCATGGCTGTCTATCAATTCCGCATTACTTCCCACCCATGCGTATTCCGGATGGGATTCCAAAAAGCAAATTTGCTTTTTCAGCCGGCCGGGAAGGGAAATATCATCGTCGTCCATCCGGGCAATATATGTTCCTGAGGACTGCCGGATACACTGGTTGAGGGCATAACCGAGTCCGCGATTTGTTTTTCCGCCGATGACCCGGATCCGTTGATCCATGGTTGCCGCCTTATTGATGAGTGGTTTATATTTTGTTTCCGAACCATCGTCATAGATAAGCAGTTCCCATTCTGGAAGGTCCTGGTTGATGATAGAGTGGATCGCCTGCAGAAAGTACGCGGTATTGGGATTGTATACCCCCATAATGACGCTGACTGTTACTTTTTTTTCCATAATTCCATTTCCTCTGCTGGTTGGTCGATGCTGGCGTAGATTTCCCGCATGATCCGAATGGTGTTTGCTTTGCTAAACGGTTCAGCGGAAGCACGGCAGCAGACTGACATCTCTTCTCGTTGTTTGGGGTTCATCCGCCGGATCATCTCGATCCCTTTCAAAAAACTTTCACTGTCATCGTGTCTGCAAAGATATCCGTTCTTTCCATGCCTCATATATTCCCGTGTTCCACGGTTGTCAGACGCAATGACCGGTATACCCATTGCAAGCGCTTCCAGCCCTGCCATTCCGAGGCCTTCCCGTTTGGACGGAAAGACCGCTGCATCGGCCCCTCCAAGAATCTCCGGCATATTGGTACAGTAGCCGTATAGTGTAACAACGTCCTCCAATTTCATGTTTTTAATCCATTCTTCCAGCCTCTGTCGGAAGAACCCGTCTCCGCAGATTCCATACCGTATATTTATCTGCCCATCAGAGCGTTCCCGCAGCTTTTTTAGAGCTTCCAATACGATCCGATGGTTTTTGTTTTCGTTCAGTTCTCCGGCTGAAACAAGAAAAAATGTATCAGTATCAATGTTCAACTGTTTTCGCCAATATTGCCGCTCTTCCTGCGTGGGCGGCCGAAACCGTTCTAAATCCAGTCCTGCTCCCGGGATCCGGTAAATTCTACCTCCCTTTTTAATTGGGAGTTTCAGGGCACTTTCATAATCTTCGGAATTGATCACAATCAGGACGTCTGTATATCTGGCAAGAAAACGCTCAGCCTGATAATAGAGCAGGCGATTGGTCAGCGGCGCTCCGCGATAAAAATGGAATCCGTGAGCCGTATAAATGATATGAATACGGCGATAATGGCTGAGTCTTCCCGCCAAACGCCCCAAAACTCCTCCTACCGGCGTGTGGCAGTGAATTGCCTGAATCGGATACTGCTTCATCAAATTGAGAAGTTCTTGCAGCGCCTGCCAGTTGTCCTGGAGAATAAAAGGTGAGCGTGCAATTTCAATATGATGGATTAGCACCCCCATTTTTTGAAGCTCTGTTTCGTTGGAAATATATTCCGGTTCCCGCAAATTGGCAGCATAATGTACAACATACCCCATTTGCTGAAGAATTCGTACATTTTCCTGTTCGAATTTCCAGACAAAGTCTTTTGTAGTTGCCAAAATCAAAATATGTTTTTCGATGATGGACACGACCCTTCTTTTGGGGTAAAACAGTAGCTTGGATGACAGCTCCGAGTTTGTCGAATCAATATCATTTTCACCCAAAATATTATATTTTATTCTACCGGTTGCTTGTTGACCGCTTATATAAAATAAGGCCGCCGGTTAATCGGCGGCCTTGCATGGCGGTTACTCTGTTTGAAAGCTTTCCAGTGGGAATGCCCACGGTGTCCGTTTCCGGAAGGGGGTTTTGAATTTTTTGCTTAAAACGCCTTTTTCCTCCAGATGAATGTAGCATGCTACATCACAGGCGCGTCCGCAAATGGAACATTGATAGCTGTGCATTGCTGGCGGATAAAAATGGATTTGATCCAGAATTTTCCGGGCTTTTTCGGGAGTCAACCGGGCTTCACCGGCAATGATCTCAAGACGATCCGGAAAATCGGAAAAGGCATCTGGCGGCATGAACGGATTACGGGTTCCATTTGCGCCGTTATAATAAACGGCACACTGCCACGAATCTAAATGGCCGTTGTTGTCAATAGCGTGTCCCGGACATGCTTCTGCGCACTTCCCACAGCGGTCGCAAAGCATGGGTTCCCTGACCGGATCCGCTTCCAACTCCGCGTCGGTCAGTACAAAGCAGCAACGTACCATCGGCCCAAATTCCTGGGTCAGCAGTGCGCCGTGAAAGCTCTTTTCTCCCAGTCCACAGGCTACAGCTGCCTCGATAAAGTCAAACTGAGGTTCTGCTGTTTTCCTCCTGTAAACCAACGCGTATGCTACCTCCGGATTGGTACTGTTTTCGTCTTCCATGATGGTTTGATGCCTTCTTTGAGGAATTCCCAAATATCCCTCTTCTTCCAAAAGCAGGCTTACTTGCAGTGCAGCTCCGGGCATGATGGTTTCTTCCAACGTTTCTACACCCATGGTGGTATACTGGTAATAAGTAGAACCCTCTTCAATTCCCCGATAACACCCCCGCAGTACCCGGAACCCTAACCCGATCACGGTTTTTGTTTCGGGGAAGATGTCAAAAATCTTGTGATCCGGCGCAAATCGTTCCGCAGGGGCAAATCCTACCAGATCAGCCCCATAAGACTTCGCAGCCGCGATAATCCGCTCTTTCATAGCAAGCCTTCCTCCTTTAAGTGCCGATAACACGCGATGTCGCAAGCTTTCCCGCAAAGGCAAGGCGAGTAGCCGTTTTGCGTGTTGGGAAGAAAATTCAGCTTTGGATATAGTGCTCGGGCCGATTTCGCATCAAAACGTTTTTTACCGCAGCGGATAGCATCCTGTTCCGGATCACCCGCCAGAAAATCCTCCTCCTGAAAGGGATTAGAACGGTGGGCACCTTTATAGTATACCGAACACTGCCAGGTATCCAGGCCTTCCGGGCCAATGGCGTTGCCGGGACAGGCATCTGCACATTTTCCGCAGTTGTCACAAAGTCCTCCGGGAAAAGCCGGGTCCGGTTCCAGCGGAGCATCAGTAATCAGAAATGCCCACCGCAGGAAAGGCCCATACTTTGGAGCCAGAATGTGACCGCTCAGTCCCACCTGGCCCAGTCCGCAGGCTTCAGCCGCCTTTCCAAAGTCGATCATTACGTCCGGAACTGGCTTTCCAGGAGCCACGGCCACCGCATGAACCAGTTCATAGGTATCCAGCACCTCGGGATTCGTCGTTTTGTCCCCCTGTCGGCGCAGATTGGGAACTGTGCGCTGTAGGCAGGCGTCCCATCCCTCATCCTCAATGAGCCTCGCCATTTTGATGAGGAAGATTTCCGCCCATTCCTCGTCTATGTATTTAACTCCCATTGTCGTATAGGCGTAATGCTGCCGGCTGGTCTCCAGCAGATGGTAAAGTCCTCTCGGAACTGCAAATCCGAAGCCAATGATAGCCTTTGCCGCCGGGAGAATCTGCAATGGGTCTTTGGACAACGCTTCTCCTTTGAATAAGTCCAGGCTTCCGATTCCGCAGAGACTGGCTCCATATTCCCGTGCTTTCTCTTTAATAAGCTGCGCAGTCAGCATTCTGATCCCTCCTCACCGATCTAGCTTCCAGGGCTTTCCGGTCCGCAGCGGAGCCCGGAATCGTCCTTCCATACAGCCGCCTTTTTTCTCCAGCATGCTGACGCAGGCTCGGATACAGCCTCCGCACTTGGCCATATTGTAGCCTACCCAGCTGGGAAAGTATTTTTGCAGCGCCGTATATACCTTCAAGATTTCCTGCTCGTCTGCAACGTCGGTTTTTCCTTCCAGCAAGTCAAGATCACCGTTTTCGTTTTTATCGAAGACCTCTTTGGGTACAAACGGATTATAATATCGTCCTGCATGGGTATAAAAGGCGTAGCAGCGCCACATGTCAATATCGCCCCACTCGCAGATTTTGCCGTCCAGATCCACCCGGACTGTCCGGTCCATGGGGATGCACTGTCCAGGACATTCCCGGACACAGGCATAGCAGCGGCGGCACAACGGTTCTCCATGATACATCTCATCGTATTCCAGCTCTGCGTCCGTAAACAGAAAAGCCACCCGTTGAAGTGGTCCAAATTGTGGCGTCAATAGCATTTTACTGTAGCCAATTTCTCCCAGTCCGCAGGCTACGGCCGCCAGCCGGAACTGAAACTGTAAGTCCGGCGCAACGGTTCCTTCCCGGACAGGACGCGTAAACTGTACGGAACGATGATGGGCAGTCGAAGTCCGGGCGCTTTCGTTGACCTCGATTTGCTCTTCAGGCGAAAGAGTATTGCCGGGAGAGCCGTCCATATCCGAAACACAGCCCCGTGCGCCGGTATTACGGTAAACAAAGGCTTCATATCCTTCATCTTCGATTACCTTTCCCACTTGGTACAAAACCGCCGGGGCAAAAATTTCATTGATCCCGCCGTAGGCCATGGAAGGATACTGGTAAAACTGTGTTCCTTCTTCGATTCCCCGTTGAACCCCCCGGGGGATCCGGAAAATAAATCCGATTACACTTTTTGCTTCCGGAAACAGGAACCGGGGATTCATCTCATCCGGAGCCCCTTTGAGCCGGGACATGGGAGCGATTCCACAAGCATCGGCACCGGCTGCGAGAGCCGCCTCTTTGATCATTTTACTGGTCAGCACTTTACTCATCATCCTTTCATATATTCTGTTGTCTCCATTCCCAGAGATATTTCCTCAGGCAGCCGGACGCGAATATTTTCGTAGACTTCGCTGCAGTATCCGCAGCTGCCGCAGTTTTTCCGACAATGAAGAACCGTTTCCCCAAAGTCTTTCGGGAACTGGCCGTTTTCCAAAAGTTCCGGATAAAGGACTCCGGTGTGGTCCGGCTCCAGCAGCCCTAAAACGCTGCCGGAATACTTCTCCATACAATATGCTCTAAGGATTTGCGCCGGATGGGAGGTGACGCGGGTAGCCAGCTTCATGGCAGGGAACAGTCCTTCATATAAAGAGACGTCCTCCGGGCGGATGAAACCTACATCCCGAATCAAAGATACCCGTTTTTCGGGTTTTGTCAGGTATTCTCGGCAGATACCGGGAAAATCATAGGCGTTGTCCATGGCTGCAATCTCTGCCTCATGAGACACCAGGTTGTCGTGAAAGGTGTGGGCCGGACAGTAGTTCATGCAGCCGCTGTTAGCCAGAGCAAACAGTCCCTTTCCGTTTTCGTGGCACCAATCCCGGAGTTCCTCTATGACTTCCAGATTTCGATTTTGTTCCCGCTGAAGGTAGAATTCATCAAAATATTCTGCCAGACAATCCATGCCCTGCTGCGTACCGATCCCCATATTTACCGAAGCGCGTACCTTCAGCTCCGGAAAATTGTTTCGTATGAATTTGGCAATCAGCGGCGATGCTGTTGTCACCGAATGAATTTGGTATTTTCCTGCTAAGCTCTCTACCGTTCGTCCGACCTTCAGGAAAAACGCCCGGGACTGGCTGTCCTTTCCGTAACAATTCCCGTTAAAGAGCAGATTCAGCGGAATGCCGGCATCTGAAATGATTTTTAAATCCTCTGCCTGTTGTGTCTGGGCTTCCCATTCCGTCATCTCCCCGTTTTGGTACATCGTGCCCCGGCCGCTGGCAAAGTTGCCCCAGGAAAAGTAAACCTCATAAAGATGCTCCTTTTGCCGGAGAATCTCCTCCAAAAAATCCCGGGTAGGGCGCATTTGATAGCCTGCCATAAACTGCATCAGCTCACGTCCTTTCCAAACAAAAGAATTTTGTTCTGATACCTTGATTATACAACCTCATCACCCTATAATAAATAGAGAAACAAAAACTAAAACTTTCAAAAACAAAGATTTGGAGGAGTTTTGTGAGCAGCCGGAAACTGGAACCGTTTATCCGCTATGCGGAAAAGACCGATTACCTTCCCAACAGGGATTTTGTTTGTGCCTATGACTGTAGGCTGCTTTATTGCCTTAGCGGGCGGGGGACACTCCGCTTCGAAGACGCGGCCTATCAGCTTGTGCCCGGAACCCTGTGCCTGTATCCATCGGGTATCCGATATCTGCCGTTGAGCGCTGCGGAGGAGCCAATGCAGTTTGTCATTTTGAATTTTGATTATACCTGCAGCCATTCCGAGCAGGTGAATACTTTTGAACCGGTTCGTCCTGAGCTGTTCGATTCAAGACGATTCATTCCAAGCTGGGGTGAAACCGGGGAACCAAACTTTGAAAAACCACAAATTCTGCCGGATTTCCAGAACGTTGAAAACGAGCTTCTGGAGATTGTCAGAGAGTGGAAGATGAAACAGCTTCATTACCGGGAAGTCGCCTCTTCACTTCTGACTCCGGTTCTATATCGGGTTCTGCGCCGTTTAGCCGTCAGTACGCAAGGGGGCCAGAGGGTAGAGGAGGTGCTTGATTTTATTCATACGCATTATGCCCAGCATTTGGACTATGGCCTCATGGCGCAGCGCTTTCATTACCATCCATATTATTTAAATGCTCTCATAAAAGCTCGGACGGGACAGTCTCTGCATCGATACCTTTTGGGGTATCGGATCCGGGAGGCCTGCCGCCTGCTTGTATCCACCGATGACTTGGTCGGAGAGATCGCCCGTGCAGTGGGCTTTGAAAATAAAGACCATTTTTCAGCCAGTTTTAAAAAGATCATTGGGTTATCCCCGCTGCAGTATCGGAAGGAGCATAATCTATAACTTTTTTCTCGGGAAAACGCAACAAAACCGGGGCCTTTAAAAGGCCCCGGTCAAAGTATCATGTGATTTTCTTTTGAACAGGTTCATATCCTGCAATTTCAGATATTGGCCCAAACCCGTTTTTCAGCGGATTCCATAATTGCGTCCAACACCCGTTGGCAGGAAAGTCCTTCCTCCAGCCCAGGGGTGAAAGGATCCTTTTCCCCGCGAAGCATCCGGATAAATTCCCTCATTTGTACAGAGTGAGCAAAGTATTCCTCGGGAACGGCATGCTCCGCAAAAGCTCCGTCTTCCAGCATCCAGAGCCGGTCATTGTGGTTTAAATTGAAGCGCAGCGCTCCCTTATCCCCATAAATTTCCATGGAAATAGTATTTTTATGTCCGATTGCGCACCGGGTGATGCCAAAGGTTCCGATCGCTCCTCCAGAATATTCGGCCAGGAAATTGCAGGTGTCGTCTGTTTCCACTGGAGCCAGTTCCTCGCTGTCCAGCCGTTTCCGCCAGGGAACCACTGTCTGCAGATCTGCACAAACGCGTGTTACGGGTCCGGCCAGGAAAGTAGATAGATCGAGCAGATGAACTCCGAGGTCACCGGAAACCCCATAACGGGCGTATTCTTTTACAAAACGCCAATCCAGCCGGCGCCCTTCTATAAAGGCGCTGTCCTTCAGGTACTGCACATATACCGAATTGATTTTTCCTAATTTTCCATCTTCAACATATTTCCGCGCATACCGAACCGCCGGCATGAAACGGTAAGAAAAGCAGACCATTGCCGGAATCCCAGCCGCAGATGCCGCCTTGTAAAGGGCTTCCACTTCCTCCACGTTGATCCCTACTGGCTTTTCCACGCTGAAAGGCTTTCGTGCCGATACCGCTTCCATAGCCATGGGGCAGTGAAGGTAGTTGGGGGTACAAATGTCTACCGCATCCACATCCTCGCATGCAATCAGGGCCTTGTAATCGGAAAACTGCCGCTCTGATGGGACACCGTATTTTTCCGCTGTGCGCTTCAAGGCTTCCGGATTAATATCGCAAAGTGCGGTAATGGTCACGCCATCCTCTTCGCTGAGTTGTGGAAGATGAACTCCATTTGCAATTCCTCCGCAGCCAATCAGGCCGATCCGAATAGGTTTCATTTGTTTTGCTCCTTTCCTCCGCTGCCGGGAAGATCCAAATGCTTTCGTTCCCGATCAGAACGTCCTTCAAATTTATCTTTTACAGGCTCCAACGCTTCATAATGTCCCAGAGTAGGGTGGGGACCTCCTGAAGGTTTTGCCCATTCTACGGCGTTTTTCAAAAGTTGTGAGATGTCCTCTCTGTAAAAAGTGGGGTATTCCTCATGACCGGGCCGGAAATAAAAGATTTTTCCCAAACCGCGATAATAGCAGCAGCCGCTGCGGAAAACCTCTCCGCCGGAAAACCAGCTGATGAAAACAAGGTTGTCAGGCGCAGGAACTTCAAAACGTTCTCCATATGTCTCTTCCTGAGGCAACTCTATGTATTCCGGCAACCCCCGGGCAATCGGATGCCCCGGCTCAATGACCCAGATGCGTTCCAATTCATCGTTTTCCCGCCATTTGGAGCGGCAAACCGTGCCCATAAGCCGGACGAAGGGCTTACACAGATGAGCTGAATGTAAAACAATGAATCCCATACCGTCCAGTACCCGCAGTTGAACACGCTTTGCAATTTCATCCGGAATTTTGTCGTGAGCACAATGTGCCCACCAGACCAGGACATCCGTCTGATCCAGCAATTCCTGGGACAGGCCGCATTCCGGATCTTCTAATGTAGCTGTGCGTACCTGATAGTGCTCGTTTCCTGCAAAAATCTGTCGGATTGCTCCGTGAATCCCCTCCGGGTAGACCTTTGCAATTTTGGGGGATTTTTCGGAAAGGAATTCATTCCATACGGTGATTTTGATAGGCTCCATTTAAATGCCTCCTTCATCCTGTTTTGGATTTTCTGCTTGCTATCATTGTAATTTGCAGCCGTTTTTGTTACAATGTATCTGTCGGTAGGATTTTTGTAAAAAAACGCAAATGGAGGCCGTTATGCGAAAAATTGCTTTGCAGCAGCTTCAGGATATGGATGTTTCATTTTACCGGCTGATATCTATGCGGTATTCCTGGGCGCCCGGATCTGTGGATCGCTTTGTGGAGCGTGCGAGGGCTGATAATTTGTTGGTTTACCTCATCCACGGGGAACGTCACTATACTAAAGATGAAAACAGCAAAGAGGAGTTTCTGCAAATTGTAGGCGGAGATATTCTATTTGCCCCTACTGGAAGCAATTATGTTTCTACGCTTCAGCTCAAAGAGGGGGAAGCTTTCTCGGAAGGAATCTTTGTGAATTTTGCAATCCGGGATGAACAGGGACAGGAAATTTGTCCCGGTGACCTCCCTGTCTGGATGGCCCATGACATCGATGGACGATACTTTCGGATGTTTGAAAAACTGCTAACTTCTGTGCTGCAGGGAAGCGGCGGAAATCTATCTTCCAAAGCACAGCTTTCGCGTCTCTTGCAGGAATTGATTGCCCAGGTCAGAATTCAGGATTCTTTTGGACCGGAATTGGAAGCAATATATCCTGCTGTCATAAGGCTGGAACGCTGCCCTCAGGAGCCTGTTTCGGTGCCGGAGCTGGCAAAGCTCTGCTTTTTGAGTGAGAGTACCTTTCGGAAAAAGTTCGAAACGTACGCTCACGTTTCTCCGATCCAATATCGAAATCGGATTCGGCTTCAGAAGGCGATTGGACTCCTTCGAAACGGCATCTACACCGTGGAAGAAACGGCTGAGGCGATGGGGTATCACGATGCGGCACATCTCAGTAATGCTGTCAAAAAGGCAACAGGCATGACACCAAGGGAGATCGCAGGAACAGTGTCCGATAATTCCGATACATAAATGTATTGTTTAAAAAAAGAAACACCGGCAGGATTCCGCCGGTGTAAAGGTTAAGCTTTGAATTTTTAGTGATTTCCTGCACAGCCATGCTTGTCTTCGCCGCAGTGGCAGGAACCGCCCTCTTCGTGACCATGACAGTCATGCCCATCTTCGTGATGATGGCTGCATACAGTGTCGGGATTATAGCAAAGGTTCCCAGCCAAAAATGCTGCAACCGCTTCATCGGCAGAACCTGTTACGCCTGGATAAAGCTGAATCCCTGCCTGTGCCAATGCTGTCCGTGCGCCGCCTCCGATGCCCCCGCAAATAAGGACATCCACGCCGCACAGCTTTAGAAAGCCGGCCAGTGCCCCGTGACCGCCTCCAGACGGAGCAACAGTTTTCGATTCTTTTACTGCGCCGTTTTCCACAACATAAAGCTGGAACAAGGCTGTATGGCCAAAATGTTGAAATACTTGACCGTTTTCATACGGAACCGCAATCTTCATAAATAAGCCTCCTTAGATATTTCTTCAATTGTACACCCCTGAGGTGGAAAAGTCAATAAGATATACTTTTCCGGTATAAAATAGTCTTGTGTTCTTTGGGCGGAAATCTAAAAATAAGTAAAATTTTTGCTGAAAAAATATTAGAACCCTGATTGGAATTATGCTACAATAGTGTCAATACCTGTTGGAAGGATGATCTGAATGTTTGATGGACTGAATATGGGAATGGGAAATCTGTATCTGCTTTCAAACGCCAAAACCCGCTCAATTTCTCCGGAAAATTTTACCGGAGAAAAAGGAAAGGGCGGCATGTGTGAACTGGAAAACGGCTCGGCTAAATCCGCAGCTCGGGAATTAGGACGAGGATGGAAGGTCAATCCCTTTATCCGGATCCCGGCTGGGGAAACCTTTGTCATTGCTGATGTGGAGGGTCCCGGCTGTATCCAGCATATTTGGCTGACCCCTACGGGCTTTTGGAGGAGTACCATTCTTCGGATTTACTGGGATGATCGGGAAGCGCCTTCCGTTGAGTGCCCCATCGGGGATTTTTTTGCCAGCGGCTGGAATGAGTTTTCCCAGATATCCTCTTTGGCCGTCTGTGTAAATCCTGGCAGCGCTTTTAACTGCTATTGGCCAATGCCGTTCCGGAAGCATTGCCGCATGACGCTTGAGAATCGCAGTGATGATACGATTACCATGTATTATCAGATCGATTATACCCTTACGGATGTTCCGGAAGATGCCGGATATTTCCATGCACAGTTCAGGCGTGTGAACCCTTTGCCGTATAAATCCAACTATGTTATTTTGGACGGTGTCCGGGGAAAAGGGCAGTATGTCGGTACATACATGGCTTGGGGAGTCAATAACAGCGGCTGGTGGGGAGAAGGTGAGATCAAATTCTTCCTGGATGGAGATGGAGAATTTCCTACGATCTGCGGTACCGGTACGGAAGATTATTTCTGCGGCTCCTATAATTTCGAGAATAAAAAAGAGCATCGGTACCAGTCTTTTACCACTCCTTACGCCGGTATGGCCGTAACTGGCACAGATGGCCTATACCGCAGTCAACTGCGTTTTGGCTTATACCGCTGGCATATTATGGATCCTATTCGTTTTGAATCAGACCTGAAGGTAACGATTCAGGCGTTGGGCTGGCGCAATGACGGGCGGTATCTTCCGCTGCAGGATGATATTGCCTCAGTGGCGTTCTGGTATCAGGATGGAGTGGCAGCGCCTTTTCCGGCTTTGCCCGATAGGGATGCCTTGGAAGTTATTTAATCGTCTGAATAAAGGAGTTTTTATGAAAAATTCAGATCAGATGCGGAAGTTTTTCGATCAGATGGCTTCCAATTGGGATAATTTGCCCGCCGAAGCGGAAATCCGGGATGCTTTGGCTGAAAAAATGGCGATTCCTAAAGGCAGTGTCATTGCGGATATCGGCTGCGGGCAAGGTGTATTTTTCCCACATCTGCTGAAAACCTTTCCTAAGGAACTAATCGGGATTGATTTATCCGGGGAAATGCTCCATTATGCGGAATTGCTCCATCCGGAACCCAATATTCGATTGATTCAAGGAGATATTTTGGAAGTCGAATTGCCTTTGCTGGATGCAGCTGTCATGTATAATTGTTATCCGCACATATTAGACAAACAGGCGTTATCTAAACGGCTGGCTCAGCTGGTTCGGCCCGGCGGAATTGCTGCCATCGCTCACGGGGCGGGACGAGATATCATTAATGCCCGTCATCGGGAGGGCTTGGCATTTACGCTTTCTGTTCCGTTGGAAGCACCATATGTCGAAGCTGAAAAATTTCTTCCCTGGTTTCGGGCGGACGTTATGGAGGATGAACAGGGATGGTATCTCCTCCGTTTGAT
This sequence comes from uncultured Clostridia bacterium, assembly GCA_944386445.1. Taxonomy (GTDB): domain Bacteria; phylum Bacillota; class Clostridia; order Oscillospirales; family Ruminococcaceae; genus Merdivicinus. The sequence continues at coordinate 22,618 of CALXBD010000089.1, forward strand.
ACGAACCGATAGACAAATCTAGTATTCATTTGGGCAGGCTCCATTTGGCCTTTCTCCAGTAATCTGACTGAGAGAAAGCCAAATGGAGCTTTTTTAGGGTATCAACAAATCTCTATAAATACAAGTGAAATGCATATAAATGTATTAAAATAGTTTAAAATAAAATATTTTTGTATTTTTCCAAAAAACTATTGCATATTTTTGAAATATGGTGTATAATCTAATCATAGAAATTCAACTTGGAAAGGGGCCCTGGTTATGACGAATATGGAAGTTAAGAAAGCGCTGCTGTTGTTGGACAAGAAAGATTCGGCAAGAAGTCTGGCTGTTGCAGAAGAATTCTTGGAAAAAGGATACGATCTTTACGCACAGGGCGATATGGTGTTGTTTTTTAATCAAAACATGATCCCTGTAAGCTATTCGCCGGAAGTTTCACCAGCTTCGTTCGATTGCGTAATTCGGTGAGATTCCGTACCAAATGATAAACGTAAGAGAGGGAATTGGCATCGTTTGTTGACGAAGCCAATTCCCTTTCGTCAAAATGTGATATTCTCACAACATTAAGGCCACATTACAAGAGAAAAAATGGAAATATTCACAAAACGTTCATTGACAAAAATTGCGATTGGGAGTATACTTAAAATTAGTAAACCTTTATTTACTAACCAGGAGGGGATCGTTTGGCAGAATGCGATTTTACCCCCCAGAGAAACTTGAATGATCGGAAAAGCCGATTGTTGTTTTTGGTCTCCATCTACCGGAAACTGATGCGGCCTTTGGAAGATTGCTTCCGAGGGAAGTATACCAGTCTGCAATTGTGGACAATCTTGATCCTGGACGCGGGGGGACCCATGCCAATGGGGAAATTGGCGGAGGCTGTGCGGATTCCCAAACAGCAGATGTCCCGATTGGCAGAGGGCCTTGAGGCAGAGGGAATACTCGTGAAAAAAGTGGATCCCAATGACCGCCGCAGATTACTGGTTGGATTGTCAGAGCAGGCTTTGGCAGAAATGAACGCGGGATGGATGGAGTTCGAAAGGCGTGCAGAAGGACTGCTCTCTGTGTTGGATGAAAGCGAACGCCGTGAATTTAATGCAGCAGCAGATACCATGAATCGATTGCTGGTAAAGCTGCCAAGGGACGCGTTTGGACAGCTGAGACCAGAAAAAGCTGATTTTGAATCAGAAATCAATCATTGTGAACCGGAGTCGTGACTGTATGACGGTCGGAAAGGTAGGAGAATTATGGCAAGAAATACGGATTTTTTTGAAATTACACCTGATATCCAGCGGCTGACAGAACTTTGTATGAGTCATGACGCCATTGATCCTGCCCTTTATACCAAATATGATGTTAAACGAGGCCTGCGGGATATCAACGGCAAAGGCGTTCTGGCAGGACTGACGGAAATTTCGGATATTATTTCCAGCAAAATGGTGGATGGAAAAAGCGTCTCTTGTGAGGGGGAACTGTATTACCGCGGAATCAATATCAAGGACTTGACCAACGGATTTATCAAGGAGGATCGTTTCGGATTTGAAGAGACAGTGTATCTTCTCCTGTTTGGTCAACTGCCTACTCGGGAGGAAGGAAAGGAATTTAAGGAAATTCTTTCCAAATATCGTACCCTGCCGACCAATTTTGTGCGGGATATCATTATGAAGGCCCCGACTCCGGATATGATGAATACCCTCGCCAGAAGCGTGCTGACACTTTATGCTTACGATGAAAAAGCCAACGATACATCTTTGCCAAATATTCTGCGGCAATGTATCGAAATGATTGCGTTGTTCCCGCAATTGGCAGTTTACGGCTATCAGGCCTATTGCCACAATGCAGATCCAGCAAACAGCTTCTTTATCCATCCTCCCCGTCCGGAGTTGTCGACCGCGGAGAATATCTTACATATGCTCCGGATCGATAATAAGTACACAAAACTGGAGGCCCGGATTCTGGATTTGGCGTTGGTGCTCCATGCCGAACACGGGGGCGGTAATAACTCCAGCTTTACGACCCATGTGGTGGCTTCGTCCGGAACCGACGCCTATTCGGTGATCGCGGCAGCTTTGGGTTCACTGAAAGGCCCCAAACACGGCGGTGCAAACATTAAGGTCATGCGGATGTTTGAGGATATGAAGTCCCATGTCAAGGATTGGGAAGACGAGGATGAGGTGAGAGAATATCTGAGAGGGCTGTTGAATCGGAAGGGCTTTGACCATTCCGGTCTGATTTATGGCATGGGCCACGCGGTTTACTCCCTCTCTGACCCCAGAGCAGATATTTTCCGCAGTTTCGTAAAATCTCTGTCGGAAGAAAAGGGACTTACAAAAGAATACAAGCTCTATTCTATGGTTGAGACCTTGGCACCGAAAGTGATCGGTGAGGAACGCCGGACTTATAAAGGCGTCAGTGCAAATATCGATTTCTACAGCGGTTTTGTATATCATATGCTGGGACTGCCGCCGGAATTGTACACCCCAGTTTTTGCCATGGCGAGAATTGCAGGCTGGAGCGCCCACTTGATGGAGGAAATCATCAACGCCGGCAAAATTATACGTCCTTCCTATATGAGTATCGGCGCAAGGCAGGAATATGTTCCGCTAGATCAACGCTGATGCACAAAGCCCCATTATCAAACGGTGTAATAACTGTTTGATAATGGGGCTTTCTATTTCAATCGGGATAAAAGATTGTAAGAATGAGCATCCTGCCGGAAAAATCTTAATTTGCTTCCCGAAGGTGCTGAATCGTGGTCTGGATAATGTCTGCAATGTGATGGTCGTCAATGGAATAAAATACCTGTTTGCCGTCCTTGCGGAATTTGACGATCCGCCCGGAACGAAGCACTCTCAGCTGGTGTGAAACCGCAGACTGGGACAGTCCCACAATCTCACAAATGTCACAGACGCAAAGTTCTCCTGTCAAAAGGGCCGCGATGATTTTCAGTCGGCTGGAATCTGATAATGCCTTAAAAAATTCGCTGGTGTCAATGAGAGTATCATCATCCGGCATGGCAGTTTCAGCCCCCTCAATGGCTGAACCGTGATGATGATGTTCCTGGCAGACAGCTGCCTGAATAAAATCCTCTGAATGATTCATTGTAACCCTTCCTATGCCTGAATATAATTTTATATATGAACAATTGTTAATTTTTATTAGGATACACCTTTGCTTTTGTTTTGTCAAGCGCTACAAAGGAAAAATCTTGTACAAAGGGTTAAAAAAAGCCTAGCCATAGAGCGTAAATGTGGATAAAAAGCCATCTACCCGGGGCAGAAGCAGACAAAATAAGAGAAAATTGTACAAAAGATGCAAAGAAAAACCGGATAGTTCACACAAAAACACTATTGAAAAAGATATGGAACTGGTATATGATAAATATGCTCAATGAATAGTTGCAAAAAGAAATTTTTGCACTGGTTTTGCGAGGGGCAGGAGGTGTGATACATAGAATGGACAACATTATCAAACAGATTTTGGAAATTGATGCAAAGGCACAGGAAAAGTTGGAATGTGCCAGAGCCGAGAGAGACGCTATGAAAGTACAGGTCGATCAGGAGGCACAAAGAGCGGCAGAGAAGCTTCGTGAAGAGTGTGAGGCCCGAATCCAAAAAATTTATGATCGGGAAAAGGATGCAGCAGACAAAGAAGTGACAGAAATCCGTTCGGATACCGAAAAACGCCAATCTGCACTGGAGGCGTTGTTTGCGGAAAATCATGCCGCCTGGGCTGAAGAGGTCGCTGAAGCAGTATTGAATGCGTGACCGCTCAGAACAGTCGGTATATTGGAAAGGAACGGTCGATGATGTTACGCATAAGCTCCGGAAACGCAATACTTGCTAAGATAAGAGCAATTTTCGGCAAGCGGTTGACTCAGGCAGATTATGCCCAGATGGCGCGAAAACGCGATGTGGGAGAGGTGGCGGCACTCTTAAAGGAAAATCCGTCTTATCAGCAGGCGTTGAAAAATGTGAGTGAAACAACTGTCCATCGAGGGCAACTGGAAGCAATCCTGAAAAAGGATATTTTTTATAAGTATTCTGTGCTGCGCAATTATGATCCGTCAGATAATGGGTTTTATGATTTTATCATTGTACGGTTGGAAATCGATGAGATACTTCGGCGCTTAATGCTCATGCGGGCAAGCGATTCTACTGACTATGTGGTCGACATGCCTGCATTTCTGCTGAACCATACATCGTTTAACCTGATGGATTTGGCACATGCCACCGATACAAGCTCCCTGTTAGCGTGCCTTCAGAATACGCCATATGCGGGTGTGCTGCGTCAATGCTTGAATGGTAAGGAAGAAGAAAAAACGGATCTTCCGGCAATAGAACATGCGCTGTATATGTACTATTATCAATTCCTGTTAGGCGAAATTAAAGAGCAGTTCCGGGGGAAAACCCGGGAACAGCTGGAAAAGGTCGTCCTGGCAGAAATAGAAGCCAAAAATATTCAGCTGATGTTCCGTTTAAAGTTTTACTACAAGCTTGAACCGGCAGAAATAAAAAGTCTTCTATATCCGTATCACTATCGGCTGAAAGCGCAGCGGCTTGATGCAGCACTGGCTGCTAAGGATTATGACAGTATGCTGGCTGCGTTGGATTTCTTGTCACCGAGCGATCAGCAGTGGCCTGAAGAGGATGGAATAGAACCGTATACGCACCAGATTTGCTATCGGTTGGATCGTCGGCTGCTGCGGTTTACAACCAGCGCGCCGGTTGCAATGTATACATTCCTGGCCCTGCGGGAAATCGAAGTAAGCAATATCATTACGGTCATTGAAGGCGTACGGTATCAGATCCCCCAGGAAGAAATATTGAAGATGCTGATATTATAAAAGTAATCTTAAAGGTGGTGTTCCCTTACAATGGCAATCGAAAAGATGCGGCTGGTGAATATCGTCGGAAATCTTCCGGATTTGGACGAAACTTTACTGAGCTGCATTCGAAGCGAAGTGTTTTCTCCGGAAATGGCCATCAATACCTTGGATAAATCCAGCGGTTTTGCGGCTTTGACAGGAGAAAATGAGTACGCAGGCGCCTTAAAACAGCTGTATGATCTGGCGGAAGATATCCACGCGGAATTATGCCGTGCGGATACAGATTCGGCGTTTACCTGTGACAAGGCAGCCGCTGAGGTGGCGCGGGTTTGCGCGGATGCTTCGGCATTGGCTGCAGAACAAAGGCAGCTGAAAGAACAAATCAATCAGCATGAACAGGCAAAGATTCAAATCCAGCATTTGCTTGGGTTGGATGCCAATTTCGATGACCTGTTTGCTATGAATTATGTGAAGGTCCGTTTTGGACGGCTTCCGGCAGACAGTTACCCTAAATTGGCATTTTATGAAAAGAAGACGTTCTTCTTCTTTGCGTTTGATCACGATGATGAGTATTATTGGGGTGCCTATTTTGTGCCTGCTACCAAGGTTACGGTGGTAGATGATATCTTTAAGTCGCTCTACTTTGAGAGAACCTGGGTGCCGGATTATGTCCACAGTACGCCGGAGAACTCCTTGAAGGCCGTGGATGAAATGCTGGAAAAAGAGTCGAAGCGTTTGGAAGAGGTCCATAAGGCACTATCCCAGATCCGGGAAAAGGAAGGTTCTGTACTCAATCAGGCATTTACAGTTTTAAAGGCGTTTTCGGATACGTTTGCTTTGCGCAAGTATGTGGCTGTAGTCAATAACCGTTTTTATTTGGAAGGCTTTGTGCCGCTTTCCGAAGAAGAGCGTTTCGTGGACGAAATGAGCAAGATCGGTACTGTTTCCTGCGTGCTGCAGCCTGATGACGCGAATCCGACACTGGTTCCGCCGACTCGTCTTAAAAACGGGCGCTTCTCCCGGCCGTTCCAGATGTTTGTGGAGATGTACGGAACCCCCGGCTATCATGATTTTGACCCGACATTCCTGGTGTCCATTACTTATACGCTGATGTTTGGAATCATGTTCGGGGACCTGGGACAAGGTTTGGTTTTGGCATTGGCCGGAATTTTCCTGGCAGCAAAGACCAAATGGAAGGACTTCGGAAAAATCATGACCCGTCTGGGAGTATCCAGTATGGTGTTCGGCGTTGTTTATGGATCCGTATTTGGACTGGAACATGTGTTGGATCCTTTCTGGCAGATGTTCGGCTTTGAGTCCAAACCCATTGAGGTGTTTGATCCGGGTACAACCAATGTCTTGCTGCTGGGCGCGATTGCCATAGGTGTATGCTGTATCGTAATTGCTATGGGAATCAACGTCTTTTTGGGCTTCAAGTATAAAAATTATGAGAAGGCCATTTTCAGCCAGAACGGAATCGCAGGTATGGTCGTTTATCTGGGAACTGTCATCGCGGTAGCTTTGCTGATGATGTTCCAGGTAAATGTTTTAAGCCCCTGGTTCATTCTGCTGGTAATCGTTCTGCCCCTGCTGTGCATCTTCTTTAAAGAGCCTCTGGGCAAATTCGTTGCACGGCATAAGGATATCAAGCCGGAAGACGGCATGGGCGCTTATATCACAGAGAACATTTTTGAGATGATCGAATATATTTTGAGTTATCTTTCCAATACCATGAGCTTCCTGCGGGTAGGCGGTTTCATTTTGTCCCATGCGGGCATGATGGCCGTGGTTATGGCTTTGGGAGAAATGTTCGGCGGCGTCGGCAATGCCCTGGTTCTTGTAATCGGCAACGTCTTTGTCATGTGCCTGGAGGGCCTGATTGTAGGTATTCAGGTGCTGCGTTTGGAATTTTACGAAATTTTCAGCCGCTTCTACAGCGGTGATGGAAAACCTTATCAGCCCGCTGCAATTTCCTATGAGCGGGAACAACACTAAACCCTGTACCGAATTTTTAGGAGGAATTACACATGAAAACCGTATTGCTTTTTACCCTGCCTTTGATCGCTTTGATTCTGACCGCAATGCCTTTGGTCCCTGTTTTCCGTAAAATGGTGACAGGCAAACAGGCAAAACATCGTTTGGTTGCAAATCTGTGCAGCTTCTTTGGCGTCTGCCTGCTGGCAGTGCTGCTGCCTGTCGGCGGTATGGTTTCCGCTGCTGGTGACGCCGCTGCTACCGCCAGTGCAGCCGGTATGGCTTATCTGGCTGCCGCTGTTTCCACTGGTTTGGCTTGTATCGGTGCTGGCGTTGCAGTTGCGTCCGGTGCATCTGCCGCTATCGGAGCAGTCAGCGAAGATCCCAAGAGCTTCGGTAAAGCACTGATCTTCGTGGTTTTGGGCGAAGGTATCGCAATCTACGGGTTGCTGATTGCAATTCTGATCCTGAACCGCGTTTGAGTATTTGAATTTCAGAAAGGGGAGTGAATCAGTTTGCGCATGTTTGTAATCAGTGACAATAACGATACTTGGGTAGGAATGCGCCTGGCCGGCATCGAAGGAGTCGTGGTCCATGAATACGATGAGGTCAAGGAACAGCTGAACCGGGTTTGCCAGATTGATGATATCGGGATCGTGCTGATGACCAAAAAGCTGATCACCCTCTGCAAAGAAGAAGTCTATGATATCAAGCTGAATCAGAAACGCCCGCTGATCGTGGAAATTCCTGACCGGCATGGAGATTCCGATATCGGCGATTCCATTACCAGCTATATCCGGGAAGCGGTCGGTATCAAGATTTAAGGCCGGAACAGCAACAAAGGAGGTATTTCCATGCCAGATGTCAACGAAAGGCTGACTCGATTTGAAAAGGCCGTGTTTTCCGAAGTGGAAGCGAAGGCCAATGAGATTCTTTCAGAGGTTGATGCCTATAAAGAGGAAAAAGTGGCAGGAGCGCAGGATGATGAGCTGCAGCAGTCCTATCAGAAAATTCAGCAGAAAATAGATGAGATCCGTTCGAACTTTGCAAAAGAAGTGACTCGTGAAAAACTTTCCGCCAAGCAGCAGCTGCTGCTGAAGCGGAAGGAGCTTACTGAAGCCCTCTTTCAGGAGGCCGGAAAAAAACTGGAGGCATATACAGCTTCCGGAGAATATGATGCCTGGCTTGAAAAAACGCTGAAAAAGGATCAGGCATATTTGTCAGAAGGCGCCAAGATTCTTGCGCGCGGCGAGGATGCGGAACGGATCCGGAAGCTGGCCGGCAGTGTGCCGGTAGAGGCATCCGCTTCCATCCGGCTGGGCGGATTTGTGATCGTCCAGGATGAAAAACAGATTTATCTTGACGAGACCTTCGATACCCGGATGGAAACTGCTAGAGAGCAGTTCTACGCTTCTGGGAAAGCCGATCTGAAGTAAGGAGAGAAGTCAATTCATGAATACCGTTTATTCCATCAACGGACCGGTCGTGAAGGTAAAAGATACACAGGATTTTTCCATGATGGAGATGGTCTATGTCGGCGAGCAGCGGCTGGTCGGCGAGGTCATCGGCATTACTGACCGCTTTACGACGATTCAGGTCTACGAAGGCACAACCGGCCTTCATCCCGGCGAACCGGTTTATTCTACCGGTGCACCGCTGTCTGTTACTTTGGGCCCCGGCCTTCTGGCAAATATTTTTGACGGCATCGAAAGACCGCTGCAGGAAATTGCCAAAGGTTCCGGCGCTTATATTGATCAGGGCGTTAGCGTTTCTCCGGTCAATACCGACAAAACATATGATGTCACCCTGACTGTAAAAGAAGGGGATACCCTCCACGCTGGAGATATTTACGCGACCTGTCCGGAAACACCTGCAATTGTTCATAAGTGCATGTTGGCTCCGGGAATGGAAGGTACAATTGTTAAGGTGAGTCCTAACGGGGCTTATCGGGTGAATGATACCGTAGCAGTCCTGCGTACCCCGGATGGCGAAGAAAAAGCGCTGACTCTCTGTCAGCGCTGGCCGATTCGTCGGCCTCGGCCTGTCAAAGAGCGGTTGCCAATCCAGCGTCCGCTGATTACCGGCCAGAGAGTCATCGATACCCTGTTCCCCATCGCCAAAGGCGGCGCAGCTGCTATCCCTGGCGGATTCGGTACCGGAAAAACAATGACCCAGCATCAGTTGGCTAAGTGGTGCGATGCCGATATCATCGTTTATATCGGCTGCGGAGAACGCGGCAACGAGATGACTCAGGTTCTGGAGGAATTCTCTCAGCTGGTTGACCCGAAATCCGGCCGTGCCATGACGGACCGTACAATCCTTATTGCCAATACCTCTAACATGCCCGTGGCCGCCCGTGAGGCCTCCATTTATACCGGCATTACTCTGGCAGAATATTACCGCGATATGGGCTACCATGTGGCAATCATGGCAGACTCCACTTCCCGTTGGGCAGAGGCTCTGCGTGAAATTTCCGGACGGCTGGAAGAAATGCCTGCAGAAGAAGGATTCCCGGCTTACTTGCCATCCCGTCTGGCAGAATTCTACGAGCGTGCCGGATATATGGTAAACCTTAACGGTACAGAGGGTTCCGTAACAATTATCGGTGCAGTTTCTCCCCAGGGTTCTGACTTTTCAGAACCGGTTACACAGAATACCAAACGATTCGTGCGGGTGTTCTGGGCACTGGATAAGGCACTGGCTTATGCTCGTCACTATCCTGCGATCAACTGGAATTCCAGCTACAGCGAGTATGTGGATGAGCTGAAGCCTTTTTACGACAAACAGTACGGGGAAGACTTCCTGAAATGCCGTCAGCGGGTGTCCAATATCCTGATGGAAGAGGCTCAGCTGATGGAGATCGTCAAGTTGATCGGTGCAGACGTTCTGCCGGAAGACCAGAAACTGACCATTGAAACTGCCCGGCTGATTCGGGTAGGATTCCTGCAGCAGAACGCTTTCCATGCGGAAGATACCTATGTTCCTCTGGAAAAGCAGCTGGGAATGATGCAGGTGATTCTGTACTTCTATGACCAGGCAATGAAGAAAGTGAAAGAGGGAATTCCTGTGTCCTTGATTAATAAGACAGGGATCGAGGATTCCATCGTGAAGATCAAGTATAATGTTCCGAATAATGATCTTGAGAAGCTGAAAGAATACTATCCCATGATCGACGAAAAACTGGCGGAGGTGAAATAAATGAGCGTACAGGTTTTAGGGCTCAAGGAAATCAACGGACCGCTGGTTGTGCTTGATAATGTAGAAGGCGTTGGCTACGACGAAATGGCAGAGGTAATCCTGACAGACGGCAGCCGCCGGTTGGGACGTGTTGTCCAGATTGAGGGCAAACGGGTCGTGCTGCAGGTGTTCCAGGGGACCAGCGGCGTTGCGTTGAATAATGTCCGCACCAGTTTTCAGGGCCATCCGATGGAAATGCCTCTTTCTCCGGAAGTGATGGGACGTATTTTTAACGGCGCAGGCACTCCTGTGGACGGATTAGGACCTATTTTTGCTACCAAGCGGGAGGATATCAACGGAAAACCGCTGAATCCTGTTTCTCGCGAGTACCCCGTCAACTATATTCGTACCGGAATTTCTTCCATCGACGCCTTGGCAACATTGATTCGCGGACAGAAACTTCCGATCTTCTCCGGCTCCGGTATGAGCCACAATAAGCTGGCTGCCCAGATCGTAAAACAGGCCCGGATCAGCGACGATAAAGGCGAAAAATTTGCTGTGGTTTTCGCTGCGATGGGTGTTACCAACGATGTGGCAGACTATTTCAAACGGCAGTTTGAGGAATCCGGCGTTCTGGAACGGGTTGTTATGTTCTTGAACCTTTCCAGCGACCCCATCATCGAGCGTATTCTGACGCCTCGCTGTGCTTTGACAGTTGCAGAGTATTTGGCGTTTGAGCAGAATATGCATATCCTGGTTATCCTGACCGATATGACTTCCTATGCAGAGGCACTGCGGGAATTCTCCTCCTCTAAAGGCGAGATCCCCGGACGTAAAGGATATCCCGGTTATCTGTACTCCGACTTGGCGTCTATTTATGAACGCGCCGGTATCGTGAAAGGGATTAACGGTTCCGTGACCCAGATCCCGATTTTAACAATGCCCAACGACGATATTACTCATCCGGTACCTGACTTGACTGGATACATTACCGAGGGCCAGATCGTACTGGACCGGAACCTGGATCAGACTGGGGTATATCCGCCAGTTTCCGTGCTTCCGAGCCTGTCCCGTTTGATGAAGGACGGCATCGGTGAAGGCTATACCCGTGCGGACCATCCGGGAGTTTCCAACCAGTTGTTCTCTGCCTATGCAAAGGTGCAGGATGCACGGTCTCTGGCATCGGTTATCGGCGAGGAAGAGCTTTCTGAGGCCGATAAACGGTATCTGGAATTTGGCCGGATGTTTGAAAAACATTTCCTGAACCAGGGCTTTAGCGAAAACCGGACCATTGAACAGACTCTCGATTTGGGCTGGGATCTGCTGTCCTTGCTGCCTCGGGAGGAACTGGATCGTCTGGACGATAAGCTGATTGATCAGTACTACGATCCGGAGCGCGCCGCCCGGTTCCGTCAGTAAAGGCAAATCCAATTTGAACGGGGGGCAATTTCATGGCAGATCAGGTCTTTCCAACCAAAGGAAACCTATTAAATATTAAAAAGTCCCTGTCCCTGGCCAAACTGGGTTACGATCTGATGGACCGTAAGCGGAACATCCTGATCCGGGAGATGATGACCCTAATCAATACGGCTAAGTCTGTCCGGGACGAGATCGATGAAACCTATCAGCGTGCTTATCGAGCTTTGCAGCGTGCGAATGTTACGTTAGGTGTCTGCCAGGACTTGGCGTTGTCCACACCGGTGGAAACGGGTGTGGATATCACCTATCGGAGCGTGATGGGAGTCGAGATTCCTCATATCACTATAACGCCCCAGCAGGGAACGCCGTTCCATTATAGTATGCACAACTCCAATTCGCAGTTGGACCAGGCATATGTCTGCTTTGTCAAGTGCAAAGAGTTGACTGTAACATTGGCCGAAGTGGAAAACAGTATTTACCGCTTGGCAGTTTCCATTAAGAAAACTCAGCGGCGGGCAAATGCACTGAAGAATATTGTGATTCCGAATTTCCAAGGGAACGTGGCTTTTATTACCAACGCGTTGGATGAAAAGGAACGGGAGGAATTTTCCCGCCTGAAGGTCATCCGCCACACCAAAGACAAGAAAATGGATGCATGAAAATTTCCGCTGTCGGGGTTTCCGATGGCGGATTTTGCTGCATGACAAGGATATATTTTGTTGGCTGTTTTCGTACCCGTGAGAATGTGGGTGCATGAAAATACTGATTCCTTCTGACTTGGGCGGCAAACGCTGAAAGAAATGGGTGATTCTATGGAAAGAAGCAGCGCAATTTATCGCACGCAGCCGTTGGGTATCCTTTTTGAAGAGGAAAAGCATTATAATGCCTGGTGTCCCTCCGCGCTCCAATTTGACCGGCGTCTGGGAAAGTTTATCATGCTTATCTATAGCTGTGACGCCCATGCCCATACGATCTCATACCCTTACTTTACCACTATTCATCCGGATACGCTCAGAGCAGAGCAGCCTCGGCCATTGGTTTTCCGCACCTCCGATGGGAAGCCTGTGGAAAGCTGTGGCCTGTGTTCCTTTGTGTTGCTGGATTCCGGAGAATATGTGCTCATTACCCGTATCGATGGTAGGAATCACCGGGTAGTCAGCAGAGATTTCGGAAAAAGCTGGGAGTATACAGGCCCTGTACAGCTGGATGGGCTAGCAGGGAAGGTAGACTTCTGGGGAATTTACCACGGCAACAATGGTCGGATTCTCGCAGGATACGACACAGCGCACGCCGGGATTGCTTACAGCGATGACAACGGACAGAATTGGAAACATGTAAAGGTGCCTTTGGAAGAAGAGGGGCTGCGCGCTAATGAACCTTTTATCGTTCAACTGGAGGGAGACCGGCTTATGGCGTTTATTCGCCGTTCCCTGTCGGGGATTTCCGGTGAAGAGACAGCGTTGCTGGCCTTTTCCGATGACAACGGTGAAAGCTGGACAACAGCCCGTTCCTCCCGGTGTGTCCGGATGAACGCTTCCGACTGTACAGCAGTGGTCCACGATGGGATTTTGGAAGTATTTGCCCTCTCACGTTTTCCCGTTGGCTCCGAACCCCAGAAGAGCACCGGCACAGTGGGAGAAATTCGCCACTACACAGCCTCTTTGGAAGAGGCTCGAAATGACTGCTTTACTGATAGAGGTATTGTTGTGTCGTCTATTGCCACTGATCCCTATGGCGCAGGCGATTTTTCCACCCCTTGCTGTGCCGTGGATAATCAGGGGCGTCTGCTCATGGCCTATTTCGACGCTTCGCGTTCTGGAACAGTCGCTTATACAGAGAGTTGCCACTATTTTGTTAAGGCAGCCTTGGGCTGCTAGCGAGAATTACGTAAGTGGCCAATTGGCAGGAAAAATGTCGGGGCAGAATGTAAGTACCCGGAAATTGCGGCTCACTTTGCTTTGTATCAAGTTCAATTTGCCATAGCAATTTGTAGAGAAAAACGATAATGCCTGTAACCATACAGGCATGAATAGAAAAGAGGAAACCAAATGGAGGACTTTCCCAGGGAACTGTTTTTGTCCCTTGTACGAGCCAAAACTCTATTGGGCCATCTGCGGCCGGCGGAAAACCTTTCTCATGCAGAATATCGCCTTCTCACCATCTTGAAGCAGCATCGGGCACAGGAAAATCTCCGGCAGCCGTCGGAGATTTCTCGGGAAATGGGCCTTCCAAAACCCGCTGTTTCAAAGCTTTTGGCCAGCTTGGAAGAAAAAGGGTATATCGAACGCTATTGTGACAGTCGGGATCATCGAATCGTATATGCCCGGCTTACCGCGAACGGAGAGCAGGACCTGGCTGAAGTTCAGCAGCGGTATAGGAATTTCTATCTACGGATATTTGAAGAAATGGGAGAAGAGGACAGCCGGGAAATGCTTCGGCTGATAAAGGCATTCTTTTCGCGGATCGAGGAAGAGATTCAAAAAGGCTGGCCGGTGCCGGATGAAGATGCAGAAAAAGGGAATACTCCCTAAAGTAAGGAAGAGGTGAATGAATGGAACAATTTCATTCGATATTAAATCTGATTGTGGATTGGGCCATCCTGTTTTTCGAACTGATGGGAGTAATTGTGATCCTGGTGTCAGGGGTGCAGGGAATCGTAGGCTACATCACCCGGAATCCATTGACACGGTTGAACTTGGCCAAGGGAATGGCGATGGGGTTGGAATTCAAACTCGGCAGCGAGATTTTGCGGACAGTAGTGGTCCGGGAATTTAAGGAGATCTTCACTGTCGCCGGAATCATTCTTCTGCGGGCAGCGCTGACCTTTCTGATCCATTGGGAGATCCGCAACGAGGAGGCTCATACAGGAGAAGCGGAAACAGCCCCGGAGCGTCCAAAATTTTCTTTTCGGAAAAAATGAAAAGATCCGCCTGTTTTATGAAACAGGCGGATTATCTTTTAGTCAGTAAGTGGACGAATCACACCCATAGGGGTCTGTTCTGTAGATTGGCCCAAAGGATTCTGACGGAGGACCTGCAGATAAAGATCCAAATCTGCGTTAGGATCAGAAGATCCTAAAATTTTTCCCCCGATATCGTTGAGGTCAATAATAAATACTGTCTCATTGTTTAACAGTGTTGAAAGGTGAGCTGCTGTTTCGTTGGGCTTGTCCGGCGCAGGAACCACATAATGGTTATAAGGCGGAAGCGTAAACTCACAAGGACCATCCACCGCAGCGGCTTTGTAGCCGGCCACCCGATAGAACCATCCCTTCTGCCGAAACAGCTTGCCAATAGCGCCTACGACCGAAGCGAACAGGATCCGCGGTACACCGCATTCATTAAGCGCGCACTGCATGGTTTCGGGCATGGCCAGCCCGATACCATAATCTGTTTTGCGGACAAAGCGGCAAAGGAATTTTGCCAGCCGTCCGGGTTTGATGTCATCAATTGGTTTGGCTTTCCCTTGGGTGCAGGCAACCATCTTTTCACTGAGAATCAAAATATCGCCAGGCTGCAGCAAAGGCTTGGCATACCAAAGTACGACCTCATCCAGATTGTCTTTTTCAGTTACCAAGTCTGTTGGAATCGCATAGCAGGCAAAGCGCTTGTCCTGTACCTGTACAAATTCTTCCTTTTCAGGATTTACAACCAATTTGGGCTCTTTCATAGGGAACATCCTTTCCTTGATTTCCAATTTTAGTATAGCACAGATTTCTGATTTTGTTCAAGGCAATTCAAGATTTTATCCTTCAGGGCAGAATAGTGCCGATACGCCTTTACTTATTTTATGACAGGCTGTACGAGATGTCAAGAATTTTAGCATCATTAATGTATTCTTAATAAATAGGGCAGGACATTGAACCGAATTTTCGGATATCGCATCAATAAAGAGAAGAATTACCTAAAAAAATCCGAGAAAGTTTCGGGATTTTTTTCTCGCGGAGGGCTGGAAATATGGTATACTGGAATAGTATAAAGGAGGGAAATGTATGACCGATCGAGAGGAATTTTGCCGGATCTACAATAACGCAATTACACGTAAGGGCGCTGACAGATTGCTTAGCTGGCTGGAGCAAGGGGATTTTTTTACAGCTCCTGCCTCAACCCGATACCATTTAGCCGAAGATGGAGGGCTTTGCGCTCACAGCCTTCATGTTTATAAGCGGCTCAGCGCGTTAGTCAAGGCGGAAGCGCTGGAAGTCTCGGAGGAAAGCGCAGCTATTTGCGGGCTCCTTCATGATCTATGCAAGGCAGGTTTTTATAAAAAGGAAATGCGAAATGCGAAAATAGGCGGAGTTTGGAAAGAAGTGCCCTACTATTCTGTAGAGGATCAGTTCCCCTATGGCCATGGGGAAAAAAGCGTTTTCCTGATAGAGCGGTTTCTGCGGTTGACAACGGAGGAAGCCTTGGCGATCCGCTGGCATATGGGCGGCTTTGATGAGGCTGCTCGGGGCGGTTCCATGGCAATCAATGGCGCGTATGGCCAGTGCCCTTTGGCGGTCTGTCTGCATATTGCCGATATAGAAGCAACGTATCTGGATGAAACCAAATAGATAGAAAGAAGGATCATAATGGATGTCACCACTTATCGCGAAGAACTTTTTGAAACAGCAAAGCGGATCTTTGCTGTAGATAGTCCTTCCGGCTATACTGCTAATGTAATCAACTTGATTCGTTCCATGGCAGAGGAACTGGGGTATTCTTTCGAAACCAATCGCAAGGGCTGCGGAATTATAACCGTCGAAGGCCGAGATGCCGGTAAAACCGTGGGGCTTTCCGCTCACGTAGATACATTAGGCGCTATGGTGCGCTCCATTACTTCTGATGGACAGCTGATGTTTACCGTTGTCGGAGGGCCGATTCTGCCTACGTTGGACGGGGAATACTGCAAAATTATTACCCGCGAAGGACAAACTTATACCGGTACCATTTTAAGCCTTAGCCCGTCTGTTCACGTTTTCCCGGACAGCGTGACCCGTACCCGGGATGATTCCAACATGGCAGTTCGCATTGATGAGAAGGTGTCGTCAGCGGATGATGTGAAGAAACTGGGCATTCAGCCGGGCGATTACATCTTTTTTGACCCGAAAACCACGGTGACGACTTCCGGATTTTTAAAATCCCGCTTTATTGACGATAAGGGAAGCGTGGCCTGCCTGATGACCCTTTTGAAAATTATGAAAGCGGAAGGGTTGGTGCCTGCTTACCGGACCAAGATTTTCATTTCCGTTTATGAGGAAGTCGGCCATGGAGCCGCTAATATTCCGGAGGATGTTTCAGAGCTTGTGGCAGTGGATATGGGCTGTATCGGCTTGGATCTGTCCTGCAATGAGTATCAGGTGTCTATCTGTGCCAAGGATTCCGGCGGCCCTTATGACTATGAGTTGACCTCCCGGCTGATCCGTTTGGCCAAAGAAAACGGTGTCGATTATGCAGTGGACATCTATCCCCGATACGGCTCCGACGTAGGCGCTGCTCTCCGTGCCGGAAACGATATCCGGGGTGCTTTGATCGGACCTGGAGTCCACGCCTCCCACGGTATGGAGCGCACCCATGCGGAAGGCATGGAGAATACGATTCGTTTGGCGGGTCTATACCTTGGACTCTCGAAGTAATCCGTATTAAGCAAATCTTAAGAAAATATTCTGCCCATATTATGAACTCTATAACCGCAACGTGTTATTCTAAGAAAGGAGCTACTATCACCCATGAGCGGAGTTCGCGCTGACTATCATATGCATACCCATTATTCACCGGACGGGCATTGTTCCCCACGGCAGATGTGTCTGGCAGCTTTGGAAAAGGGGCTGACGGAAATTGCCGTGACAGATCATTTTGAATTTTTTACCGACGGGCTTTTTTCGGATGGAAAATATCAGACGGAAACGTTGGCCGCCTGTTATCAGGAGCTGGACGCCTGTGCTGAAGAGTTTTCCGGAAAACTTGCCGTGCGTAAAGGCGTGGAGATCGGCCAGCCGCAAACCGACCCGGATCGGGCAGCGGAGGTTCTGGCCGCTTTGCCTTATGATTACGTGATCGGTTCGGTTCACAAGCTCAAAGATATAGACCTTGGACTGGTGGACTATCCGGACGAAGTGATCCCGGGACGGGTTCGCGAAAATCTGGCGATGCTTTACGAACTGGCAGACCAGTATGATTATGACTGCCTGGGGCATCTGGACATCATTAAGCGATATGCGGCAGTTCACGGGAAAAAGATTGACCTGATGGACTGGCAGGAGGAACTGGAACGAATTCTCCGGCGAGCGATTGAACGCGGAAAAGGCATTGAATTGAACACTTCCGGCCTGCGGCAGGCAGCCCGTGAAGCACTGCCGTCACTGAAGGTGCTGAAACTCTATCGTTCTTTGGGAGGAGAGATCCTGACGGTAGGCTCCGACGCACATTTTGAGCGGGATGTAGCTGCGGGCTTTGAGACTGCCTGTGAGATGGCTTTGGAAGCCGGGTTCCGATACCTGGCCGTTTATCAAAATCGAAAGCCCACGTTTTATCCCATCGCCTAGCAGAAAGAAGGAACTTTATGGGGATAAGAAAGAAGCGTTTGCTGTGGGGAAACATTCTGATTGGCATTCTTGTGATTGTACTGCTGATATCCTGGCTTGTAGCGGCAATTTTGGGAGTGCGCATCATCCGGATGTCCCACACCAATCTGTATACTAAGAACGTTGATCTTTCCAATGTTTACTTTCTGTCCCAGTTCCGTGAGGAGCCAGACCAAGCGGATGAGGATTTCTGGCGTACCTATTGGGAAAACCCTGATTTTTGGAATGAAATAGGTGCTGGCCTGACTATGATGTATGAGGAAGGCTTTTCCAGCAAGGAAATTTATCGGGAGGCTTACGCAGCTTATGGCGGCAGCAACATTGTATATATTCGAGATGCCATGGGGCTTACAGATGAAGAATTCCGGTATGTAATAGAAGATGTTCCATATTTGAGCCAGGAGGGAATCCTTCCCAACGGTTGTGAGGCTGTATCGGCTGCAATGCTGCTGCGGCATCGCGGTTTTGAGGTCGATCCGGTGGATTTTGTGGAACAGTACCTTCCTATGGAGCCTGTGGAAATCAAATGGGGATGCCGTTACGGTCCTGATCCCAATGTAGCCTACGCCGGTGACCCGGCCAGTGAGGTGAACGGCTGGGGCTGCTTTGCGCCTGTAATCGTTGCCTCTATGGAGGCATATCTGAGCCAAACAGAAAATGGCAGTCAATGGAAGCCGGTGAATCTTTCGGGTCAGTCATTAGATCAAATATTCCTGAACAAGGTCCTCTTCCAGGATACGCCGGTGGCAATTTGGGTTACCATCGGGATGGAGGAGGTTGAGGAGGCTTATCAGTGGCAGTCCTACGATAAGGACGAGACTTACCTATACCCAGTCAATCAGCACTGTATGGTACTGATTGGCGGAGACGCGGAAAATTACTATCTTTGCGATCCCTATGAGAGCAACGGTGTTGTTTCTTATCCCCGGCGACAGGTGGAGATTTCTTTTCTTTCCATGGGCAGTCAGGCGGTAGCTCTGATGTCAACCTCTCCTTCGGAACAGGAGATTTTCTATTGATGAAAAACGCCGGCAGGAGTCCTACCTGCCGGCACAATTTATATATGCTCAAAAGAGTTTCAGCTGACGGGCTTCGGGAGCAGGCTTTAAAGGACGGGCGCTGCTGCGAAGCACTTCGTCCGGCAGGTCCTCCAGAAATGGGGAGGGGTTCCCCGGAACTGTCAGAATCAGCTCCTCCCGTGCTCGGGTCATGCCCACATAAAAGAGTCTGCGTTCCTCTTCGAGATCAGCAGCTCTGCCGGGAGCATCCAGCGGCAGAATGGAATGGGCACATCCGCCAAGAAATACCACCGGAAATTCCAACCCTTTGGAACCATGCAGCGTCATGATAGTTACGGCATCCGCAGTATATTGCTTTCCACCAGTTCGGGAAATATCTCCTTCTTCCCCAAGCGTCAGTGTTCGCAGCAGGGAATCCATATCCGGATGGAGAACAGCGGTATTCAAAAGCCGTTCCATGGGGACAGAGCCTGCCAGCGACCATTCCTCCATCCAGTGTTCCAGCAGCTTTCGGGGCTTTTCTTTGGAAAGCAATGGGGAGAATCTTTCCGTCAGCTGCAGACGCTTTTCTTCCGGAATGGATCGCAGAAGGGTCTTTTGCGCTGCCCCGTTCTCCGGATGCAGCAAACTTTCAAAGAAATTCAGCGCCTTCCGGACATCGGGGTCTGTCAGGAAAGATCCCCGGCCTGTTACCCGGAAGGGAATCCCTTCCACCGTCAGGCATTTTTCCAGCACCTCGGTCTGCCGGTGGGTGCGGCAAAGGATCGCCATATCCGAAAGGCCCCGGGGCATATGTCCGTCTGCGGCATGGGCATCCAGCATATCGACGCCTCCGGCCATGCGGTTGATCTCCTTTGCTAGGAAAACCCCTTCTGAAAAATCATCCGGGAGCTGAATCACTCTAACTGTCGGTCCGGAAGGGCAGTTGGGATGAAGAATCCGGGGCGGGCCGGGATTTTTGGAGATGACCGGCTCAGCCGCTTGGAGGATTTCTGGGGTAGAGCGATAATTTTGCGATAGCCGGATAATGCGAAGCTCCGGCAGGTCAGCGATAAGCCGCTCAAAACAGCGGGCGTCAGAACCGCGAAACCCATAAATGGACTGATCCGGGTCACCGATGACAAACAGACTTTTCCCACCTTTGCTCCAGGCCGAGATCAGCTGATATTGAATCTCGTTAATGTCCTGGAACTCGTCCACCAGCAGATGGGTAAATCGCGAATCTGGCTCCGATTCCGGCCTGAGAAGAACCTGCCTTAAGAGGTCGTCAAAATCTACCAGACCATCTTCTTCCATCCGGCGGATGTAAAGGCAACCTGCTTTCGAAAGGGATTCAGCATGGGAAGGAAGTGTGTTTTTCCACAGGGAGACTTCCTGAAGCAGCTTCCTTGGCGCTGCCTTTTCTCCCAGTTCTTTCAAAACCTCATCTGCCAGAGCCAGCGCGCCGCTTTCATCCAGCAGGGAAACTTCTCCCAGCAGCCTGAGACAAATCGAGTGGAACGTGCCGATGGTCATAGCAGCCGCAGCCCGTTTTCCCAGCATTTCTTCCAGACGGCGGCGCATTTCTCCGGCGGCCTTGTTGGTAAAGGTCACGGCGGTAATCAGCTTGGGAGCCACCTTCATCGTCTGCACCAGAAAGGCGATGCGGGCAGTCAGGGTCTTGGTTTTTCCGGTGCCTGGCCCGGCGATAACCGCAACAGCCGGTTCGGCGGCGGAAACTGCTGCCAGCTGCTCCGGATTCAGCGCGGAGGCAGGCGCGCTCGGTTCCGATGCTGCCTTTTTTTCGGTACTCCGCTTGGATGCCGGACGAGTGGCGGAAACAGCCTTCTGCTTTGAAGCAGACTGAAGGCCCGGGAAAAGCTGCATCTGTCCGGTGATGGCATTGATTTCTTCCGGGGAAAGAAGCTGGATTTTCCCGTATTCCCCATCAAATCCTGGTGTGCGCCGCACTTCTCCCAGCCGCAATCTCCGGACACCTTCAGCGACCAGAGGGCCGGCCGTTTCGGCGATCTCCTGCAGAGGAACTTCCCTCAGGATGTGAAATTCCGGTCCCAGCTCATGAAGCATGGCAAGGTACCGTTCCTGAGTGCGTGCAGAAGCGGCGGAAACACCTGTGGAGGCTGCAATCACTTCCGGCAGGGGGACGAGACTTTCAAAATTTCCCGGCACAGCATCCTTTTCCGGACGGTCAGCCAGTTGCTCGACTCGGTGGAGAACGCCGGGAGTCAGCTTTTTTCCGCAAACTGGACAAATTCCACCCAACGCTTCCGCTTCGGAAGGCGAAAGACAGATGCCGCAGTTTCGGTGGCCGTCGAAGTGGTATTTTCCCTCTTCCGGAAAAAACTCGATGGTCCCGGCTAAGCCCTCCCCTGTGGAAATCGCTTTCGCCAAGGCGCTGTAGGAGAAGGGAATATCGAATAAAGTCGCTTCCCGGCCTAATTTTGACGGGGAATGGGCATCGGAGTTGGATACCAAATGCAGCCCGTCTAAAGCCGTTAGCCGCCGGTTCATGGGCGGGTCAGAAGATAGGCCGGTTTCCACCGCGGTAATGTGCGGGGTAAGGTCGCCGAAACACTCTTCAATCGTATCAAAGCCGGAAAAAGCTCCGAACAGTGAAAAATGGGGTGTCCAAATGTGGGCCGGGATAAAGATCGCTTCCGGGCAGACATCCAGGGTGATTTCCAGCAAGTCCCGGCAATCCAGCCCCAGGATGGGCCGGCCGTCAGAATGAAGGTTGCCGATAGCTTCCAGCCGCAGAGAAAGAGCGGCAGCTTCCGAAAACCCCGGCAGCAGGATCAGGCTGTGAACCTTCCGAACCCGTCCGTCTTTTTTATAAATGGAGCTGATCTCCCCGCTGACGACAAAGCGGGGCTTGACTCCTTCCGGCGCGTCCGGTAAGCGGAATTCTGAGCGGAGACAATAAAGACCGTCCTCAGCAGGCTCTAACTTTTGCAAAAGCTCTTCCCGCCAGGCGGGATGGGTAAAATCTCCGGCCCCGATTAGGGAAAGACCCTTCCTCCGCGCCCAGAGTTCCAGCATTTCAGGATTCCCATCCCGGCTTGTCGCTCTGGAATAACGAGAATGTATATGAAGATCCGCAAGAAGCATGACAGGCCCTCCGTTTCAAAGGTTTCTCTATTATCTTAACTCTTTTTGAAGACAGATGCAAGCCGGAAGAAAAAGTAAAAAAAAAATGAAAAATATGAACAGAAAGTTAACAAAACGTTCTTAGGGCAGAAGATTGTGATACAATAAGAAAGGTGAATTGTCACCGGTTTTATGAAAAATCGTCCGGCTTTTCCGGAGAAAAGGAAAGGAAATGCATATGTTGAGAAGCATGACCGGATACGGCAGAGGACAGGCAATCGGCGGCGGATTCGATATTACTGTGGATATCAAATCGGTAAACCACAGATATTTCGAGTTTACGGCCAGAACCCCCAGGCAACTGGCATTTTTGGATGAGAAGCTGAAAACATTGATCCAATCATCCGTGAACCGCGGAAAGGTAGAAGCGGTGGTTACCACTGTTGCAGCAGGAGGCGCAGATCCGGAAATTGAAATCAATGAAAATGTGGCTAAAACTTATGTGGATGCCTTGCGGCAAATGAGAACCCCGCTGGATCTGCAAGATGACCTGAAACTCTCCCATCTGCTGCGGTTTCCA
>CALXBD010000090.1 GCA_944386445.1 uncultured Clostridia bacterium
ACCACCAGGTCAAAATCCTGGTACTCGTCACCGAGAAATCCGCGAAGCTCGTCCTGGGACTTTTTCCATTCCCGCAGGATGTAGGCCAGCGTCTTGGGCAGCCATACCTTGCGGATACTGGAGTCCATCTTGGGCTTTTTCAGGATCACTCTGGTGCTGGTGTTGGGAAACAGCGGCGTAAAGATGTGGTATGATTCCCAGAGGATCTCATCAAATGGAGGACGAATTCCCCCGGCGGTACGGCATTTTGGGCGTCCCGGTAGGCAATATCGAAGTGACGGATCCCGAGCTGCAGGTGGTTATTACCGACGACGAAATCGGCAGGCCTGTGCTGACCCTCCACCATTACGGAAAAGGAAAATGCTACTTCCTGAATACCTGGGCATATCCCGGCGCTTCCGACATGGATGAAGGTCCCGGCAGCATTATGGATTCCGCCGGCATGATCGGGTGTATCTACAGAACAATCGCCAATCAGAACCGGGGATATGTTTATATCACCGACGACGAAAAGGCTCCAGGGGAGGCTTGCAAATACATTGCGTTCAGTTACTTCCCGGATGCAGGGAAAATTTGCCTGCTGAATATTGACTTTGAACAGGAAAAGACCTTCTGGCTGCATCAATTCGCCTTGCGGGAAAAAATCACACTGGGTCCCGGCGAGTTCCGGATGATCCCCACCGTTAAGCTGTAAGTTCTCAAGCGCTCCGACCAGGGGCGCTTTTTATTTTTAAAAAACGAGGAAAATTTTAGTTTTATGTGCTATAATGTTCTTGAAAAAATCCATACCTAAAGGAGGAACCTGTTATGAATCCTGTAAAAGTCCTTGCCGTTGGCAACAGCTTTTCCGAAAACGTCGCCAGCTGTCTTCCGCAAATTGCCGAAGCCGGTAACCGCCCTCTCATTTTGGGCCGGCTTTATATCGGCGGCTGCTCTCTGGAGCGACATTGGCAAAATGTCCTCTCCGGAGCAAAGGACTACTTGTATAATCACACCGGCCGGGAACAAATCCCCACTTCCATCGGCGATGCCTTTAAAATGGAAGACTGGGATTTTGTCACCTTCCAGCAGGCCAGCCATTTCAGCGGCATGCCGGAAACCTATCATCCTTTTTTGGAAAACCTTTCTGCCTACGCAAAGGTAATGTCTCCCCGGGCAAAACAGGTCATTCACGAAACCTGGGCTTACGCTAAAGACAGTACCCATCCCGGCTTTGCAAATTACCACAACAGCCAAGAGGAAATGTACCGGCGACTCAGAGACGCCTACCATATGGCGGCGGGCACGATTGGCGCGGCAGCGTTTCTTCCCGCCGGTGACGCTTGGCAGCTGGCCCGGGCAACCGAAATTGGAGATACTCTCTGCGCTGACGGCTTCCACGGCAACGCAAAAGGCTGTTACCTTAGTGCGGCGGTCTGGTACGAGGTCCTTTTGGGAGGCGATATCCGCGAAAATACTTTTTGCCCCAACGGTGTGACCGAAAAAGAACTGAAAATTTTACAGGATTGCGCCCATCAGGCAGCAGCGCAAAGTATGTAAAATTTTAATGATATACCCTTTGTACCCATAGAATCATATTAAAGTTTACAAAAGACCGCTATATTTTGTCCGCCGCTTGTGCTATAATACCAACAATACAGGATTTTGTAGTTTAAAATCCTGTCAGCATCAGGAGGGGTATCATGAACAACTGGCGTACAGATTTCCAGAACTCGCCTTCCAATGGCCATATCTATGTGAACGGGTTCGGCTTTGTCAACACCGACCCTCGTCTCCAAGAAGGCCGTGGGATCCGGAAAAATGCTTCCGTTACCGGATTGGTCTTGGTATTGATTCTGGTACTGTCTTTTTTCGGACCTTACATAGCTGCAGTCCTTATTAATGAGTTTTTGCAGTTTATGCCTGCAATCAGCGACTATACTTTTAATCTGACTTTGATCGAAATGCGGGAACTCCTCAGTTATACTGCTTCTATGGGGATTCCATTGGTTCTGGCAGCATTGGTCCTGCGTCCTCATCGCGGCAGTGCTTCCCCGTATCAGATGCCGTCAGATTGGGCTTTATTTACGTATTATATGGTGTTTGCCCTTGCGGCTACTGTCCTGCTAAGCTTGATGACAGATGGCATGGAACGCATTCTGGCTGACTTTCATGTTTTGGAATTAACGCCGGACTATTTGCTTCCTGCTGCTCCTGCGGCATTGGTTCTATATCTGATCCGCTTGTCTGTGCTGCCGGCTTTGCTGGAAGAACTGCTGTTCCGGGGTGTCCTGCTGCGGTCCTTTAGGCAATTCGGCGATGCTTTTGCTTTAGTCGCTTCATCGGTGTCTTTTGGGTTGATCCATTATACCATGAGCAAAGACATCAATGGGTTTATTCTGGGAATGATTTTAGGATACTGTGTAATCCGAACCGGCTCCGTCTTTACCGCTATTTGCGGCCGTTTTTTAACCTTGTTGCTGCCGCTGACCCTGCGGATGGTACAGCATATCGCCGGAGGTGCTACTTACCGTATCGTACTGTATGTGCTTTACATCTTCATTTTAGCAATTGCTGTTGGTGTGTTTGTTTTGGTCTGCAGGCGGGAAAGCAACGCTTTTATCCTCAGCAAAGGGAATACCGACATTCCAATCTCCCTGAAATTACGGGGATTCTTTCTGAACATTTCCATGATCTTGGCAGCAATCCTCTGGATCCTGCAGATTTTCCGCCATATCCATATCATTGGCTGACAAGGAGGAATTATCCTGGCAACGCGAGCAGAAGATGAAGCGTTTATGCAGCTGGCACTAGAGCAGGCCCGGATTGCCGCCTCTTTGGGGGAGACTCCCATCGGAGCAGTGGTGGTCTGGGAAGGAGAAGTGGTTTCCGCTGCCTACAATCGGCGGGAGCTGGATCGGATCGCCACAGCTCACGCGGAGCTGCTGGCTATTGAAGCAGCCTGCCGAAAGCTTGGAGGCTGGAGGCTGCATAAGGCGACCCTTTATGTCACATTGGAGCCATGTCCCATGTGCGCGGGGGCGATTATCAACGCCCGGGTGAAGCGGGTGGTTTACGGGGCATCTGACCGGAAAGCCGGCTGCTGTGGGTCTGTGCTGGATCTGTTTCGGGAACCGTTTAACCATCATCCGGAAGTGACCGGCGGTGTTCTGGCGGAGGAATCCGCGGCATTACTGACCTCCTTTTTTAAAAAGCTGCGAAAAATTTAACGACAAAAGCCCTGCCGACAATTTCCCGGCAGGGCTTTTTACTATTTGTATGCGCCGATAAACCGTCCCACTGCAGCGATATCCGGTTCTGAAAGGACCCCATTGGCCGCGGCTTTCAGTTCTGGAACCGCATTCGATACGGCATAGCTTTCATCTGCTGCCGCAAACATGGCAAGATCATTGAGGTTATCGCCAAAGCAAACTGTCTTTATCCCGCCATAATGCGCCTGCAGCCAGGCAATCCCTGCAGCCTTGGAAGCAGCCTTATCATAAATCTCCACATACCAGGTATCAGGCTGATAAGTATCCCGATAACGATGAAAAACCAGTCCTTTTATTTCGCAAAGCGCTTTGGCCAATACTTCCGTACGCTTGCCTGAATCGATGATGCAGAAAAATACCGGCGTTACATCCGATTCGGGGCATCCCTGCACAAAGGTCTTCAGCGGCTTATCCTTCCGCATATCATAAAACATCTGCTGACTCAGGTTTTCCAGCTGATCGTAGTAGACATACAGGTGATTGCCCTTGACTGTATAGAGAAATCCTCCCATTCCCAGAGTGTCCAGTACATTCCGCACCGCCGTTTCTGTACTTGATCCCAAAGGACAGAGCTTTACATATTCCTGACGGGAAAAATCATAAATTCCGGCCCCATTCATAACAATGGCCGGCAATGCCCCGTGAATCGGCTCCAGGATTTTCTCTACGGTGGCAGGTGTCCGGGCTGTTGCAACGGCAAACCCATCCCCTCTGGCAATTGCCGCATTGATCCCTGCAG
Organism: uncultured Clostridia bacterium; assembly: GCA_944386445.1. Classification (GTDB taxonomy): domain Bacteria; phylum Bacillota; class Clostridia; order Oscillospirales; family Ruminococcaceae; genus Merdivicinus. The sequence goes on from CALXBD010000090.1 coordinate 3,991, forward strand.
CGCTTTCTGGGGGAATGGTTAATTTGCTGTCAATGAGCGTCCCGTCCAGGTCCGAAATAAACAGGATCAAAATTTCCCCTCCCGACTGTCCAGCCACAGTTTATACTCAATGGCATCTACGCAGGCCTGCAGGCTGGCGTTGATAATATCCCGGGAAACGCCTACAGTAGACCACACTTCTCTGCCGTCAGTGGTTTCCACCAGAACCCGCACTTTAGCCGCAGTAGCGTCTTTAGGCTCAATAACACGGACTTTATAGTCTGTCAGCCGGGTCCGCTCCAGGGAAGGATAAAACTTGCCTACTGCCTTGCGCAAAGCACGGTCCAGTGCATGAACTGGACCTTCTCCTTCCCCGCCGCCGATTTCACAGGTGTCCCCAACCTGAATTTTCACAATGGCGGAAGAGCCGTTGGTCCGTTGGTCTTCTACCGTCTGTTCCCCGATGGTTCGCGAATACAGAACTTTAAAAAACGGACGGAAGTTTTCCTGCTGACGCAGGGCCATCAGCTGCAGACTGGCGGCGGCATACTCATATTGGTATCCCAAAAACTCCCGTTCCTTAACGAGCGCTACGATTTTTGCCGCCATATCGCTGTCCTTGGCAATTTCTCCTCCCATCATCCGGGAGACTGCCGCACGGCCGGCCACTTCGGACATTAAAACATTCCGTTGATTGCCTACACTTGCCGGGTCGATATGTTCAAAGGAAGCGGGTATTTTCATCACGCCGTCAATATGCATTCCGCCTTTGTGTGAAAAGGCGCTGCTTCCTACGTAAGGCATGCCGGCATCTGGTACAACATTGGCAATCTCGCCTAACGCGCGGGCATATTGGGTCAATTCGGCCATCCGTTCCGCCGGTATACAGTTGTATCCCAACTTCAGCTGCAAGGTTGGCATCAGGGCTGCCAGATTTGCGTTGCCGCAGCGCTCTCCAAAGCCCAAGAGTGTCCCCTGGACCTGAACCGCGCCTGCCTGGACAGCTAAAAGGCTGTTGGCAACCGCGCATCCGATGTCGTTATGGCAGTGAATCCCCAGCCGTGCGGAAGTTTTCCCCTTTATCTCCGAAACGATGTGGAAAACCTCTTCCGGCAGTGCGCCGCCATTGGTATCGCAAAGCACGATCCATTGCGCGCCTGCGGTTTCGGCTGTCCGTATAACTGCTTCCGCATATTCTGCATCCTGTTTCCAGCCATCGAAAAAATGCTCCGCGTCAAAAATGACCTCCCGGCCCCGGGACGCCAAAAAGCGGATACTGTCGCCGATCATTTCCAGGTTTTCTTCCCGACTGGTACGCAGCACCTGTTCTACATGAAAGGCAGATGCTTTTCCGAAAATTGATACAGCTTCCGTCCCCGCCTCCAAAAGGGCTGCCAGCCCGGGATCCTTTTCTGCCGTTGATCCCGGACGTCTGGTCGATCCAAACGCCGTCAGTCTCGTCTGCTTCAGAGACAGCCCTGCTGCCTCCCGAAAAAATTCCCGGTCTTTGGGGTTTGAAAAAGGATTTCCCGCTTCCACATATGGAATTCCCAGTTCATCCAACAATTCTAAAATATGCAGCTTGTCACCTACCGAGAAACTGATTCCCTGGCCTTGGGCACCATCCCGCAGCGTAGAATCAAATATCGTCAGCCGCTCCATTGGAGACACTTCCTTTCTCTCCATTACAAAACAGGGACGCCCTGAGGCGTCCCTGTTTTTAGCCCGAAGTCATTTCTCAGCCAATAAATGCCTGAACGGACTCCGGAAGCTCCTCTTTGTCAGCAGAAATCGTGAAAACGATATTGACTTCCCGGTCGCCGACAGCGGTATTCAACTTGTTAAGGAAATTCCCCAGCTTGTCATAATCCCGGCCGCCGATCCGCAATGTCGAGTCAATAAACATATCCGTAATATCAAAGTTTCCAGCCAGAACGCCAGTCAGGAATCCATAGAATTCCTCGTAGCCTTCGATGTTGTCCTTGGAAGTCTCCATCAGACGGACAGAGGAAGGAATGTCATAGGTGAGGTGCGGGACCTTTTCGATGCAAACGACATTGCCGCTGGAGACCTTCTCCGCTGCTTCGACCATATCCACCAGGATTTTGGTTTTGCCGGTGCCTTTTTTCCCTACGATCAATTTAATCATATCGCGTACCTCCATTTATCGGGACGGTGTCCCGTTATTTTTATGCCAGAATCCCGCCGCTTCTCTTTTTCTCCGCGGCGGAATACCTGTCGGAATTGATAGGTCGGTTATTTCGAAAGCCGAGCTTCCAAATCTGCACGGCGGTCTTCATAACCGGGCTTGCCCAGCAGGGCAAACATATTCTTTTTATAGCTTTCCACGCCGGGTTGGTCAAAGGGATTAACGCCCAGCAGATATCCGGAAATAGCGCAAGCCTTCTCAAAGAAGTAGACCATATAGCCGAATTCATATTCATTGATTTCCGGAACCTCCAGCACCACCGCGGGAACGCCGCCTTCTGTATGGGCCAGAATTGTTGCTTCCATAACCTTCCGGTTGACCTTGCTCATCTCCTGATTGGAGAGGAAGTTCAAACCATCCAGATTTTCAGCATCTTCCTCGATGAAAAAGTCCTGTTTGGGCTTCTTGATATCGATAAAGGTTTCGAACATAATCCGGGAGCCATCCTGGATAAACTGTCCCAACGAATGCAGGTCGGTAGAGAAAATCACAGAAGACGGATAAATGCCCTTATTATCTTTTCCTTCGCTTTCGCCGAAGAGCTGCTTATACCATTCTGCCATCATTGCGAAGCAGGGATCAAAGCTGGCCATGATCTCCACAGCCTTGCCCTTCTGGGACAGCGCGAAGCGAGTTGCCGCATATTGGTAGCACTCGTTTTTAGAAAGATCGCTGCAGTTATAGGCCTCCTGAGCGGCTTTTGCACCGTTCATGATTGCCTGGATATCGCACCCGGCAGCCGCGATAGGCAGCAAGCCTACTGCTGTCAGCACAGAGTACCGGCCTCCCACGTCATCGGGAACCACGAAGGTAGCGTATCCTTCCCGGTCGGCCAATTCTTTCAAAGTTCCGCGGGCCTTATCGGTGGTGCAGTAGATTCGTTCTTTTGCGCCTTCAGCACCATACTTCTTCTCCAGAAGGGCTTTAAACACCCGGAATGCCAATGCGGGCTCGGTAGTGGTACCGGATTTGGAAATCACATTGACCGCCAAATCTTTGCCTTCACAGATTGACAGCAGCTCCTGCAGATAAGAAGGGCTGACGCTGTTTCCTGCGAAATAGATATCCGGCGTGTCCTTTTTCAAGTTATTGTAAAGGGGAGATTTCAGCAGTTCGATTGCGGCGCGAGCGCCCAAATAAGAACCGCCGATACCGATTTCGATGAGAATATCAGCCTGTTTTTGAATTTTTTCAGCAGCAGCCTGGATCCGTGAAAACTCTTCCTTATCGTAGTTAGTAGGAAGTTCAATCCAGCCCAGAAAATCGCTGCCCAAACCGCTGTGATTCACCAGGGATTCGTGTGCAGCCTTGACAGCACCTGACAGAGCGCCCACCTCGTGATCTGCGAGAAAACCTTTCAAATAAGTGCTGTTAAAATGAATTGCCATACAGATTCCTCCATCTGTCCATTAATTACTATGGTTCTATTGTACTACAGAACCACGGAGCTTTTCAACCGCTTTTTTTGATTTTTATCACAATTCCCATCTAAGCTATTTAAAAGTTGGATGTAGTCAACAGCATCCTCAGGTTTTTGATGGTAAAAGTAGGAACAACGTTTCCGGTCAGGGACTTTCCGGAAGGATTCAGCCAACAGGTATCGATACCTGCAGCAGCACCTCCGGCGATATCCGACGTCAGGGAATCCCCGACCACTAAGATCTGTCCGCGATCAGAGAGTCCGGTATGCTGAAAAACGTAATCGAAGTAAGCCTTTTGAGGTTTTGCGGCGCCTGCCTCTTCTGACACAAAGATCTTCTCTATAAACGGAGCAATTTTCGATTCCCGGAGACGTCTTTTTTGAACTCTGGTAATGCCATTTGTCGTTAAAAACAACCGTCTGCCGTCAGCAAAGAGCTGTTGGCACACCTCAAACGCATCCGGCAGCAGGAAATTTCCCTCCGAAAGGGCGTCCGGGTATTCAGCCGTACCAATTGCCCGCGCGTCTGCGGAAATTCCCAGCTTTTGAAACAATCTCTCAAAGCGTTCCGTTTCCAAGCGATCCTTGGTAATTTCGCCCCGTTCCAGCCTGCGCCAAAGCCCCTCATTGATTTCGCGGTATGTTTCCAACGTTTTTTCATCCCACGGAAATCCATGGGCGATAAAAACCTTCTTCAGTCCTTCCCGTTCCGCACGGCGAAAATCAAAAAGTGTCTCATCCGCGTCCAGAAAGTACACCGGATATTGTTTCATAAAACCGCCTCACAGAAAAGCCATGATTCCGGCGCTCAATGCGCTAAGGGCCACCAACGCTGCCAATATCAGGCAGATCAACCGAACCGTTGCTTTTTTCACAGTCCGCATCAAAATCCCTCATTCCTACAGGAGTGCTTATTTTTTATTATACCTGTTTTCTCTGCTGAAATCAACGAACGGTTTGTAAACTCCTTTCAAATCCAAAATCTTCACATAAAAAGCCCCCGGACGGAGAAACTCCGCCGGGGGCTTCCGATACTGGTCAGATCAATTCAATGATTGCCATTTCCGCTGCGTCGCCGCGACGGGGGCCAATCTTGATGATTCGAGTATATCCGCCGTTTTTGTCGGCGTATTTAGGCGCAATTTCGTCAAACAGTTTCTTGGACACGCCTTCTTTGGTGACGTAGCCGAAGACCTGCCGTTTGGCATGAAGAGTATTCTCCTTGCCGAGGGTAATCATTTTCTCGGCCATTGCGCGGACTTCTTTTGCTCTGGCGACAGTGGTTTCGATCTTGCCGTTTTCCAGCAGGAAGGTCACCATTGCCCGAAGCATTGCATTTCTATGGTCAGAGGTTCTTCCCAGTTTTCTGCTGCCTGGCATGAAATTCACTCCTTACCTTGTTTATTCGTCATCGTGGGTGAGGCTGAAGCCCAAAGCTTCCAGTTTTGCCATGACCTCTTCCAACGATTTTCTGCCGAGGTTGCGGACTTTCATCATCTCTTCCTCGGACTTGCTGATCAAATCTTCTACCGTGTTGATCCCGGCGCGTTTCAGGCAGTTAAAGGACCGCACAGACAAGTCAAGCTCCTCAATGGTCATCTCCAGGACTTTTTCTTTGCCCTTGTCGTCTTTTTCAACCATGATATCGGTCGCATATACCTCATCCGACAAATCTACAAACAGATTAAGATGCTCGGTGAGAACCTTGGCTCCGAGAGATACAGCTTCCTTTGCTGAAATTGTTCCGTCTGTCCAAACTTCGATTGTAAGCTTGTCGTAGTCGGTTATCTGCCCCACACGGGTGTTTTCAACGGTGTAGTTCACCTTCAGCACGGGGGTATAAATACTGTCAACGGGAATCGCGCCGATGACATTTTGGATCTTCTGCTTGTTGCGTTCGCTGGGGACGTAGCCGCGTCCCTTATCGATCACAATCTCCATGTACAGCTTGGCTCCCGGCCCCAATGTTGCTATATGCATGCCGGGGTCCAGGATTTCCACCTCGGAATCCACCTTGATATCGCCGGCGGTGACTTCGCACTCGCCTTCGGCCTCAATATGGATCGTCTTGGGGGCGTCGCCGTGGATCTTCGCAATAAGTCCCTTCATGTTCAGGACGATTTCGGTAACGTCTTCTTTGACACCCGGTACCGTAGAAAACTCATGTTGAACGCCATCGATCTTAATCGATGTTACTGCGACACCGGGAAGCGAGGAGAGAAGCACCCGCCGCAGGCTGTTGCCCAGCGTCGTGCCGTAGCCGCGCTCAAGAGGCTCCAATACAAATCTTCCGTACGTACCGTCCGACTTAATCTCTGCCGTCTCAATTACTGGCTTTTCAATCTCTATCATTCAATACCCTCCTATTACCAGCTTTCAGCTGGCTGCGCAGTTTCGTAATCCCTGCCCATCTTGCAGGCAGGTTGCAACATGATGATCGCGTACCCTTGCCGGATTGTTTGCCCTTCGCCGATCAACCAGATGTCCGATGCCGGTTTCGGGCCGCCCAAGATTACTTGGAGTACAACTCGACGATCAGGTGTTCCTCGACTTCGAGGTCGATATCATCGCGATTGGGCATACGAACGACTTTGCCGGTATACTGTTCCCGATTGGACTCCAGCCACATAGGCACAGGACGAGAACCGCAGGCTTCATCGATAGCTTTGAATTTTTCACTTTGACGGGATTTATCGGTCAGCGTAATCTCGTCACCTTCTTTAACCAACAGGGAAGGAATATTCACTTTCTTGCCGTTGAGTTTGAAGTGGTTGTGACGGACCAGCTGTCTTGCTTCTGCGCGGGATGTTGCCCAGCCCAGACGGTAAACCACGTTATCCAGACGGCATTCCAGCAGACGCAGCAAATTTTCACCTGTCTGGCCGGGTTTCCGTTCTGCAATATCAAAATAATGGGCAAACTGGTTTTCCAGAACACCGTAATAACGCTTGGTGGTCTGTTTGGCCCGGAGCTGCATTCCATACTCGGAAACTTTCTTCCGGTTCTGGCCATGCTGACCGGGGGCGTAGCCTCTGGCTACAAAGGGGCAGTGCTCGGAATAGCATTTCGAGCCCTTCAGAAACAGTTTCTGTCCTTCGCGGCGGCACATTCTGCAAACCGCACCGGTATATCTTGCCATTTAATTGCACCTCCTAATCATGAAACCAAATTAGACACGTCTTCTCTTGGGAGGACGGCAGCCATTGTGAGGAATGGGGGTTACGTCTTTGATCATCCGCACTTCCAAGCCAGCAGCCTGCAGGGCACGGATTGCAGCTTCACGGCCGGAGCCGGGGCCTTTAACGAAAACCTCTACACTCTTCAGGCCGTGTTCCTTCGCGATGCCGGCAGCATGCTCAGCGGCAGTCTGGGCTGCGAAAGGAGTGGATTTCTTAGAGCCCCGGAAGCCCATTTCGCCTGCGGATGCCCAGGAAATCGCATTGCCCTGTGTGTCGGTAATGGTAACGATGGTATTGTTGAAGGTGGACTGAATATGAACGGCTCCGCGCTCAATATTTTTGCGCTCGCGGCGTTTCCGGACAACTGTTGCCTTCTTAGCGGTGTTTGCCTTAGCCATTGTTCAATTCCCTCCTTATTTCTTCTTATTCGCGATGGTTTTCTTCGGGCCTTTACGGGTACGGGCATTGGTTTTGGTCCGCTGTCCTCTGACAGGCAGGCCTTTGCGATGCCGCACACCGCGGTAGCAGCCGATTTCCACCAGGCGTTTGATGTTCAGAGCGACGTTTCTTCTCAGGTCGCCCTCAACGGTATAGTTTTTGTCGATATATTCACGGAGTTTGGTCGCGTCGTCCTCAGAGAGGTCTTTTACCCGGATGTCAGGGTTGACGCCGGTCGCCGCAAGGATGTCCTTAGCAGACTTCTGGCCGATTCCGTAGATATAGGTCAGACCGATTTCGATCCGTTTTTCGCGGGGCAGGTCTACACCAGCGATACGAGCCATTAACTTGCACCTCCAATACGAAACTTTCGGTTTCGCTGTCTTTAAGTGTTTTCGTGTTTTTCGTCAAGCGCGATTAACCTTGGCGCTGCTTATGCTTGGGGTTTTCGCAGATCACCATGACCTTGCCTTTGCGCTTGATCACTTTGCACTTTTCGCAGATTGGTTTGACAGAAGGTCTTACTTTCACGTGATATCCCTCCTTGTTCGGGGTTCCTGCGGGCCTCCCCGCAGGCTTCTTATTTCGAACGCCAGGTAATGCGTCCCTTGGTCAAATCGTAAGGTGACATTTCCACTGTCACCTTATCCCCGGGAAGGATCCGGATGAAGTTCATCCGCAGCTTTCCCGATATATGGGCCAGAATGGTGTGACCATTCGGAAGCTCTACCTTAAATGTCGCGTTTGGCAGCGAATCCACCACAACGCCTTCAATTTCGATTACATCTTCTTTGGACAAGAGTTTCCCTCCTCTTCAAAAGCTGCTCGCAAGGCTGCTTTCAATTGTCTGTTTGTCTGCACTCGTTCCGGCTCCAGAACCTTTCTGGTCACTCTCAGGTGCCGCAGGTTCTTCTTTTTCGGCTTTTCCAGCAGTCTTGACCGTCCGTTTACAAGATATGCATACTTCCCGTCAAAACCCACAACCATGAAAAATCCTTCATCCCGGCCCCGGAGGCTTTCCACCACCGTTCCGATTTTCAGTTCCATGGTGCCTCCTTACCGTCTCGTCAGGATGACCGGGCCGTCTCTGGTAATGGCGATGGTATGCTCAAAGTGTGCAGCCGCTTTCCCGGATTTGGTCCGAGTCGTCCACTTATCCGCATCGATCGTGACATCGTCGCCTTCCAGTGTAATCATCGGTTCGATTGCAATTGTCATTCCCTCTGCCAGTCTAGGGCCTCTGCCGGGACGCCCGAAGTTTGGAACCTCCGGATCCTCATGAAGCTGCCGGCCCACGCCATGCCCTACGAACTGCCGGACGATGCCGTATCCGTAAGGGGTCACATGGGACTGGACGGCATACGATATATCGCCGATCCGGTTCCCGACAACTGCGGCTTCGATTCCCTTATACAGGCTTTCCTCAGTAACCCGAAGCAGTTGTGCCACATCCTCAGGAATTTTGCCTACCGGGAAGGTATACGCATTATCCCCGTGAAATCCATCGATTGACGCGCCCACATCCACGCTGACGATATCGCCTTCCTTCAGGGCGTAGCCCGAAGGAATCCCATGGATCACCACATCGTTCACCGAAATACAGGCCGATGCCGGGAAGCCATACAGTCCTAAGAAAGACGGTTTCGCGCCGCATTTCACAATATAATTATGAATTGCGTGATCGATCTCCTTCGTTGTAACTCCAGGCCTCATCCATTCCTCAGCAACATTTAACGCCTCAGCCGAGATCCGGCATGCTTTTTTCATCTGCTCCAGTTCGGAATGAGTTTTCAAAACGATCATGAAAGTTTACGCCTCCGCGTTCACAGCTTTAAGAGTCAGTGCCGTTGTATCGGCGACTTCCTCCTGCCCTTCCACCACGAAGAGCTTACCCGTGGCGTAGTAGTAATCTTTTAAAGGTTCGGTCTGCTCGTGATACACACGCAGCCGTTCCTTGATGGTATCGGGTTGGTCATCCTTGCGCTGGACGGTTTTTCCGCCGCAGGCATCGCAGACGCCTTCCACCTTTGTAGGCTTATAGTCCACGTGGTAAGAAGCGCCGCAATTTTCGCAGACCCGGCGGCCGGACAGCCGTGCCATGATTTTTTCATCCGGCACTTCGATGTCGATGACCCGGTCGATGACAACCTTCATTTCATCCAAAGCTCTGGCCTGAGGCACAGTCCGGGGGAACCCATCCAGAATGAAGCCGTCTTTGCAGTCTTCACGGCTGATACGTTCCCGCAGAATGTTGATCACGATCTCATCGGGGACCAGCTTGCCGCCGTCCATAAACGATTTCGCTTCCAGCCCCAGGGGAGTCTGGTTTTTAATTGCTTCCCGCAAAATGTTTCCGGTGGAAATTGCAGGGATATGAAGGGTTTTGCAAATTACTTCTGCCTGAGTGCCTTTGCCCGCGCCGGGTGCGCCTAACAGGATCAGATTCATATCATTGCTCTCCTCTCGAAACGTGTATGTCCGATTACTCCAGGAAACCTTTGTGGTGACGCATCATCATTTGAGATTCCAGCTGACGCATGGTCTCCAGTGCTACGCCGACGACAATCAGGATGGACGTACCGCCCAGCGAGACATTGGCGCCGGTAATCGCCGAAAAGACGATTGGGAACACTGCGATGATACCCAGGAAGATAGCACCCACCAGCGTAATCTTGGAAATAACCCGGGCGATAAAGTCCGAAGTTGGCTTTCCAGGACGGATGCCGGGGATACCGCCATTATTCTTACGGAGATTGTTGGCAATCTCGATAGGGTTATACTGAATCGCAACATAGAAATAGTTGAATGCGATAATCAGCAGCAGATACAGAGCCGCATAAACCCAGCTGTTGGTCTGGAAAAGCTTAAAGAAGCCATCCCAGAAGCCGCCCTCTTTGACGTTCACGAAGGAACCGATCATATTGGGGATTGACAGGAAGGACATTGCGAAGATGATTGGCATAACGCCGCTCATATTGACCTTCACGGGGATATGGCTGTTCTGGCCGCCGTACATTTTCCGGCCCACGACCCGTTTTGCATAGGAAACGGGGATCCGGCGTTCGGCGTCGGTCATGAAGACGATAAACGCGATCATGGCGATGAACACCAGGATGATAAAGGGAACCAAGAAATAATAGAACGGATTGCTGGAACCTAAGCTCCACCATGCTGCCAGCTGCATGAATGCAGCGGGGCCGCGGGAAATGATACCGGCAAACAGGATGATAGAGATACCGTTTCCGATTCCCTTTTCTGTGATCCGGTCACCCAACCATACGACCACTGCGGTACCGGCGGTAAAGACGGCCACGATAATGATGGCTGCGAAAACGCCGGAGAAGCCGCTGGTGTACTCCAGTACACCGCTGGTGCGGCGCATCACAAAGTAGAAGCCGACTGCCTGAATGATAGCCAGGGCGAACGTGGTATAGCGGGTAATTTTGTTGATGGTTTTACGGCCTTCCATACCCTCTTTTGCCAGCCGTTCCAGAGCGGGGATCGCCACTGTCAGCAGCTGAATGATAATTGAGGAGTTGATATACGGGGTAATGGACATTGCGAAAATATTCGCCTGTTCCAAGCCGCCGCCGGTCATAATATTCAGATAGCTTAGAAAATCCGCGCCGCCTGAAACCATGGACTTCAGCGCATCCGGGTTAATAAAGGGGGTTGGGATTGCGGAACCAAGACGGAAAATAAAGATGATAAAAAGGGTATAGAGAATCTTTTTGCGGAGGTCCTCCTGTTTGAAAGCGTTTCTCCAGGTTTCAAACACCTTACATCACCTCGGCCTTTCCTCCTGCTGCCTCAATCTTTTCTTTCGCGGATTGGGAGAAGGCAGCTGCTTGAACGGTCAATTTTTTGGAAATTTCACCGTTGCCAAGGATCTTGATGCCATCGCACTGATCGTTGACCAGGCCGGATTCTACCAGAGCCGCCGCATCGACGACTGCGCCGTCTTCAAAAACGTCCAGATCGCTGACGTTGACGATTGCATAGTTGGTTGCAAAACGGGCATTGTTAAAGCCGCGTTTGGGAAGACGCCGATACAGAGGCATCTGGCCGCCCTCGAAGCCCGGACGGACGCCGCCGCCGGAACGTGCATTCTGGCCTTTGTGGCCCTTGCCGGCGGTTTTGCCGTTGCCGGAGCCGTGGCCTCTGCCTACGCGGAAATGCTCTTTTTTGGAGCCTTCAACAGGAGCTAATTCGTGCAGTTTCATGATACTCGCACCTCCTTACTTAGTTTTCGGTAACCTCGACGAGGTGGGAAATTTTAAAGATTTTGCCTCTGGTTGCGGCGTTATCAGGCTGAACCGATACGTCGCCGGCTTTTCTGAGGCCCAGAGACTCGGCAACGGCAATCTGGTCTTTCTTTTTCCCAGCAAGACCTTTTACCAGCTTTACAGTAAGATTTGCCATTTGTCTGCCTCCTTAACCAATAATTTCTTCAACGGTTTTCCCGCGGATCGCAGCGACTTCGCTGGCGTTGCGCAGAGATTTCAGACCGTTAATGGTAGCCCGTACCACGTTGCAGGGGTTGTTGGAACGCAGTGCTTTGGTACGGATATCCTTAATGCCCGCGGTTTCCACCACAGCACGGACAGGGCCGCCTGCGATAACACCAGTTCCTTCGGGGGCGGGCTTTAACAGCACGCGGCCGGCGCCGAATTCGCCGATGACCTCGTGGGGAATGCTGGTTCCCTTCAGGGAAACCTTGAACAGGTTTTTCTTAGCATCCTCGATGCCTTTGCGGATCGCGTCCGGAACCTCTCCGGATTTTCCGAGGCCGAATCCGATAATGCCATTGCCGTCGCCGACAACGACCAAAGCGGCAAATTTAAAGATACGGCCGCCCTTAACCGTTTTGGATACGCGGTTAATCGTTACGACTCTCTCCTGCAGATCCAGGGTAGAACCATCTATTCTAGCCAAACGAATACCTCCCTCTTAGAACTTGAGACCGCCCTCGCGGGCCCCATTGGCCAATTCGGCAACTCTTCCGTGGAAGATGTAGCCGCCGCGGTCGAATACAACCTCGGTAATGCCCTTTGCGGCTGCATGCTCAGCAATTTTCTTGCCGACTGCATAAGCGCCTTCCTTGTTGCCGCCGTTTCCTTCAAAGTCTTTTTCCATGGAAGAAGCGGAGGCAAGGGTTACGCCGTTGACGTCATCGATCAACTGAGCGTAGATATGCTTAGCGGAGCGGAATACATTCAGGCGGGGACGTTCCGGGGTTCCGGAGATTTTGTTGCGGACCCGGAGGTGCCGTTTCAAACGAGCCTTATTGCTATCCGGCTTTTTGATCATTTCTTGTCACTCCTTTGACTACTTACTTCTTACCAGTTTTGCCTTCTTTACGCTGAATGACCTCATCAACGTACTTAATGCCTTTGCCCTTATAGGGTTCCGGCGGACGTTTCTCGCGGACGTTTGCCGCGAACTGGCCTACCGCCTGTTTATCGGGTCCGGAGATCACGATTTTGTTAGGGGCGGGCACGTCGATGTGGATCCCATCGATTTCCGGCACGATCACCTGGTGAGAGTAGCCCAGGTTCATGACCAGGTCTTTGCCCTGCTTTGCAGCACGATAGCCGACGCCGTTAACCTCCAGCTCTTTAGAAAAGCCGTTGGTCACGCCCAGCACCATGTTCTCGATCAGGGTGCGGGTCAATCCGTGCAGCGAACGATGCGCTTTGTCATCGCTGGAACGGGTGACTGTAATCACGCCGTTTTCCAGGGTTGCCGTCATATCTTTATGAATTTCTCTTTCCAGAGTTCCTTTAGGACCTTTCACGGTAATGTGATGGCCGTCAATTTTTACATCAACGCCGGAAGGAACCTGGATTGGTTTTCTGCCAATACGAGACATAGTAGTTCCTCCTTACCACACAAATGCCAGGACTTCGCCGCCGACATTCTCACGGCGAGCCTTTTTATCGGTCATAACTCCCTTGGATGTGGACACGATCGCCACGCCAAGGCCCTTCATAACTTTGGGCATATCCTCACAATTGGAGTAGATGCGCAGACCGGGTTTAGATACCCGGCGCAGGCCGGTAATTACGGGAGCCTTATTGGCGCCGTATTTCAGGGCCATGCGGATGATGCCCTGTTTGCCGTCTTCGATGACTGTGAAGCCTTTTACGAAGCCCTCGTCGACGAGGATCTGGGCAATGGCCTTTTTCATATTAGACGCAGGGATGTCCACCGTGTCGTGTTTCGCCGAATTCGCGTTGCGGATACGGGTGAGCATATCTGCGATGGTATCGGTGATTTGCATACCGTCAACCTCCTTTACTTGGTATTGGTTACCAGCTGGCCTTTTTCACGCCAGGAATTTCGCCCTTATAGGCCAGCTCCCGGAAGCAGATACGGCAGATTCCGTATTTCCGCAGGTAAGCATGGGGACGGCCGCAGATTTTGCATCTGTTATAGGCACGGGTGGAAAATTTCGGCTCTCTTTGCTGTTTGAGCACCATGGATTTTTTCGCCATTTGTTACTTTCCTCCCTTATTTCGCGAACGGTGCGCCGAGAAGGCTCAGAAGTTCGCGGCCTTCCTCGTCGGTTTTCGCAGTTGTGATGAAGCTGATATCCATACCGCGGATCTTATCGATTTTATCGTACTCGATTTCCGGGAAGATCAGCTGTTCTTTCAGGCCGACCGTATAGTTGCCGCGGCCATCAAAGGAGTTGGGATTGATTCCGCGGAAGTCCCGGACACGGGGCAGCGCCACGTTAAAGAACCGATCCATAAACTCATACATTTTATCCGCACGGAGGGTAACCTTTGCGCCGATTACCATTCCTTCACGGAGTTTAAAGTTTGCGATGGAGGTCTTTGCCACTGTCAGGATCGGTTTCTGACCGGTAATTGCAGCCAGATCCTTCACAACAGCGTCCATCACTTTAGAATTTTCACGAGCTTCGCCGCAGCCGACGTTGATCACGATCTTTTCAAGCTTCGGGATCTGCATGACACTCTTGTAGCCGAACTTCTTCATCAGAGCCGGGGCTACGTCGCTCTTATAATAATCTTTCAGACGGGCCATGTGTTCTCCTCCTTACTTAAAAAGTCTCGCCGCACTTGCACTGGCGTTCTTTAGTGCCATCCGCATTCACCTTATGATGTACGCGGGTAGGTTTGCCGCATTTGGGGCAGACGAGCATTGCCTTGCAGGCATACATGGGGGCTTCTGCCTTCACGATACCGCCCTGTTCGCCCATCTGGCGGGGTTTCACGTGTTTGGTTACCAGGTTGCAGCCCTCGATGATGATCTTACCCTCTTTGGGGCTGACCTCCAGGACTTTTCCCTGTTTGCCCTTATCTTTTCCGCTGATAATGACGACTTTGTCGCCGGTTTTCACATGAATCTTGTTAGCCATCTCTTCGCACCTCCATCAAAGGACTTCCGGGGCGAGAGAGAGGATCTTCATGTAATCTTTTTCACGAAGCTCTCTGGCCACCGGCCCAAAAATACGGGTGCCGCGGGGGTTTTTATCCTCACGGATGATGACTGCCGCATTCTCATCGAAGCGGATATAGGTACCGTCCTCTCGGCGAAGGCCCTTCACCGAACGTACGATTACTGCTTTGACTACATCGCCTTTTTTTACAACGCCGCCTGGTGTTGCTTTTTTGACCGAGCAAACCACGACGTCGCCAATGTTGGCGTACCGTCTTCCGGAACCGCCCAACACACGGATACACATGAGTTCTTTCGCGCCGGTATTATCGGCTACTTTCATGCGTGTTTGCATCTGTATCACAGTGCGTTTCCTCCTTTCGGATTCTCAAAGAAGAATCTTCCATCTGCGCTTATCGGCGCAACTTATTTCGCTTTGGAAATGATCTCGGTGACTCTCCATCTCTTGTCTTTAGACAGAGGACGGGTTTCCATCACCAGCACCTTATCGCCTTCGTTGCAGACGTTTTCTTCGTCGTGGGCTTTCAGCTTCACGGTGCGTTTCACAATTTTATTGTAAAGGGGGTGGCGGACGTTGTCCTGGATGGCGACTACTACAGTCTTATCCATCTTGCTGCTGACGACGGTGCCGACCCGTGTTTTTCTGAGGTTTCTCTCGCTCACAGCGTTTCCTCCTTATCGTTATCGGGCGCTCTCCTGCTGCTGGAGCACCGTCATGATCCGGGCAATGTCCTTCTTGACCGCTTTGATCCGCATGGGGTTATCCAGCTGGTTGACAGCAAGCTGAAAGCGCAGGTTAAACAGCTCTGCTTTGGAATCATTCAGCTTTGTCTTCAACTCTTCTACAGACATTTCTCTGATTTCCTTCGTCTTCATTCTTGCTCACCACCTGTCTTTTTTTCGGCAGCTACAAACTTGCACTTGATCGGCAGTTTGTTCGCGGCGAGACGCATAGCCTCTCGGGCCAGCTCTTCGGAAACGCCGCCGATTTCAAACATGACCCGGCCGGGTTTCACAACGGCCACCCAGTATTCCGGGGAACCTTTACCTTTACCCATTCGGGTTTCAGCCGGCTGCTCGGTTACGGGCTTGTCGGGGAAAATCTTGATCCATACCTGACCGCCACGTTTAATGTAACGGGTCATTGCGATACGGGCAGCCTCGATCTGGTTGGAAGTAATCCAGCAGGGTTCGAGAGCCTGCAGGCCGTAATCGCCGTAGGTAACGGTATTACCGCGGGTTGCAGTGCCTTTCATACGGCCTCTCTGCTGACGGCGGTATTTTACACGCTTTGGAAGCAGCATTATTTGTTACCTCCTTCCGGACGGGGTCTGCGGTTATTGCGGGGACGGTCTTCCCGGCGGTCGCTTCTGCGGTCGTCGCGGGGTGCCCGCGCAGATTTCTTAGTGACTTCGCCCTTCAGCACCTCGCCGGTGTAGATCCAGACTTTTACGCCGATCTTGCCGTAAGTGGTGTTTGCTTCAGCGAAGCCGTAATCGATATCCGCACGCAGAGTCTGCAGCGGAACAGTGCCTTCTTCGTAATGCTCGGTACGGGCGATTTCAGCGCCGCCGAGACGTCCGGATACGCAGGTCTTGATGCCCTTGGCACCCAGACGCATGGTCCGGCCGATAGACTGTTTCATCGCGCGGCGGAAGGAGATACGTTTCTCCAGCTGCTGAGCGATGCTTTCGGCCACCAGCTGTGCAGACAGGTCAGGCTGCCGCACTTCCACGATATTGATGTGGACTGGTTTGCCGATCATTGCTTCCACCTGCTGGCGGAGCTTGTCGATTTTTGCGCCGCCCTGGCCGATAACCATACCGGGCTTTGCGCAGTGAATGTGGATTCTCACCTTCATGGCGTCCCGTTCGATCTCGACGCGGGGCACTCCTGCGGCTTTCAGTTCCTCTTTGATAAAATTACGGACTTTGTAATCTTCAACAAGGATGTCGCCGAAAGCTTTTTTATCTGCAAACCAGCGGGAATCCCAATCTTTAATGACACCCACACGGAGCCCGTGGGGATTAACTTTTTGGCCCATAGTTTACCTCCTCTTCCAGCTTATTCCTTTTCTTTCAAGGAAAGGGTGATGTGCGAAGTCCTCTTGAGAACTCTGGCTGCGCTGCCCTTAGCGCGGGGACGAATCCGTTTCATTGTCGGGCCGGGGCAGACGAAGCACTCCGCCACATACAGATTGTTCACATCCATATTGAAGTTGTGATCCGCATTGGCGACGGCCGATTTCAGAAGCTTCAAAAGATATTCACTGGCAGACTTGGGGGTCTGCTCCAGGATCGCCTGGGCGACTTTCACGTCTTTCCCGCGGATCAGGTTCAGCACGATCTGAACTTTCCGGGGGGAAATCCGGACATGTCTAAGGTAAGCCTTAGCTTCCATTGAAAAATCCTCCTTTCGGCCTTAGTTTCCGTTATTTGATGTTTTAGATCCGGCGTGGCCTTTAAATGTTCTGGTAGGTGCAAACTCTCCCAGTTTGTGTCCTACCATGTCCTCGGTGACGTACACCGGGACATGTTTCCGTCCGTCGTGGACGGCAAAAGTATGTCCGACGAATTCCGGGAAGATGGTGGAGGCGCGGCTCCAGGTTTTCACAACCTTCTTCTCGCCCTTCTCGTTCATTTCCGCGACTTTTTTGTAGAGTGCCGGTTGTACAAACGGCCCCTTCTTAACGCTTCTGCCCATGATTCATCCTCCTTTCAGAATTACTTCGCGTTCCGGCGTTTCACGATGAACTTATCGGAGCGCTGGTGGTTCTTCCGGGTCTTGTAGCCCAGAGCAGGTTTGCCCCAAGGAGTAACAGGACCGGGACGGCCGATGGGAGATTTACCTTCACCACCGCCATGAGGATGGTCGCAGGGGTTCATAACAGAACCGCGGACGGTAGGACGCCAGCCCATGTGACGTTTCCGGCCGGCCTTACCGATGGAGACGTTTTCGTGGTCGATGTTGCCAACCTGGCCGATGGTGGCCATGCAGCTGGCGGAGAAGTTCCGCAGCTCGCCGGAAGGCAGACGGACCAGAGCGTATTCGCCCTCTTTTGCCATCAGCTGGGCCATATTGCCTGCTGCGCGGACCAGCTGAGCGCCTTTATTAGGATAAAGCTCCACGTTGTGGATGAAAGTACCCACAGGGATGTTGGCCATGGGAAGCGCGTTGCCGGGTTTGATATCGGCATCGGCGCCGCTGCGGACGGTGTCGCCCACATTCAGGCCGTTAGGAGCCAGGATATAACGTTTCTCGCCGTCCTCGTACTGGAGCAGGGCAATATGAGCGGACCGGTTGGGGTCGTACTCGATGGTCTGAACGGTAGCGTTCATGCCGATTTTATCCCGCTTGAAGTCGATGACGCGGTATTTGGTACGGTTGCCGCCGCCGCGATGGCGAACGGTGATACGGCCGTAGCTGTTGCGGCCGGATTTCTTCTTCATGGGCTCGAGAAGGCTCTTCTCGGGGCCGCATTTGGAAAGGCCGGAGTAATCCGTAACCGTCATCTGCCGTCTGGCAGGGGTAGTCGGACGGAATGACTTGATAGCCATAGTAATTCACTCTCCTATGTTGGTTTCGCGAGGAGCAGGGGTCGGGTGCTCCTCATACATCACCCAGGGAACCGAATTCCCCTCAGGCATTCTGCCTGATGACCAGGGATGGCTTATGCCATGCCCTCGAAGAACTCGATTGTTTTGGAGTCTTCGCTCAGCTTGACGATGGCTTTTTTCCAGTCGGGTTTATAGCCTTCGTAGCGGCCCATTCTTTTAAAGCGGCCCTTCATGCTGATGGTGTTGACCTTTTCAACCTTCACGCCGAAAATCTCTTCGACGGCTTTGGCGATTTCCACTTTAGTGGAATCCTTTGCTACTTTAAAGGTATACCGTTTTTCCGGCACGCCCATCAAGGATTTCTCTGTGATAACAGGAGCAATCACAATATCGTGCGCAAGTTTCATTATGCGTACACCTCCTCGATTTTCGCCACAGCGCCCTTAACCACGATAAACTTATTGCAGTTGAGGACATCGTAGACGTTCAGGGTGTTCACAGAAGCTGTTTTCACACCGGGGATATTTGCAAAGCTCTTCAGGACCTTCTCGTCGGCTCCATCCAGGACGACCAGAGATTTCTTCTCAGCGCCCAGTGCCTTGAGCATATCGGCCATGGTTTTGGTCTTGTAGGCATCGGTAGCGATGCTGTCCACGACGACCATGTCGCTGTCCAGGACCTTGGAAGAGAACGCGGATTTCAGAGCCAGGCGTTTGACCTTCTTATTGAGGCCAACAACATAATCCCGGGGTTTGGGTCCCAGAGCAACGCCGCCGTGGGTCCACTGGGGAGCGCGGGTAGAGCCCTGACGTGCATGGCCGGTACCTTTCTGTCTCCAGGGTTTACGGCCGCCGCCGCTGACTTCGGTGCGGGTCAGGGTAGACTGTGTGCCCTGACGCTGGTTGGCCAGGTAGGAGACCACGGCCAGGTGCATGGCGGCCTTGTTGGGCTCAACGCCGAACACGGTCTCGGAAAGCTCGATCTCAGAGACGGCTTTGCCTGCCATATCAAATACAGAAACCTTAGGCATTGGTATTCCTCCTTCCCTTATGCCTTCTTGCTGTCGGTCAGAATCACCAGTCCGCCTTTAGGGCCGGGGATTGCGCCTTTAACAGCAATCAGATTGTTTTCGACGTCGATTTTGACCACTTCCAGGTTCTGGACAGTGACCTGCTCAGCGCCCATGTGTCCTGCCATGCCCTTGCCCTTGAAGATACGGGACGGGTCGGAGATGGCGCCCATGGAGCCGGGCTGACGGCCGACAGGGCCGGTGCCGTGGGTATGGCGGAGGGTTTTCTGGCCGTGACGCTTGATTGCGCCCTGGTAGCCTTTACCTTTGCTGATCCCGCAGACATCGACTGCATCGCCGCAGGCGAATGCATCGGCTTTAATGATATCGCCAATGTTGTAGCTTCCGCAGTCATCGAACCGGAATTCCCGGAGGGATTTCTTAGGAGCAACATCTGCTTTGTCAAAATGGCCTTTCTGGGGCTTGTTGACCTTGTTGGCCTTGGCGTCGCCAAAACCAAGCTGAACCGCGTCGTAGCCATCGTTCTGGACGGTCTTTTTCTGCACAACGGTGCAGGGGCCGGCTTCGACGACGGTAACCGGAACGACTTTTCCGGACTCATCGAAAATCTGGGTCATACCGATTTTCTTACCGATGATACCTTTTTTCATCTTTACTTTCCTCCTATAAGGCTATTGCTTGGCATTTCACCAACTTGACCTCCCGGACGCCTTGCATCCGGATCATGGGCATACTCCGCGAGATTAGAGGTTAATCTCGATTTCAACGCCCGCGGGAAGCTCTAAGCCCTGCAGTGCCTCGACGGTTTTTGCGGAAGGCCGCAGAACGTCGATCAGGCGCTTGTGGGTTCTCATTTCAAACTGCTCACGGCTGTCTTTGTACTTATGAACAGCGCGGAGAATGGTCACGACCTCTTTTTCGGTAGGCAGCGGGATGGGGCCTGCAACTCTGGCACCGGTCCGCTTTGCTGTTTCCACAATTTTGCCTGCAGCGGCATCCACCAAATTGTGATCGTACCCTTTCAATCTGATTCTGAGCTTTTCTTTGACTGCCACTTGTCATCGCCTCCTCGGAAATTTTGGGGACAAGACCAAAGTCAGAACACGTTTCCGTGTGTTTCGCGTTCAGGCATCAAAAAACCGGAAAAACGGGAGTTTTTCCGGGATGTCTGAATCACACGCATACCACCGCCGCGCCTTTTGGTCAAAGCATACGGGTATGGGGCACTTGCAGCCTTAAAAGGCGCAGTTTGCCTGGAGTCACCCGCAGTTTTTTTTGCCGAAGCGCAAACGCCGGGGTATTTCCATCGTATTCATACTTTTGTCGCCCGGTTTAAAATCGGCCATACTCAGCGAAAATTCCCTGCTCTGGGAGCCTTTCCGGATTGGGTTCATCTGACAGGCGCCTGGTTTCCGGAGTTCGGAACCGGCAGCCACCTCTCGCGTCATCGCATATCTGTCGCAGTCACGCAAGGATTATTATACAATGTCCGCAACCGTTTGGCAAGGGATTTCACAAATATTTTTATGAATTTTTTGTAAATTATTTCCCTTTCCGATAAACCAAAATCTCAAAAGAAATTCCTGTCTCCAAATCCGGCAGCTCCGCCAGTTTCCGGTCGGTATCAACGCCGCTTTTATAATAGTAAGGCGTCATCGAAAACAGATTCCGGATATCCTGATTATCAGGCAGATAAATTCGGGCCTCCACCGGGATTTTTTCTTCAAAGAAAAATCCTTCCAGCTGGTAATCCTTTACCTCATTTTCATAGGGCTCGTCATAAAGCGCTTTTTTCAGCTCCCACAGGTGCAGCTGGCCGGGAATCCCCATCAGGAAGATCCCGCCGGGCTTCAGCACCCGCAGGTATTCCTCCCCACAGTAGGGGGAAAACAGGCTGACGACCCCATCGCAGCTTCCCGTCGGAATGGGCAGATGATATACACTGGCCACAGCACACCGGGCGTCCGGGCAGCGCCGGGCGCATTTTTCGGCTGCAAATTTGGAAATATCCACTGCCATGACATCCGGCTGGGTCGCCGCCAGGGCACCGGCCATAGCCTCCGTGTAATAGCCCTCTCCGCAGCCCGCGTCCAGTACCACAGGATGGCTTCTTTCTCCCAGATACCGAACGGCTGCTTCGGCCACCGCCTTTGCAAAAGGTGCGTAGTATCCTTTTTCCAGGAAATCCCGCCGGGCATTGACCATCAGCTTGTTATCCCCGGGGACTTTGGCGTGCTTGGCATTGGGCGGGATCAGGTTTACATATCCGCTGCGGGCTTTATCAAAAGAATGTCCCTTCCCGCAGCGGAGGCTTCCTGCCTGCTCCATCAAAGGCTCGCCGCAAATGGGACAGAGAAACGGTACCATATCACGCCTCCTGTCCCAACGCCTTTCGGACCTCTTTCCCCAGATAGGCGCCCATATCGTCCCGGTTAAAAGACTGCCCCAAAAAGATTTCAAACGCATAAATTGCCTGGTAGATCAACATATTCAGCCCGTTGCAGCAGCGGATTCCTCTGGCGGCGCACTCCCGCAGCAGGGAGGTTTCCGCAGGCTTGTAGACGATATCACATACAGCAGCGGAAGTTCCGTCCAAAAAGGAAAAATCGGAAAAATTGCTGTCGATGCCGCTCATTCCCAAAGGGGTGGCGTTGACAATGACGTCGCTGACCTTCCCGCAGGAATCGGCAGACAACTGGTCAAAGGACCGGACCGTGACACGAGGATCTTCTGCCATAGCGGCGGCCTTGGCCGGAGTACGGCAGAAAACCGTTACGGATTTAGCGCCCATTTCCAGGGCCTTTTTGCAGATAGAGAGCGCGGCGCCGCCGGCTCCCAGCAGGCTGACCCGCGCGCCCTGAAAGGAAACACCCATCAGCCGCAGGGCGGATACGATGCCGTTGCCGTCGGTATTGAAGCCATAGAGTTTCCCGTCCGTTACCCGCACGGTATTCACGGCGCCGCAGCTGGCCGCATAGGTATCGATGCCGTCCAGGTACGGCAAGATGTGGCTCTTATGCGGAATGGTAATGTTAAACCCATCTAAATTTTCCCGGGCAAACTTTACAAAATCTCCCAGTCCCTCCGTGTGGACCAAATGGGCGTCATAGCTACCCGGTACCCCCAGACGCTCCATCATTTTTCCCTGGATCAGCGGGGAGAGGGTATGGGCAATGGGGTCCCCAATGACGGCAAGACGCAAATCAGCCATGAAAATCTCCTTTCAGTAACGCGATGATAGATTCAGCCACCTCAGCTGGAGCAGCGTGGCTGCCTGCGGTAACCTCCGCATATTGCCGGTAAAGGCCGATGCGCTGGTCGTAAAGGGCCTGCACACGGCTTAAATCCCCAGCGATCAGCGGCCGTCCAGACAGATCCGACCCACAGATTTCCTCCACGGTCCGGTCCAGGAAAATCACCGTCCCGGAAGCGGACAAGGCTTCCATGTTCTCCTTTCGCAGGATGATCCCTCCGCCGGTAGCAATGACCTGTCCGGTTCGGGAAGCGGCTTCCCGGGCGCAGGCAGTCTCCCGCTTCCGGAAGCCTTCCTCCCCTTCCTCCGCAAAAATTTCCGGGATAGACCTTCCGGCTGCCTTTGCGATTTCCTCGTCCAGATCCGCAAAGACAAACCCCAGCCGCTCCGCCAGGATTTTCCCTACCGACGTCTTGCCGCTGCCCGGCATCCCGATCAGCACCAGATTTTCCTTCATATCAGCCCTCCTCCGGACTTCCCGCCGGCCGGTGCCGGTAACAGCCCAGCACCTGCAGCGTCTGGGTATGCTCCTTCAGCTCCCGGAACAGCGGCTCCAGCTCTGTGTGAGGGCTGCCGGTAATGAAGTCGGCAAAAAAAAGATACTCCCAGTTCCGGTCGGCGATGGGCCGGGATTCGATTTTTACGAGATTCATTCCCCGCCGGCTCAAGACCTCCAAAACGCCGCATAAGCTCCCTACCACATGGGGCAGGGTAAACGCCAAAGACACCTTGTCGCTGTCGGGCAGGTAATCCGGCTCCCGGGAAATGACGACAAACCGGGTGTAATTTTCATTCTTAAAGTTGACTCCTTCGGCTAATACCTCCAGCCCATAGCATTGAGCTGCCCGCCGGCTGGCGATAGCCGCCAGATGAAAATCCGGACATTCCGACACCATTTTGGCGGCGGCAGCGGTGTTGTAAACCGGCCGGCAGACCCATTCCGGATGCTTTGCAAGAAACTCCGCCGACTGGGAAAGCCCCTGCTCATGGGAGATGACCTCCCGAATATCGGTCATTGTCCCTCCGGGACGGGCAAGCAGGCAATGGTTCACCCGGACGTATTGTTCCCCTACAATATAAAAGCCATACCGTCCCAGCAGGTCATATACCGCCGAAATAGCCCCGGTGGAACTGTTTTCAATGGGCAGGACTGCCCGGTCCGCTTCCCGGTCCCGGAGCCGCTCAAAGGCGTTTCCGAAGGAGCTCGCCTGCAGAAGGGAAGCGTTTTCCCCAAAATAGCAAAGAGCGGCTTCCTCGGCGTAAGACCCCGGAACCCCGCAGTAAACAGCAGTTATCATCTGTCCTCACCCTTTCCGGCCCAATATTCGTCGGCGGTCAGGGAGTAGCAGACCTCATCCAGGATCTCTCCGTTATACTGGCAGGTAGCCTTCCGGAAAACGCCCTCCCGCCGGAACCCGCACTTTTCGATGACCCGTCGGGAACGGCCGTTAAATGGGAAGTGGAAAACCGACACCATCTGAAGTTTCTCCTCCTCAAAGGCATAAGCAAGGGCTGCTTTTGCCGCCTCGGTCATCAGCCCTCTGCCCCAGTATTCCCGGGAAAGGACATAACCGAGCATTTTTACCCCAGGAACACCTGCACGCTTGCTGTCGCCATGAAGTCCCAAAGAGCCGATCACTCTACCGTCCTCTTTGCTGACGATGGCCCACACCTCTGTGGAGCCCAGAAACATTTTATCCAGAATATCCCGGCTTTCCTCGATGCTCTCATGAGGCTTCCAGCCGGCGGCAGGGCCCACTTCCGGGTCCTTAGCGTAGTGGTAAAGGTCCTCGGCGTCCTCCTTTTGCCAATCCCTGAGAAGGAGCCGGGGCGTTTCCAGTGTCTTCACATGAAACCCTTCTTTCCTTACTATTTTAGCAAAAAGCCCGCCGGGCGCAGGCCGCAGCGGGAAGCGGCAGCCTAAAACTGCCGCTATAGAATTACAGCAGCGCCTCACAGAGGGCC
Organism: uncultured Clostridia bacterium; assembly: GCA_944386445.1. Lineage (GTDB taxonomy): Bacteria > Bacillota > Clostridia > Oscillospirales > Ruminococcaceae > Merdivicinus. The sequence continues at coordinate 28,449 of CALXBD010000090.1, forward strand.
AGAGCGGCGGCGCTTTCCACTACCACCGAAGCCCGGGAGAGGATACAGGGGTCATGGCGGCCCTTGACCACCAGCTGGGCATCCTCCATGGTATCCAGGTTGACGGTTTTCTGAGGCTGGCCGATGGAGGAGGTAGGCTTGATGACTACCCGGAAGATCACCGGCATCCCGTTGGAAATCCCGCCCAAAATCCCGCCGTTCCGGTTAGTTTCGGTGACGACCTTGCCGTCTTTCATACGCATGGGGTCATTGGCCTGGCTGCCCCGCATGGAGGCCAGCGCAAAACCATCGCCGAACTCGATGCCCTTGACGGCAGGAACTGCAAATATATGTCTGGAAAGGATGCTCTCCAGGCTGGTAAGCCCCGGCTCGCCGATTCCGGCAGGCATCCCGGTGATGCCGCACTCGATGACACCTCCTACCGAATCCGCGTTCAAGCGGGCCAACTGGATTTCCACCTTCATCTTCTCCCCGATTTCGGGCGAGAGGACCGAAAAGGATTCCGCCCACAAAGGCGCGAAGTCTTCTTCCGTGAGCTGAACCGGGTCAAAAAGCCGGTCTTTGACGTTGCCCACCTGGGCGATATGGGCGCCTACGGCAATATGGCGCTGCTTTAAAATCAGCTTGGCAACCGCTCCCGCATACACCAGCGGAGCCGTGAGCCTTCCGGAAAAATGACCGCCGCCTCGGGGGTCATTGCAGCCGTGATACCGGACGAACCCGGTGTAATCCCCGTGGGAGGGGCGGGCGAGTCCCTGGGTGGCAAAATAGTCCCCGGAACGGGTATTCTCATTGGCGATGACAGCACAGAGAGGGGTGCCGGTGGTTTTGCCCTGATAAACCCCGCTTAAGGGTTTGGGAATATCCGACTCGATGCGAGTGGTGGAAAGTCCACCTGTTTTGGCGCGGCGGCGTTCCATCTCCCGGGAAATAAAATCCTCATCCAAAAGGATACCGGAGGGCAGGCCCTCCATCACCACGCCGACAGCCTCCCCATGGGACTCGCCGAAAATCTGGTAACTGAACATTTTATCACTCCTCTTCCCGGAGCAGGCCGCCCAGGGTTTGATAATCCTTCCAGAAATCCGGGTAGGACTTGGAAACGCACTGCGCGCCCTTCACCCGTACCGGCTTCCGGCAGATGGTTGCGGCGACGGCAGCCGCCATGGCAATCCGGTGATCGGAAAAGCTGTCCGCTTCCCCGCCCCAGAGGGTTTTGCAGCCGTCCACTTCCAGAAAATCCGGGCCGGTCCGGACAACGCCGCCCAGCTGCCGAACCAAAGCCGCCGTTGTTTCGATACGGTCGCTCTCCTTCATCCGCAGCCGTCCGGCATTGGCAAACCGAACCGTTCGGCCTTCTCTTCCGGCGGCACAGACCGCTAAAACCGGGATCAGATCCGGGATTTCTCCGGCATCCACTTCCAGATCTCCGGGCTGGGCCATGCGTTCCAGGATCGAAAGGACAGCCCGATCCCCTTGGATCGAATCGGGATTCATGCCCTGCACCTCCACCCGACTGCCCAGGAAATTGGCCCCCAGGAAAAATGCCGCCTGAGAGTAATCCCCTTCTACCGAACAGTCTGTCGCCTTAAATTTCTGTCCTCCCGGCAGCAGGAACCGGCGATACCCTTGATTTTCCGCTTTCACGCCAAAAGCCGCCATGGCGGAAAGGGTCATATCCACATACCCTTTGGACTGAAGCTCGTCGGTAATGACGATTTCCGTCGGCTGGGGCAAGAGGCTCAAGCCCAGCAGCAGCCCCGTCACAAACTGGGAGCTGATTTTCCCGCTTAAGGAGTACCTGCCGGCGGGAAGAGCGCCCTCCACTTCCAGAAAATCGCCTTTCAGCTCATAGCGGATGCCTTTTTCCCGGAAAATCTCAAAATACGGTTCCAAAGGCCGCTCCATCAACCGCCCGTGCCCCCGGAAGCGTACTTTTTTCCCACCGCCGGCCGCCAGAGCCACCGGGATCAAGAACCGCAAGGTCGACCCGGATTCCCCACAATCGATTTCGGCATTCTCCTTCCAAATCCCGTCGCCGGAAACCGTTACCTCCCGGCCGGAAACGGAAAACATCGCCCCCAGAACAGCTGCCCCCCGCAGGGTGGCCTCGATGTCCGCGGAAAGGCTGACATTTCCGATGCGGCTTTTTCCGTGGGTCAAAGCCGCGCAGAGCAGATACCGGTGTGCCATGCTTTTGGAGGACGGCACCGTGACCGCACCTGCCAGCTTTCCCGGCGTCAGAATCACATCCATTTCATTACTCCCCACAGGCCCAGCGGCTGAATTCGGCCTTGGGCATTTTATGCAGAAATCCCTTGCCGATTTCCTTGCAAAGGACGATGGTAATCTCTCCGCCGCTGCCTTTTTTGTCGTAGGCAAGAACCTGCCGCAGCGCTTGAGACGGAATCTCGCCGGCCTTTGTGGGCAGCCCGAACCGCTCAAGCAGTTCCGCCACCTGTTTTGCAGTCCCCGGACAGGTAAAGCCCTGCTCCTCGCCGATTTCCAGAATCCGCACCATTCCGCAGGAAACCGCTTCCCCATGCATATAGGTCTCATAGTTTCCCAGCTTTTCATAGGCATGTCCCAAAGTATGCCCAAGGTTTAAGAGCATCCGGTCGCCGGTATCCTGCTCATCCCGCTCCACGATGGCCCGTTTGGCGTCGCAGCAGGTGAAGATGATTTCCTCCATCCGCTCCATCAGCTCTTTTCGGCCAGCGCAGCCTGAAAGCAGGGCGAAAAGTTCCGCGTCCCCGAGGACGCCGTATTTGACCACCTCTGCCAGCCCGTCCCCGAACACCCGGTCCGGCAGGGTGCAGAGCGTATCCGGGTCAATGAGGACCGCCCGGGGCTGATAGAAGGCCCCGGCCAGGTTTTTTCCCTGTTTTAAGTCCACCGCCACCTTGCCGCCCACGGAGGAATCCACCTGGGCCAGCAGGGTGGTAGGAATCTGCACAAAAGGGATCCCTCTGAAAAGGGTGGCCGCTGCAAAGCCTGCCATATCCCCGGTCACGCCTCCGCCCAGAGCGACGATGAGGCCGCCCCGGGTCATAGGGAAGGGTTCAGGAGACAGCATCCCGTCATAGAGGGAAACCAGTCCCTCCATATTCTTGCTTTTTTCCCCGGCCGGGAAGGTGACTGTCTTGACGCGGAATCCTGCCTCTTTCAGAGAACAGGCCACGGCTTCCCCATAAAGGGAGCCGACATTGGAATCGGTGACGATGCAGATATCCGTTCCGCTGTAAACCTTTCGAATCTCTTCCCCGCAGCGGCGAAGAATCCCTTTTTCAATGGAGATCTGATACCCGCGCCCGCCCGGCAGGGAAACCTGCAGTATGCTCATCGTATTCCTCCCGGGATTACAGGGTTTTGCCGTTCAGCTCCACGAAGGGCCGGACAGTTTTTACCAACTGGTCGAAGGCTTCCGGGGTAATGGACTGTTTGCCGTCGCAGAGGGCCTTCTTAGGATTGTTGTGAACCTCGATAATCAGGCCGTCGGCTCCTACTGCCGCGGCAGCCTTGGCCATAGGCTCCACCATCCAGGCGATGCCGCAGGCATGAGACGGATCGATGATGACCGGCAGGTGGGACTGTTTTTTGAGCATGGGGACCGCAGACAGATCCAGGGTATTGCGGGTAGAAGTCTCGAAGGTCCGGATGCCGCGCTCGCAGAGGATGACGTTGGGGTTGCCGCTGGCCATGATGTACTCGGCGCTCATGAGCAGCTCTTCCAGGGTATTGGCCAGGCCCCGTTTGAGAAGGATGGGCTTGCGGCAGGTTCCCAGCTCCTTTAAAAGCTCGAAGTTCTGCATATTCCGGGCACCCACTTGGATGACGTCCACGTCCTCGAACAGGGGCAGATGGGCGGGAGACATGATTTCGGTCACAATGGGAAGGCCGGTTTCCTTTTTGGCCACCAGCAGCAGCCGCAGGCCCTCATCATGAAGCCCCTGGAAGGCGTATGGAGAGGTACGGGGCTTGAAGGCGCCGCCGCGAAGGAGATTGGCGCCGCTGGCTTTTACCGCCTTGGCGATGGCTACGATCTGTTCCTCACTTTCCACGGAGCAGGGGCCGGCAATGATCTGGAACTGTTTTCCGCCCACAAGCACCAGGCCCTCTGCAGCGGGGACCTCCACCACGGTATCCTCCGGATGGAACTTCCGGTTGGCCAGCTTGTATGGCTCCTGGACGCGCTTTACGGATTCCACGATGTCGTTGGCGGCGATATCGTCCTCGTTAAGGCGGGTGGTATCGCCCACCAGTCCGATGACGTTGCTTTGTTCGCCTACAATGGTATGGGCGTGAATATTTCCGACTGCTTCCAGGTCGGCAACCAATTTTTTGACTTCCTCGGCGTTGGTGTTTTTCTTCAATACAATAATCATGATCACAATCTCCTTTAAATGGCGTATTATCCGGTTTTTTGATCTCCAAACCGGCACAGCGCTTTACCGGCCCGGAAACCAAAAGCTTGACAAAACAAAAAGTCCGCATCTTCGTTTCCAAAGATGCGGACTGTCTTTCCTTAAATCAGAAAATCACAGCAAACACAAACTGGCCAACGAAAGATGAGTATGGGAAATCGGACCGGCGCCATAAAAATAGCTCCAGCCAAAAAAGCCCATAAATCGATTGGCACGCAGTGCTGTCATGGTTTTCATCCTTTCTCCGAATTTGGTTCTATTTTAATACACCTTCCGGCAATTGTCAAGAATTTTTTAACCAATTTATCAGTTAAAAGCGGTAAATCGATATTTTGCACAAAAATTGCGTCAAAAAGCGGCGTTTCAAAACCATTTATTCTTTTTGAAAAAGGCCAGACAGGCCGCCACTGCTGCCACACACAATCCGATTACCCATAAATACCCATATTTCCACTGGAATTCCGGCATTTTCACATTCATTCCGTACCAGCCAACGATCAGCGTCAGCGGAAGGAAAAGAGTACTGATCACAGTAAAATACTTCATGATATTATTCAGGCGGATATCCTCCTGTGCCTGATAGGATTCCCTGACCTGAGTGACATAATCCCGCAGATTGAGAATGGTATGGAAAATCCGGTCCGCCTTGGCGATCAGCAGCTTAAAGGGCCGGCGGTTGCGTCCGGAAAGCAGCTGATTTTCGTCTTCCATCAAATCATCCAGCAGGTCGCCGAACTGCTCATAATACTGTTTAAGCACCATCAGCTGCCGGCGAAAGGAAATGATCCGTTCCACATAGTTGGTTCTGCGGGAAGTGATCAGATCATTTTCCAGCTCCAGAACCCCCTGCTCCAGCTGATCCAGAAACAGGCTGTCCCGACCCACCAGGTGATCCAGATAATCCCGCAGCAGCAGTTCCCGGCTGGTTTTTCCGCCGTCCTTCAGCCGTGGGGACACCGCTTCACGGATCAATGCCGTATTCTCGCTGAAAAAGAACAGCTTATCCCGGTCCAGCAAGATCACCAGCCGCTGCATCGACAGTTCCTTCTGCCAGGTGGTCGGGACATTCAGAATCAGACAGTCTAAATCCGGAAAACCCAGAAATTTAGAATAGCGGTTGCGGACAGGTTCCGCACAGACGCGGCTGTCAAGCCCATATTTCGAAACCGCAGCCTCCATTTCGGAAAGGGGAAAAAGCCCTACGATTTCTCCGGAGCCCTCCCCTTCCTTCAGCAATCCGTTCTCAATTCTGTAAATCATGAACCATGCCCTCCCTGCCGTAAGAAACGTGTCAGCCGGGAAACCAATCCCAGCCTTGCTACGGACGACACCACCACTACACCCATGGCCAAAGCCCCGGCCAGTCCCAGCGTATGAAGTCCCGTTTCCAAAAATGCCTCCGTATCACCGTTGATGCAATGCTCCATAGTATAATAAATGCCGCCGCCGGGTACCAACGGCAAAAGAGCTACCAACAGGTAACAGGTAACCGGCGCCTTGTGGACCCTGGCCATGATTTCCGCATAAACGGCCAATGCCATGGCCGCCAAAAAAAACTGAATGGTTTCATTTTCAAGAAAAGCCGTCAGCAGATAGGTAAGCCATCCGACAGCGCCTCCCAAAGGGGCGAAAACAAGCTGCTTTCCCCGCAGGTTATAGACAAAGCAGAACCCTGCACATGCTACAAACGCATAAACACAGGGCAACACGTATTCTTTCAGGATCATTCCGGGTTCCATCCGAATTCCTCCTTACACCGGGGCCCGCAGCAGCCAGAAACTGACGCCGGTCCCCAAGGCAATGGCAGTGGCAATGAGCAGGGCTTCTGTCAGCTTCAGCATCCCGGCGATAAAATCCCCTGCCATCAAGTCCCGCATAAAGTTAGTCAGCGCCACTCCCGGCACCAGGTTCATCAAGGTGCCGATGATAACCTTATCGGCCTGGACCGGCATTCCCAGGCGCATGGCGCCCAAAGCGATGGCGGCCACCAGTGCCGACCCGGTAACGTTTACAAAGAAAAAGTTTGCCTTCCAGTTTTCCATCAGCCTGACCAGGGGCTTCAGGGCGGCACCGCAGAATGCTGCCAGCAGGGCATCCAGACCGCTGCCGCCGAACAGCAGGGTAAACCCTGCTGAGATGACCGAAAAGGCAGCTACCTGCCAGGGAAAGCTGTAACGGCGGCCGCCTTCGATCTCTTTAAGCCGGGCGGCGAACACTTCCGGTGGAGGGGGATCTGCACAGACTTCCCGGCAGAGGGCGTTAATCTTTTCCACCTTATCCAGATCGGTACCACGCTCTAAGACCCGTTTGATCCGGGAATAGTTCTGCCCTTCCTCGTCCTGGAATCCCAGGATAATGCAGGAAGAAATCGCAAAAACCTCCGGCTTTTCCAATCCGTAAGCCTGACAGAGCCGCTGCATGGATTCCTCCACCCGATAGATTTCCGCGCCGTTTTTCAGCAAAATATATCCCGTCTGCATAACGGTATTCAAAAGCTGCTGGTAGTCCATAAAAATCCCCCTTTCCTTTCATTATACCTCAAAAGCGCGGCAAAGGATTTGCCTTTTCCACGCATTTCTTGACGCCATTGCCGTTTTTTGCGAACTCTCCTGCTTACAGCCGGCGGAAGTCCGAGGGGGAAAACCCTGTATATGCTTTGAACCGCTTGGAAAAATGGTATAAATCATGGAACCCGGTTTGCTCCGCCACCTGAGCCACGCTTTCATCGGTAGCCTTCAAAAGCCGTTTTGCCTTTTCAAGTCTTGCCTCTGCCACGTACTTCAAAGGGGGCATTCCGAAATACTTTTTAAAAAAGCTGATGAAATAATTGGGATGGAAATGGACGATGGCTGCCAGATCCTCCAAAGTGATTTCCCCGCTGAGGTGGGCGGTGATATAGGCAGTCAGCCGGGTCAGCTGATCGGCGGGGAACCCTTCTGAAAACTCCATTCCCGCGGCTGACAGGTATGCCGCCAGGATCTCCAGCAAAGCAGCCTTCCCCCGCAGCCGGGAAACCTCATCCGGTTTTTCCACACTGTCCACCAACTCCCGGAAGTTCTGGGTCAACCGATCGGGGTTCTCCGGACGGACACACAGCGGCGTCCGGATAGCGTCAAACAGCCGCACCCCACTGCTTTGAGCCGTAAAATGGCACCAATATTTGACGTAGCAGTTGTCGTTGATGGCGTAGTAGCTCTGCTTGACGCCGGCAGGCATCAGGAACAATTCCCCCGGCTGAGGATGGTAAATCTGCCCGTCTACCACCAGCTCTCCATCTCCGCTTTGTATAAAATAAAATTTATTATACTCTGGGATATAATCCCGTCCTGCCCAGTCGATCCAGCAATGAGTAAAATGCGCATCCAAAACGGAAACCGTACAGTCATCCAAAAGCTGTTCCAGGTACTGCAAGCTGCCACCACCCTAATTTTTGATAAACGGACCTTAATTTTGCCTATTCCATTATAACGCAAAAGGTCTAAAATGAAAATAAGAAAATAAAGCAGGGAGGGCGTTTTATGAACGACATCATTGAAGCGAGAACCCAGCGGACCAAATGGTTTTTGGAAAGCCGGTTCGGAATGTTTATCCATTGGGGACTGTATTCGATTCCTGCCCGGGGCGAATGGGTTCGCTCTACCGAGCAGATTCCGGAAGAAGACTATCTGCCCTTTTTTAAGGAGTTTGACCCCGTAAACTATGATCCCAAGGCCTGGGCTAAGGCGGCAAAGGAAGCCGGGATGAAATATGCGGTCCTGACCTCCAAGCATCACGACGGGTTCTGCCTGTTTGATTCCAAGCTGACGGATTTCAAGTCTACCAATACCAAATGCGGCCGGGACTTAGTGCGTGAATTCCTGGATGCCTTCCGGGCGGAGGGAATCAAGGTCGGACTTTATTATTCCCTTCTGGACTGGCATCATCCGGATTACCCTCATTACGGAGATACCAATCACCCCATGCGGAATCATCCGGAATGCTCCAACGAAGGCCGGGATTTCAGCCGGTATGTGGAGTATCTGCACGGACAGGTCCGGGAACTGCTGACCAATTATGGCAAGCTGGATATTATGTGGTTTGATTTCTCCTACGGGGAGATGTCCGGGGAAAAATGGGAGGCTACCAAGCTGGCCAAGATGGCTCGGGAGCTGCAGCCGTGGATCGTTTTGGACAATCGGCTGGAGGTCGGCGGAGAATCCTACGGTTCGATTACTTCGGATGCGCCCTCTATCTACGCCGGAGACTTTGCTTCGCCGGAGCAGATGATCCCGCCTGCGGGCATGACGGATATCCATGGAAATTCTATTCCCTGGGAATCCTGCATTACATTAAACGATCACTGGGGCTACTGCGCGGCGGACCACCATTACAAACCCGCCAAACTGGTGATCCGGAGCTTAGTAGAGTGTGTCAGCAAAAACGGAAACTTGCTTTTGAATGTAGGGCCTAACGCAAAGGGAGAAATTCCGGAAGAATCTCTGGAAATCCTGAAAGAAGTGGGCCACTGGATGAAAGGCAACTCCGAATCCGTTTACGGCTGCGGAATCTCAGATTTCCCGAAACCCGAATGGGGTCGGTACACCCAGAAGGGCAACAAGGTCTATGCCCATGTGATGGAAGAGTGCATCAATGCTGTGGCTGTAGATATCGCTCCGGAGCGGATCGAAAAGGCACGGCTGCTGGCGGACGGCTCGGAGATCCGTATAGATAAACCTTGGAATGCCAAAGCGTTCCCCACCACCACCTTCTTCACCTTTGGAGGACGTTCCTTCCCGCTGCCTGACGCTGCCGACACGGTTGTGGAACTGACCCTGAAAGACTAAAAATTCCGGATAGCCAAATGAAAAGCTTTACTCAATTTTTCTCGAAAAATTGCGGGGGTGAAGGGGGCAGCGCCCCTTCTCGCCTTCCGCAGAAGGCGAAATCTTTATAATAAAAGAGCGCGGGAAAGGTATGGAAAACCCACGCCTGGGGTTTTCCAAACGGCATAAGCCGTCCGTTGTTCTTATAAACGTTAAACTGCCGGACCATCCAGTGAATGGTCCGGCAGCAGTTTTATGTGCCAGCTTTGCTTTCGCAAATACACCGCAGTGGAAGTTCAGGACGCTCCAAACCGCCATTTTGCTCCGCAAAATGCGCGGCGGCGGGACATCGCCGGGGCCTCTTTCAATTTTGTTTGCAGCTACGCTGAAGAAGTCTCCTGTTATTCCCCGTGGCAACAGCAGCCATCATGATGACAATGCTCCTGATACTCCGGCTCATCCTCATCAAAATCCTGGCTCCAATCCTCTTCCCCATCAAAAGGTTTGGCAGCTTCTTCCGCAGCCAGGGCCTCCGCCCAGGCTTTCGTCCGAAGAATCCGCTCTCCGCCGTCCCCTTCCTTTGGGTCGGCCGCCATCTGGCTCAAATCTTCACAAGGACATTTCCGGCACTGGCCGCAGGTCTCAAATCCCCTGTCCT
>CALXBD010000091.1 GCA_944386445.1 uncultured Clostridia bacterium
AGCTTTTCCGATAACCCGGGAAGCATTTTTTGTTTGTTGTCCTAGTTACTGCAGATTCATAGTAAAACTCCTTCCATTTAGCCGATCCAGGTGCCGATTGTCTGCCCATCAAAAAGGTCATAGAGCCGTTCAGGGGCAGAACCGTTCATAATCACTGTAGGGAATCCCGCATCGAGTCCGATCTGAGCGGCCGTCAATTTGGTAATCATACCGCCTGTTCCTAAAGTAGAACCGCGATCCCCAGCCAAAGCACGCACTTCATCATTAATTGTGGGGATGCGGTGAATCAGTTTTGCCTGAGGATTCATCCTGGGATCGCCGTCGAAAACGCCATCGATATCGCTTAAGATAATCAGCAAGTCGGCATCGGCCAAGGTACCCACGATGGCGGAAAGAGTATCATTGTCTCCGAACTCAATTTCTTCGACGGCGACGGTGTCATTTTCGTTGACAATGGGTATGACGCCGAACTGGAGCAGCTTGCAGAAAGTATTCACGACGTTTTCCTTACGCTCTGGTGAATCGATGATATCCCTAGTAAGGAGGACTTGGGCAACCACATGATTGTATTCGGAAAAATACTTATCATAACAGTACATCAGTTCACATTGGCCGATGGCGGCGCACGCCTGTTTAGAAGGAGTATCCGCAGGGCGTGAAGCCAGCCCCATTTTACCGGATCCGACGCCGATGGCACCGGAAGAAACGAGAATGATTTCCCTGCCGGAGTTTTTCAAATCGGCCAGCACTTTGACCAGGCGTTCGACCCGTTGGATATTCATAAGGCCTGTTTTGTGAGCCAGGGTGGAGGTACCGACTTTAACGACGATACGTTTTGCTTGAGAAATGTCAGTTATCATGATACGTTAACCTCGCTGTATAAAAATCAATTACTTTGGCGGCGCTGATCCTGTTCGATGAGGACTCTTGCGTGGATCGCCATACTTGCAGCCATATAAGGGAGAACAAAAAGGAGCGGAGCCACAAGCACACTTAAAAGGAGCCAAGGAATAAAGGAACCATATAAAGCAGCCGTCTGGCAGCGATGGTTTTTCATGATACGCACAGATTTACGGATCATTGCATGGAGGCCGAGGCCGCTATCAGAAACGAAGAGATAGTCCACCAGGAAATACCTTTGGATCCAGCAAAACCACAAGACGGCCATTGCAATAGCAACGATACCGGCCAAGACGGAAAGGACAGCCAGCAGCAACGCCGCATAAGAACTATTCCAAAAAGAGATTTGCCAGGCGCCCCAAAAGATTGCGGCGGGTGGGATAGCAAACAGTAAAGCCCAAAGGGTTACCCGTACAGCCAAGATAAAGCGAAGTGCAATAGAGCGGAACAAATCCCGGATTCCATAGAAGTAGGTAAAAAGTGTCTGGAGAGCGGGCCTGTCGCCGCCCACCTGATGGAAGTACCATTTTGTCATACCGAACATCAAGGGGGTTGTAATCACGAAGCTAACGACAGCAAAACAGGCCGTTATGATAGCCATTGAAGAAGAAAGGCGAATTTGTCCATGAAAGAGATCCACGACCAGAGCGGGATCCTCCGTTAGATTAAGCGAAAGGAGATAGCAAAAGAACTGTTCCAGGAGCAGGAAAAGGGCATTAACGCAAAAGAGGAACAAAAGGATACCGATTGCCCTGCCCCAATGATGTTTAAGACTTTCGCGGGCATTATTTTTAATAAGTTGGCGAACAGTCAAGATCACACAACCTCCTTTTAGACGAAATTAGTAAACCACGGTTTGAGGAGTAGTCCCCTTCTCAGGGTCCTCCTGTTCGGGGACGTCAACCATAGAAAAGTCTTTTGGAAGATCGTGGAAGAACTTCTCATCATCGGATTCATCCCAATTGATATTGCCGACGGAAGGCTCCTTTTCAAAGGGGATTGGGGAATAAACCTCAAAGACGCCGTCCCGCTGCCAGAGCTGTGCATTTATGAGGGCTGTAAAACCTGTACCGCAGGGGGTCATCCACATCATAGGGTCGCGTTTTGGATAAGCGAAGACAGAGAGCAGATTAAGGATGACGCCACCATGGAGGATGGCCGCAGCGGAAGTGATGTTATTTTTCATCATATCGTCGAGGATTTCCTGGAGGCCGGCAGCGACGCGTTCGGCAAAAGCAGTAATGGATTCCGCACCTTCCGGCGGAGCGGACATACCGCTCTGATTCCAACGAAGGAACATTTCGGTACCGGCCAGATCCTTAGCCTGCTGACCCTCAAAGACGCCGAAATCATATTCGCGAAGGCGATCGATACGTTGAAGGAGACGATTAGGGTAAAGGATCTCAGCGGATTGAACGCAACGAAGCATAGGAGAGGAATAGACCTTCTGGACATCCGGATAATCATAATCCTCTTTAAGTTTATGAAGCTGATGGATTCCTTCCGGGCAAAGCGGGAGGTCAGATCTGCCGACGAAACGACCTTCGACGTTTCCCTTGGTCATACCATGGCGGATCAAATAAAGTTTATATGTAATCAATCAGCATACCTCCTTTAGCAATGGAAACAAAAGATCAATTCTATAAAAAGAGAAAAAACAAAAATAATATAACGATGAGGGGCAAAAGAATCTTCTGAGGAATATTATACCGTATTTTACCTGTAAAAAACAAGCCCTGACAAAATTTAATAAAGGATTCATAGGTAATTCGACAAAAATTTTAAAAGTTAGTCAAAATCCCTTTACAAGAAGTAGGGTTTGTTATATAATTTACTATGCGTTAACTTGCCTGTGTAAAAGGAATTGGCACGATTCAGGGCATTGCTCTGTGTAATATACCATCATTGGGGGACTCGGGAGATGAACTCTGATTTTCCAAGAATACTCACTCTTCTGCGGAAAGAACGTGGGATCAGTCAGAAAGAGGCGGCAGCACAACTGAATATTTCTCAGGCATTGCTGTCACACTATGAGAAAGGGATCCGTGAATGCGGGTTAGATTTTGTAGTCCGAGCAGCAGATTTTTATCATGTATCCTGTGATTTTCTGCTGGGACGTTCTCCGGAGCGGACAGGGACGACATTGTCTGTGGAAGACCTTCCGGAAGCTGATTCCGCAAACAAAGGGAATCGAATGAAAGGGAGTATTCTGCCCACATTAAATAAAAAGCTGATAACCAATTCGCTGTCGATCATCTTTGATTTATTGCAGCGAACGGATTGCCGGGAATTGACAGTAGCGGTGTCAAATTTTTTAATGTTGTCAGTATATCGGATGTTCCGAGTCATATATGGGGTAAATTCCAAAAACGAGCAAAACTTTTTCCAGATACCGAAGCATCTGTCGTCGCCGAAAGCGATTGCGGCTATGGTAGAAGAGGAAGCCACGGCGATGACGCTTGCGGAAGGATTAGATGGAAAGAAAACGATTGCTGCGGAGAAACGGGAACAAATGGTAATTACATCGGAAAGTCTGACCGAAGAATATCCACAGCACGCATCATCGCTGTTGAACCTAATCAAAAACAGCGAGCATGCGATGGAAAAAGGATAAAGGTAAAGGAACGGCTCTCCGGATCACGGGGAGCTTTTGAATTCTGACCAGATATTACCGGGGAAAAGCGAACATTTTTCACAATGGAAGGGGAATAATAACGAAGCCGGCATAACCGGCGAATGCGCCAACCGCCGCGCTGGAGCGCAGCGGACGAAGGAGTGTTAAGAAAATGACGAAGATCAGATTGATATGTGCCGGACTGGCTGCTGCCCTGCTGCTTGGCGGGTGCAAAACGGTTGAAGACGGCGTATCGGATATCGGGAGTGGAGTATCAGATTTAGGAAGCAATCTAAGTTCTGACATGTCGGATATGGAATCGGATATTCGTCCTGATATGGATGACACAAGTTCTAAAATAGACCGAGAAGAAAGTAATCTCTCATCTGAAGAAAGATCTGACGAATCGCGGGAAGAATCCAGCAAGCCGATGGACTCTGAAGACAAGTCAGAGAGTGTGCCGACATCCGGCGCACTCTCTGAGACATCGGAAGAAACAGGAGTTTCTACGGTGGCGTATGATTTGCAAAGCTTGGATAACACGAAGCAGGGATGGGGACAAGGCGTGCAGGTAGATGAAAAGAACCGCCCCACATCGCCGCTGGTATTTCAGGAGAAATACGGAAAGTATGATGCGTACTATATTGGAGAAGATGAGCCGGTAATCTATTTAACCTTTGATTGTGGTTATGAAAATGGGTGTACGACTCCAATATTGGATACGCTAAAAGAAAAGGGAGTACAGGCGGTCTTTTTTTGTACATTGGATTACATCAAGAGCCAGCCTGAACTGATCAAGCGGATGATCGAAGAAGGACACGCGATTGGGAATCACAGTGATAAGCATCCCTGTTTTCCGGAGGTTTCAATTGAACGCCGGGAAGAAGAAATCATGAATGTTCACAAGTATATGGAAGACGAGTTTGAATATACGATGACATTATTCCGTCCGCCGGCAGGAGAATTTTCGGAACAGACGCTGGCACAGACGCAGATGTTGGGATACAAGTCAGTATTTTGGAGTTATGCATATAAAGATTGGGATCCCAACAATCAGATGGGAGCGGAACAAGCGTTGCCCAAAATCACCAAAGCGCTGCATCCCGGAGCGATCTATTTGCTGCATGCGGTATCGCCAGACAACGCAGAAATACTGGGAGATTTTATCGACAATGCGCGGGAAGCAGGTTATGAATTCAAACTTTTCTCTTAAATCAAGAGATGCATCGCGGAAGATCTGTAAAATCTGCACAAATAAAAGCCTATTGATTCGTAGAAGTCATAGAATCTTCATTTTTTCGACAAATACTCTTGAAATTTTTCTTAAAAAAGATATAATATAATATATTGTAAATAAATGGAGAAATTATAATAAATTTGTTATGTATCGTCCTCGCAATAGTGAGGGCGATATTTATTTTTGCTGTCTGGAACGGATTTGACGAATATCACGGCCAACGAACCTGAGGCAGTCTAAAAGGGAGAACAAACGGGAAACAACACGTTGAGAATAGCGTTCTTCCAATTCCTGGGTAGAGAGATTGGTGCTGATAATAGTAGGTTTGCGGCGGTTGCAACGTGTATTGATCAGATTATAGACGGTAGAAAGATTAAAGGAAGAGGCGAACTCGGCGCCAAGATCGTCAAAAATCAGAAGATCGACATCCAGAAGGCTGTTCAAGGTATCCCTATTAACGGCAGCGCGTCCGAAATGTTCCTCTTCAACCGCCCGAAGGAAATCCTGAGCGGAACCGTAGGCCACAGGGAATCCCTTAGCGATCACAGCCTGAGCGATGGCCAGGGAGAGATGCGTCTTACCAAGGCCGGTATCTCCGATCATAAAAATGCCGCGGCTGTCGGGGCGGAAGGCATCAGCGTAATGGCGGCAAAACTGAAAAATCTCTTCCATAATACGGCGGGGAACCACGCCGGTTGCGGGATCGACTTCTGTAGAATAGTACCCCAGCTGGAACGTCGAGAAGCTGGAAAGCTGCATGTTGGACACACGGTTGAGTTCTGCCAAACGGGTCTGCCGGATCAAGGCATCCAAACAGGTACAGCGCTGTCCGTTGACGAACCCGGTATCCTTGCAATGGGGGCAGGTATAATGCAGCTCGAGATAATCCGCCGGGAATCCATGTGCAGTCAAAAGCTCTTTTTCCCTAGCCTGGAGGGCCAGATTTGCACCTTTCAGCTGTTCGATCCCCTGAGCGAGATCGGTTTGCTTTTCGAGGATCATTCTGCTGAGTCGAACAGAGGTCAGGCCCAATTCCTTACGAACGGCAATGACCTGTGGGATTTCCCGGGAAATCCGCTCCAATCGTTCTGCCTGCCGGATGAGGGCGGTAGTACGGCGGCGTTCCAGTTCCTGCATACAAATTTCCAAAGTTGTGTTCATAAAGGGCCCCCATTATTTATCAATCTTAGGAATATTAAATCCTCTCCGGTCGAATTCATCCAAATCGTATGAGGAGGTACGGCGTTTTGAGCCGGAGGATTTAGGCGGATCTCCGCCAGTGCGAACGTCTTTCAAAGCGATTTCCTGAGGGGTATGAATTCCCTTTTCATACCAGGATTTGAGGATCGTATTCATATACGGGAAACTCAACTGATTTATAGCATTCAGGGTGCGCTCATATGCTTCTCCGATCATGTCGATATCATATCCCAGGTCGTCGAACCAGCTTTGAACCATCCGAGACTGTTGTGCGCTGAGTGCCCTATCCCGGAGGCCGAACCGTTCGCGAACCTGTTGTTCTCTGGAATGGCGCTGCGTTTGGAGTCGAATATATTCCTCTGCCTTGGCATGAGTATTGATTTCCTGATCTGCCCAGCCGGCGCAGAGTTTTTGGATGTACGCAAAATTCCCCTTGCCGATAGAAACGCAGTATTGCAAGGCCATCACGATGACATCGACGGGAAGGCCCAAAGTCTCATGGATATACAGGAGTCCGCGTTGCTGGGTAGAAGTGAGCAAATTACCAAAAATAGACTCTGCCATGCTGAAGAGGAATCGGACATCCTGATTTTTTTCCACGCGGTCTTGAATTTCGGCTGGTGAAAGGCTGTGTGCCGAAACGACCACTTCCTGTGGGGCGGTACTGGCCATACTATGTTTGGCTTTGTCATCCTCCTGAAAGATACCGCTACGGATCCAGTAGCCAATCGCCTCTTTGACATCGGTCTCTGGGACAGAGAGCTGTGCAGCGATTTTAGCGGTATCCGCATGATTTGCGCGGAGCACTGCCAAAAGGACTTTCACATATAGCCCGCTGGCAGAAGCAAGATGATTGTCCACCACATCGGCAGGGACGGCAATAAAAGAAGAAAATTTTCCCGCATTCAGGCGAATTTCCAAAACATCATCCTCCGGTCAGTACAAGTCGCTGACATAAACGGCCTGCAGATCTTTCCCGTCATCGAAACCGCACTTTTTATAGAATTCCTTACCAGCCTCATCGCAAAGCAGGAGCTTACAAGGGATATCCCAATAATGAGCCAGCATTCTTTTGATGAGTTCGCTGCCGATATGCTGGCGCTGATATTCCGGGCGGACCAGCAGATAGTGGAAATAAGCAGTCATAGCGTGGTCGGTAATGGCATTCATCAAGCCGACCAGCTTATCGCCATCCCAGGCAGAGTAAACGGCATCAGAATGCTGCATAGCAGCGGCGAGTTTTTCCGGATACTGTCCGGACTCCCAGTTAATGCTTAAAAACAAATCCTCTAAGACTTTGGGAGAAAAATTCTTAATATCTTTGTATTCAATAGGCATAAAGAGCCTCCTGTATCACCAGTCGAATAAAAACGATTTAACCAAAGCGAGTCCTTCACGGATATAGAAAGCCGGTGCCAGCAAAGCAGGCGTTTGTCCGCCGTAAGCGCTGACCTGAGCGAACCCCTGGCGGCGAGCCAACATTCTGGCGCGGAAGGAATGGAAATCGGAAGTCACGATTTTGATTCTAGACTCCCCTACCGGTTTTCCGGAATGGGATTCTATCAATTTTTTAGAGAAATCCAGATTTTCGTGGGTATTGGTAGATTGATCCTCCACTAAGATCTGATTCTTTGGAACGCCCTGCTGTTCAAGCCAACGCGCCATAGCAACACCTTCGGCGATTGATTCGTGGGGACCCTGACCGCCGGTAACTACGAACGTCTCGCCTTGCCAACAGGCGAGGGCGGCTTCCAGCCTGCGCAAGAGGGTAAGTGTCAACTCCTCCCCTCTCAGTCCTGCCCCCAAAACGATTATGTAATCGGCCTTTTGGGTATCCTTTCTGGCGGCGCCGGAAATCACCAAAGCCTCCAGGGCGGAAAAACAGACCAAGAGTATTAAAACGATGGGAACGGCAATTTTTTTAAAATGGATTGCTGCCGGCAGCTGGCCATAACGGCTGTTCAGGAAGGCCAGAGCCATAAGCAGCACACCCAAGCCGAAAAGGATGGCATTAAAGCTGACCGGGCCCATAAATAAGGTGGCGGCAGCACAATAAAGGATCAACAAAGTACCGGCGCCCAACAAAATTCCACTCAAGATACTCATAGATTTAAAATAACCGGAGAAGCCCAAGCCTTTCTCCCCTGTTCATCGATAACTTCAGCTCTCAGGAAGGTTTCCTGGGCACCAGGCTGGTATTCTGCTTGGGTAATACCTGGGCCTTTGGCCACTCGTTTGGCAGAATAAACCATGTTGGTGTAAAAGACAACATATTTTGCTGGGGAACAATGTACCTTCATAGTAGATCCATCCCATTCCACAGCCATTTTGGGGCCTTGGGAGGCATAAAACCTACCTTTTTTCAAAGCATCCATAATTGCGTCAAAATTCAATTCATCCGCTTGGAGCCAGATAAAATTTGTGCATTCCTCACCGGTATAAAAATGGCTGTCATCAGAGGCGACCATAGGCAAAGGCATTCCTAATGCAGCTACGGTATCCAAAATGACGCTGGAATCAGCCCTACAGCCATTCCATGGGACGTTAGAGACACTATTAAAGACTTCTGAAGCATCGACGCCATGAAGTTTAAGAATTTCAGCGGGCTGGTTCAAGGACCATGATGGATGAGCCAGAATCGCGTAGCCGGAAGCTTCATGAATGGCGTCCAAAATATTTTGTGGAGTAAGTGATGAAGAGCGAATAATTTTCTCCGGATGCTGCGCGCCAATTGAGATGATATGGTATATTCCGTCCACAACGGAAGTACCCACGTCATATTCGCAGCCTGGGAGCAAAAGAAGTCCATCCTGCATAGAAGTTTTTGAAGGGTTCCAATGGTCTGTAAAGGCCAAGAAATCAAACCCGGCGGCACGGTAGGTTGCCGCGACCTCATCAGGGGATCTAGAGCCATCACTAACCGTTGTATGGGTATGCAGATTACCCTTAAACCATTTACGACCGTAGTCATCCAGGTACATACAAAACTCCTCCTCAGAAATGATAAAAGCACGCAGGATCCGTTCGGGGATACAGATTATCGAAAAAATACCCGCCAAAGAAACATCCTTATCTATTATACCAGCAACGGGCAAAAATTACAACTGCCATAAAAGGAGAAGCCGCCTGCCAAAAGCGGCGGGCGGCCTGTATAAGAAGGGAGTTCAAAGGGAGGAAAATTAAATCACGCCCTGAGCGATCATAGCGTTTGCGATCTTTTCAAAGCCAGCGATATTAGCACCCATAACGAGGTTGCCCTCATGGCCGTAATTCTTAGCGGCATTATAAGCATTGTGGAAAATATTAACCATAATACCTTTCAGCTTGGCATCGACTTCCTCGAAGGTCCAGGAATAACGCATAGAATTCTGGCACATTTCAAGGCCGGAAGTAGCCACACCGCCAGCGTTAGCAGCCTTAGCAGGAGCGAACAGGACGCCAGCGCTCTGGAATGCCTCAATTGCACCGGGAGTAGAAGGCATATTAGCGCCTTCCGCCACAGCCATAACGCCATTTTTAATCAAAATCTTAGCGGATTCCTCGTCCAATTCATTCTGAGTTGCGCAGGGCAGAGCGATATCGCAAGGAATGGTCCAGATTCCCTTGCATCCAGGAGTATAGACAGCGCCTGCTACGCGATTAGCGTACTCAGAAATTCTTCCACGTTCGACTTCCTTAATCTGCTTTACGACATCCAGCTTAATGCCGTCCTTATCATAAACATAGCCGGAAGAATCGGAAAGAGCGACCACTTTAGCGCCCAAAGCCTGTGCTTTTTCGGTAGCATAGATTGCGACGTTGCCGGAGCCGGAAATCACGACAGTTTTGCCCTTTACGGAGTCATTCTTCATGCAGTTAAGCATTTCCTCCGTGAAGTAGAGCAGGCCATAACCTGTAGCCTCGGTACGAGCAAGCGAACCGCCATAAGTAAGTCCCTTGCCAGTAAGGACGCCAGTAAACTCATTGCGGATACGTTTATATTGGCCAAACAGGAAGCCGATTTCACGAGCGCCAACGCCGATATCACCAGCGGGAACGTCCGTATCAGCACCGATATGACGGCAAAGTTCGGTCATAAAGGCCTGGCAGAAGCGCATTACTTCGGCATCAGATTTACCTTTAGGATCAAAATCGGAGCCGCCTTTACCGCCACCCATAGGGAGGCCTGTCAAAGAATTCTTGAAGCACTGTTCAAAGCCCAAGAATTTAATTACAGACTGGTTTACGGAAGGATGGAGCCGCAGACCGCCTTTATAAGGACCGATAGCAGAATTAAACTGCACACGGTAACCGCGATTAACCTGGACTTTGCCCTGGTCATCCACCCAAGAAACTCTAAATTGGATAAAGCGTTCCGGCTCGACGATACGGTCAATCACACCGGAAGCAATCAATTCAGGTTTTTTCTCCACCACAGGCTGGAAAGATTCCAAAACTTCCTGCACAGCCTGGATGAATTCAGACTCTCCGCTATTTCTCTTTTTCACAGTTTCCAAAACGCTGAGGAGATATTCGTTTGTCAATGCCATAAAAGTTCCTCCTAGTTTACAGAATGATTATATTATACACTAAAGCGTTGAATTGTGCAATAGGTTTGCAGCAAAAAAATAAATTCCTGCATATTTTACAAAATATGCCGAAAAAAATGATAAATATCATAATATTACCAGGGAAATTGAAAGAAAAAATCCTCAGCATTTCAAATCCAAGAATACACAAAAATCCCCGACCGAAAGGCCGGGGATTTTCTGCGAAGAAATTATTCGTTGATCTTGGAAACAACACCGGAGCCAACGGTTCTGCCACCTTCACGGATAGCGAAACGGAGGCCTTCTTCAATAGCGATAGGAGTAATCAGTTCGACATCGAACTCGAGGTTATCGCCAGGCATAGCCATCTCAGTGCCTTCGGGCAGGGTGATGATGCCGGTAACGTCAGTAGTACGGAAGTAGAACTGAGGACGATAGTTGTTGAAGAAGGGTTTATGACGGCCGCCCTCTTCCTTTTTCAGGACGTAGACGGAGCAGTGGAATTTGGTGTGAGGATGAATGGTGCCGGGTTTGCAGAGAACCTGGCCACGTTCGATATCGGAGCGCTGCACGCCACGGAGCAGAGCGCCGATGTTATCGCCGGCTTCAGCGAAATCGAGGAGCTTACGGAACATCTCAACGCCGGTAACAACAGTTTTAGCTTTTTCCTCTTTCAGGCCAACGATTTCGACTTCGTCGCCGACCTTAACGGTACCACGCTCAACACGGCCAGTAGCAACGGTGCCGCGTCCGGTGATGGTAAAGACATCCTCAACGGGCATCAGGAAAGGCTTAGTGTCGTCACGTTCAGGAGTGGGGATCCAGGTATCAACAGCATCCATCAGTTCGAGGATGGGTTTGTAAGCGGGATCGTTGATATCCTCAGGAGCTTCCAAAGCGGCCAAAGCGGAACCACGGATAATGGGGGTATCGTCGCCGGGGAAATCGTACTCGTTAAGGAGTTCACGGATTTCCATCTCAACGAGGTCGAGGAGTTCCTCATCGTCGACCTGGTCGCATTTGTTCATGAAGACAACGATATAAGGCACGCCGACCTGACGAGAGAGCAGGATGTGCTCACGGGTCTGGGGCATGGGGCCGTCAGCAGCGGAAACGACGAGGATAGCGCCGTCCATCTGAGCAGCACCGGTGATCATATTCTTAACATAGTCAGCATGGCCGGGGCAGTCGACGTGAGCGTAGTGACGTTTGTCGGTCTCATACTCAACGTGAGCGGTATTGATTGTGATACCACGAGCTCTTTCCTCGGGAGCCTTATCGATCATATCGTAGGCTTCGTATTTTGCCTTGCCCATCATAGCGAGGGTTTTGGTGATAGCGGCAGTCAGAGTAGTTTTGCCATGGTCAACGTGACCGATGGTGCCGATGTTAACATGGGGCTTTGTACGTTCAAATTTCTGTTTTGCCATTAGTTTTTCCTCCTTTGTACCTTTGAACAATCAGCTCAAAATAATTCCATATTTGGAAAGCGAAGAAATTAACTCTGCTTCGCTCTCTTGGACATGATATCCTCTGCGACGGACTTAGGAACCTCCATATAATGGCTAGGTTCCATTGTATACTGACCGCGGCCTTGCGTTTTGGAACGCAGGTCGGTAGCATAACCGAACATTTCAGAAAGCGGGACCATAGCCCGGATTTCCTCGACGCCGTTGCGGGCATCCATGCCCTGGATCTGGCCACGGCGAGCGTTCAAATCGCCGATGACATCACCCATATAGGTTTCAGGAACAATGACGACCACTTTCATGATCGGTTCCAGGATGACGGGGTTAGCCTTCCGGAGGGCATCTTTCAGGGCCATAGAACCGGCGATTTTAAATGCCATTTCAGAAGAGTCAACCTCATGGTAAGAGCCATCATAAAGCTCGACTTTAATATCGACCACAGGATAGCCTGCCAACACACCGGACTGCATAGCGCCCTGGATACCGGCATCAACTGCGGGGATATATTCTTTAGGGATTGCGCCGCCGACGACTTTGTTGATAAATTCATAGCCTTTGCCGGGCTCATTGGGGTAGACATGGATTTTAACATGGCCATATTGACCCTTACCACCGGACTGACGGGCGTATTTATTTTCGACATCGACGTCTTTACGGATAGTTTCGCGATAAGCGACCTGAGGCTTACCAACATTTGCCTCGACCTTAAACTCACGGAGCAAACGGTCGACAATAATTTCCAGATGGAGTTCGCCCATACCAGCGATAATGGTCTGGCCGGTTTCCTCATCGGTATAAGTTTTGAAAGTGGGATCCTCTTCTGCCAGTTTAGCAAGAGCGATACCCATTTTCTCCTGGCTTGCTTTTGTTTTAGGCTCGATTGCAACACGGATAACAGGCTCCGGGAATTCCATAGACTCGAGGATAACCTCATGTTTGGGATCACAGAGTGTATCACCGGTAGTGGTCTGTTTCAGGCCGACAGCGGCGGCGATATCGCCGGCGTAACAGGTTTCGATATCCTGACGATGATTTGCGTGCATCATCAAAATACGGCCCATACGTTCAGACTTGCCCTTAGTGGAGTTATAAACGGTAGCGCCTGCATCCACGGTACCGGAGTACACACGGAAGAAGCAGAGCTTTCCGACAAAGGGGTCAGTCATAATTTTGAAAGCCAAAGCGGAGAAAGGTTCAGTATCAGAAGAATGGCGAACCGTTTCTTCACCGGTTTCGGGATCGATACCGTCAATTGGTGGGATATCGATAGGAGAAGGCATATAGTCGACGATTGCATCCAGCAGCTTCTGAATACCTTTATTACGATAAGCGGTACCGCAGCAAACAGGAACCAGATCGTTTGCGATCGTAGCAGCGCGGAGAGCCTTTTTCAGCTCATCGATAGAGATTTCCTGATCGTCCAGGAATTTTTCCATCAAAGTATCATCGGTTTCAGCGATAGCTTCGACCATTTCATCATGATACTGCTCTGCCTTTTCCTTCATATCCTCGGGGATATCGATTACAGAGATATCGTTACCGAGTTCATCGTTATAGATATAAGCCTTCATTTCCATCAAGTCGATGATGCCTTTAAACTCATCCTCGGCGCCGATAGGAAGCTGAATAGGCAGCGGATGGCATTTCAGCCGGTCATGCATCATATGAATAACGTTATAAAAATCCGCGCCCATGATATCCATTTTATTTACGAAAGCCATGCGGGGGACTTTATATTTATTTGCCTGATGCCAGACAGTTTCGGACTGGGGCTCTACGCCACCCTTAGCGCAGAAAACGGTAACAGAGCCATCCAGGACACGGAGAGAACGTTCCACTTCCACTGTAAAGTCCACGTGTCCGGGGGTATCGATAATATTGATTCGATGGCCCTTCCAGAAAGCAGTCGTAGCAGCAGAAGTAATCGTAATACCCCGTTCCTGCTCTTGTGCCATCCAGTCCATCGTCGCAGTACCCTCATGGGTATCACCGATTTTATGCGTTTTCCCGGTATAGTACAGGATACGCTCGGTAGCAGTAGTTTTACCTGCGTCGATGTGAGCCATTATACCAATATTACGAGTCATTTCTAGAGATACGTCTCTTGGCATAATTTCCTCCTGATTGAATTAAGAATGCACTCCGCGAAGAGGCGGAGTGCCCGCTGAACTTCGAGGGTGCTCTTAGCACGGGTGTTCAGCGCGGGCACAATTAGTATGCCCCAAAAGATGGCAATTGCGAACTTACCATCTGAAATGAGCGAATGCCTTGTTGGCTTCTGCCATTTTGTGAGTATCCTCACGTTTTTTGCAGGCGCCGCCGGTATTATTCAGGGCATCCATGATTTCGCCGGCGAGACGTTCCTTCATAGTTTTTTCAGAACGGCCTCTGGCGTAAACGGTGAGCCAGCGCAGGCCCAGGGTCTGACGCCGTTCCGGGCGGACCTCCATAGGGACCTGATAGGTTGCACCGCCGACGCGGCGGGACTTAACCTCGAGGACAGGCATGATATTCTCGAGAGCCTCCTGGAAAGCTTCCAGGGCATCCTTACCGGTTTTCTCGTTAACGATTTCAAAGGCGCCATAAACGATTTTCTGAGCGACACCTTTTTTGCCGTCATACATCACATTATTGATCAACCGGGTGACCAATTTAGAATTGTACATTGGATCCGGCAAAACATCGCGTTTTGCGACTTGACCTCTTCTTGGCACTTTACTTCCCTCCTTCATAGAATGAATTCATCGGTACTCGAAAGTAAAATCTCCCGTCAGCCAGGAAAAGCTTGAGCATAACGCGGTCCGCATTATTTCAAAGCTGCCATAGCCTACAGGTACCAGGAAGTGATTGCTCACTTTCCGGAATGGTTACTTCTTCGCACCAGCTTTCGGGCGCTTAGCGCCGTACTTGGAACGGGCCTGCATTCTTCCGTTGACGCCCTGGGTATCGAGGGTTCCGCGGATGATGTGGTAACGCACACCGGGAAGGTCCTTGACACGGCCGCCGCGGATGAGGACAACAGAGTGTTCCTGCAGGTTATGCCCGACACCAGGAATATAAGCTGATACTTCCATTCCGTTGGTGAGCCGGACTCTTGCGATTTTCCGCAGAGCGGAGTTCGGCTTTTTCGGGGTTTGAGTTCTGACTGCCGTGCAGACGCCGCGTTTCTGAGGAGAACTCTGATCGGTAGGCTCCTTAGTCATGGAGTTATAACCGCGATTCAGAGCAGGGACGGTAGACTTGGTAGCCAGAGTTTCTCTGCCTTTTCTGACGAGCTGGTTAAAGGTTGGCATATGGCACCTCCTTACACAAAGTTTTTCATACACTAAGCAGAGAGCGCAGACTCTCTCCTAGCATACTTGTTAATTGTAACATTATTTGAAAATGTTGTCAACAGTTTTCGCGCAAAATCTTGAAGAATCGGGGGACTTTTACTCCCCCGATTCTGTCGAAAATGTCTATAAAATTATTGATTGCCAGCATCCGCAGCGGATTCGGTCTCTGCTTTCACGGGAACGACCTTAACCTCGTTATAGCAAGACATGCCGGTACCAGCAGGGATCAGTTTACCGATAATGACGTTTTCCTTCAGGCCCATAAGATGGTCGACTTTACCCTTGATCGCAGCCTCGGTAAGGACCTTGGTGGTTTCCTGGAAGGAAGCCGCAGAAAGGAAGCTTTCAGTAGCCAAAGAAGCCTTGGTGATACCCAGCAGCACAGGTTCGTAGGTAATGAGGGAAACGCCTTCTTCGCCGGCATCGATACGATCCTGGAGCAGCTTATTCTCATGGTAGACATCGCCGCGGTCCATAATGGAACCAGAGAGAAGTTCCGTAGAGCCGGGATCAACGATGCGGATTTTTTTCATCATCTGGCGGACGATGACCTCAATGTGTTTGTCATTGATATCAACACCCTGGAGACGGTAAGTCTTCTGCACTTCGGCGATGAGGTAATCCTGTACCTCCTGCTCACCCTTAACTGCCAGAATATCATGGGGATTGATTGCACCTTCTGTCAAAGAATCGCCCACATTAATGACCTGACCTTCCTGGACCTTAATTTTAAAGCCGTAAGGAATATTGTAGCGCCGCTCCTCCTCGGAATTTGTAACTACGATTACGCGCTGACGTTTTTCCTCATCGAACCGGATAGAACCTGCGATTTCGGAGATAATGGCGCTGTTTTTGGGTTTACGTCCTTCAAACAGCTCAACGATTCTGGGAAGACCCTGTGTAATATCTTCCGCGTTGGCGATACCGCCGGTGTGGAAGGTACGCATTGTCAGCTGGGTGCCGGGTTCGCCGATAGATTGGGCAGCGATAACGCCGACAGCCTCGCCGACAGCCACAGGTTTGCCGTTTGCCAAGTTAGCGCCATAGCAATGCGCACAGATTCCCTGGGTAGAGCGGCAGGCAAGAATGGAGCGAATCTGGACCCGATCGCAGCCAGTGGCGATGATCTTCTCAGCATCCTTTTCGTCCATGATCTTGTCTTTGGAGACCAGGACTTCTCCGGTGTTAGGATCACAGAAATCCTCCACCAGGTAGCGGCCCTGGAGACGTTCTGCAAACGGCTCGATCAGTTCGTTGCCCTCGCGGATGTCATGGACCCAGATTCCCTCGTGGGTACCGCAGTCTTCCTGGCGGATGATAACATCCTGGGAGACGTCGACCAGACGGCGGGTCAGGTAACCAGAGTCAGCGGTACGCAGAGCGGTATCAGCCAGGCCCTTACGAGCACCACGGGAAGAGATGAAGTATTCAAGGATATTAAGGCCTTCACGATAGTTAGCCTTAATGGGAAGCTCGATAGTGGTACCGGCGGTATTAGCAATCAATCCGCGCATACCGGCCAGCTGACGCAGGTTGTTGATAGAACCACGAGCGCCGGAGTCTGCCATCATGTAGATGGGGTTAAACTTATCGAGGTTTT
The DNA here is from genome assembly GCA_944386445.1 of uncultured Clostridia bacterium. GTDB lineage: Bacteria > Bacillota > Clostridia > Oscillospirales > Ruminococcaceae > Merdivicinus. Next base: position 16,885 of record CALXBD010000091.1, read on the forward strand.
TCTGGAATGCTTCGGTAACGCGGTCGGTTGCCTCATTCCAGATCTGGATGACATGGTTAGTACGTTCCGCAGCGGTAATCAAGCCGCGTTCGTACTGACGAACGACTTTCAGGTTAGCCTTTTCAGCTTCAGCAACGATTTCCTTCTTCTCCTCAGGGATAACGGCGTCACATACAGCGACGGTGATACCGCTTCGGGTAGAGTATTTATACCCCTGGGCCTTGATGCGGTCAAGCACTTCGGAAGTTCTTGCAGTACCATGGATACGGATACAGCGTTCGATGATCTTGCCGAGGGTCTTTTTCGTGACCAGGAAATCGACTTCCAGATTAAACTGATTTTCAGGTTTGGTACGATCGACGAAGCCCAGATTCTGCGGGATGGGATCGTTAAAGATCAAACGGCCCACAGTGGTATCAATGAGGCGGCTGACATTGCCCTTTGTCATACGGACCTTAACTTTGGCATGAAGGGTCACGACGCCCTCCTGATAAGCCATCAAAGCCTCGTTGACATCACGGAAAACCTTGCCTTCACCGGGTTCGCCATCCTTAACAAGTGTAAGGTAGTAGGAACCGAGGACCATATCCTGAGTCGGAACGGTAACGGGACGTCCGTCGGAAGGCTTCAGTAAGTTGTTGGCAGCCAGCATCAGGAAACGCGCTTCTGCCTGAGCTTCGGCAGACAGCGGGACGTGAACTGCCATCTGGTCGCCGTCGAAGTCGGCGTTGTAAGCGGTACAAGCCAAGGGATGGAGTTTCAGCGCACGGCCTTCGACCAGAACCGGTTCAAAGGCCTGAATTCCCAAGCGGTGCAGCGTAGGAGCGCGGTTCAGGAGAACGGGATGGTCCTTGATAACGATCTCGAGGGCATCCCAAACTTCCGGACGGGCGCGATCCACCATTTTACGGGCGGATTTAATGTTATTCGCAGCACCGGTCTCAACCAAGCGCTTCATAACGAAGGGCTTAAACAGCTCAAGGGCCATTTCTTTCGGCAGACCGCACTGATACATTTTGAGTTCAGGTCCGACGACGATAACGGAACGGCCGGAGTAGTCAACACGTTTACCGAGCAGGTTCTGACGGAAGCGGCCCTGTTTGCCCTTCAGCATATCGGAAAGGGACTTCAGGGGGCGGTTATTAGGGCCGGTGACAGGGCGTCCGCGGCGACCGTTATCGATCAAAGCGTCCACAGCTTCCTGGAGCATACGTTTTTCATTGCGGACGATGATATCGGGGGCATTGAGTTCCAGCAAATGCTGGAGACGGTTATTCCGGTTGATGACACGACGGTAGAGGTCGTTGAGGTCAGAGGTAGCGAACCGGCCGCCGTCCAGCTGAACCATTGGCCGGATATCGGGCGGAATCACGGGGATCACATCCAGGATCATCCATTCGGGCTTATTTCCGGAAAGGCGGAAAGCCTCGACACACTCCAACCGTTTCAGGATTCGGATCTTTTTCTGGCCGGTAGCATCCTTCAGCTGCTGTTTCAGTTCAGCGGAAAGCGTTTCGAGGCCATTTAAGCTGTCCAATTCCTCTTTAATTGTTTTCAATTCCGCCTTTTGGTCTTCCAGCTGAGCCATATCCTCATCAGTGGGATGATTTTGTTTTTCAGCGGCACGGACCTTAGGCTCCAGTTTTTCATAGCGCCGCATGAGTTCGATTTTTCTGGCGCTTTCTTCGCTGTTGAGGCCAATGGTAGCGAGCATATCCTTGATAGCTTCTGCGCCCATAGCGGCCTTAAAATCGTCCTCATATTTTTCCCGCATATCGGCATATTCTCGTTCGGAAAGGAGCTGGCCCTTTTCGAGGATGGTAGAACCGGGATCCGTAACGATATATTTAGCAAAATAGAGGACCTCTTCCAACCGTCTGGGGGAGATATCCAAAATCAACCCCATCCGGGAAGGAATTCCTTTAAAATACCAGATATGAGAAACAGGGGCAGCCAGTTCGATATGGCCCATCCGTTCACGGCGGACCTTAGCTCTGGTAACCTCAACGCCGCACTTATCGCAGATTTTACCCTTATAGCGCAGTCGTTTATATTTACCGCAGTGGCATTCCCAGTCCTTGGTAGGCCCGAAGATCCGTTCACAGAAAAGTCCGTCGGTTTCGGGTTTCAGGGTCCGGTAGTTAATAGTTTCGGGCTTTTTGACCTCGCCATGGGACCACTCGTGGATCTGCTCCGGCGAAGCGAGGCCGATTTTAATCGACTCAAACACGTTAAATTCCAATTGCGACCCCTCCATTAAAATTCATCATCCACATCGCTGTCGCCCAAGGCGAAATCCATACCGCCGGCTTCCTCATCGAAATCGGCATCGTCATCGCCGAAGGCCTCATCGTCCTCGTCGTCGGAAGAGTAGCTTTCCTCGGAATCGCTGTCATCCACATAAGTGTGGAAGTCCTCGTTATCGGACTCCTCAGCACTGCGGAAGCTGATATCCTCATCTTCGTCCTCGAAGGTCTGTTTCAGATCGATTTCCTCGTTATTACGGTCAAGGACCTTAACATCCAGCCCCAGGGACTGCAGCTCTTTAATAAGGACCTTAAAGGATTCCGGGGTACCGGACTGAGGCACATTATGGCCCTTGACGATGGCCTCATAAGTTTTGACACGGCCGACAATATCGTCAGATTTAACGGTCAAAATCTCCTGCAAGGTGTAAGCAGCACCGTAAGCTTCCAGGGCCCAGACCTCCATTTCTCCGAAACGCTGGCCGCCGAACTGAGCTTTACCGCCCAAAGGCTGCTGTGTAACGAGGGAGTACGGCCCAGTAGAACGGGCGTGGATCTTATCATCAACCAGATGGTGGAGTTTCAGGAAGTACATGATACCGACGGTAACGGGGTTATCGAAGGGCTCACCGGTACGTCCGTCATAGAGGATGGTTTTGCCGTCCTCACGAAGGCCTGCGTCGCGGAGACAAGCCCGGATATCCTCTTCGTGAGCGCCGTCGAAGACAGGAGTCATAACCTTCCAGCCCAAGGCCTTGGCGGCGTATCCCAGATGGACTTCGAGGACCTGACCGATATTCATACGGGACGGAACGCCCAGGGGGTGCAAAACGATATCCAAAGGAGTTCCATCAGGCAGGAAAGGCATATCCTCCTGGGGCAGGATTCTGGAAACGACGCCCTTATTACCGTGACGGCCTGCCATTTTATCGCCGACGGAGATTTTCCGTTTCTGAGCGATATAGCAGCGGACGACGGTATTAACGCCGGCGGCCAGCTCATCGCAGTTTTCTCTGGTAAACACCTTGACATCGACGATGATGCCGTATTCGCCGTGAGGCACCCGCAGCGAGGTATCGCGGACTTCTCTTGCCTTTTCGCCGAAGATTGCGCGAAGCAGGCGTTCTTCAGCAGTCAGTTCCGTTTCGCCTTTGGGAGAGACCTTACCGACCAAGATATCGCCGGACCTTACCTCAGCGCCGATGCGGATAATTCCGCGTTCGTCCAGGTCTTTAAGGGCATCTTCACCAACGTTTGGAATATCTCTGGTAATTTCCTCGGGTCCCAACTTGGTGTCACGAGTTTCGGTTTCGTATTCCTCGATGTGGATAGAGGTGTAGACGTCATCGCGAACGATTTTCTCATTGATCAGAACAGCGTCCTCGTAGTTGTAACCTTCCCAGGTAGTAAAGCCGATAAGGGCATTTTTACCCAAAGCGATCTCGCCGTTGCTGGTAGCGGGGCCATCGGCGATGACCTGTCCCTTTTCAACCCGCTCACCCACGGAAACGATGGGGCGCTGATTGATGCAGGTACCCTGGTTGGAGCGCATAAATTTAAGGACGGTATATTTATGGAGTTCACCGTCATCGCCGCGGATACCGATTTCGCGGGCATCCACAGACTCGACGACACCGCTCTCCTTAGCAAGGATACAAACGCCGGAGTCGACAGCGGCTTTATATTCCATACCGGTACCGACAATAGGCGAATCGGTAACCAGAAGCGGCACAGCCTGCCGCTGCATGTTAGCGCCCATCAAAGCGCGGTTTGCGTCGTCGTTTTCCAAGAACGGGATCATGGCGGTTGCCACAGAAACCATCATTCTGGGAGAAACGTCCATGTAGTCGACCCGTTTTGCGTCGACTTCAAGGATCTGATCCCGGTAGCGGCCGGTAACACGGGGATTAGCGAAATGATTGTCCTCAGTCAGAGGGGCGTTAGCCTGAGCCACGACGACCTCATCTTCGACATCGGCGGTCATATATTCGACCTCATCCAGAACGGTACCGGTTTCCTTATCGACCTTGCGGTAAGGCGCCTCAATAAAGCCATATTCATTGATGCGTGCGAAGGTAGCCAGATAAGAAATCAAACCGATGTTAGGACCTTCGGGGGTCTCAATGGGGCACATCCGTCCGTAGTGAGAGTAGTGAACGTCACGGACCTCGAAAGAGGCACGGTCACGGGACAGACCGCCGGGGCCCAAGGCGGAAAGACGGCGCTTATGAGTCAGTTCAGCCAATGGGTTTGTCTGGTCCATGAACTGAGACAGAGGCGACGAGCCAAAGAACTCTTTAATAGCCGCGACGACAGGCCGGATATTGATCAGAGCCTG
>CALXBD010000092.1 GCA_944386445.1 uncultured Clostridia bacterium
GGGCTGACCGGCGACGTTTCCTGGCTCGGGGAGATCAGCAGGATTTCCGCAGGGACCCGGGCGGCGGTTTGGCTGGAACCCCGGGCCTTTCCGGATGGGAGCAGGCAGTCCGGTGAAGCAAGCCTGCTTTCGCTGATCGCGCCGCTTAATTCCGGGGAGCGCAGCGGGCTTTACGTCTGTCTGAGCCTCAGCGATACCGTATTGAGACAGGCGATGGACACGGCCGGACGGAGCGCGGATGCCGCTTATTTCATGGTTTCGTCGGAGGGGAATGCCATCGCAGGACAGCCGGAGAAAGAAATTCTGGAGGGCTTGCGGGAACGCTCCGGCGAGCTTTTTACAACACTGGGCGACACGCCGCAGTCTTTCTCCCTGGGCGGGATCATGGTGACAGTGGTACGATCGGATTATAACCAATGGCTGTACGTGATGTGCTTGCCGGAATCCACCTATTATCAGAAGAGTAGCCTGTTCCAGCGCAATGTCCTGCTGGCCTGTCTGGCGGTGTTTGGAGGGATGCTTCTGGTTTGCGCGGCATTCGCTATAAAGATTAGCTATCCCTTTGGGAAGCTGGCGGAAAGCATACGCTCGGCAGGATTCGGGCAGCGGACCAGGGCCCAGGACGTTTTTGGCGGGCTGGAAGAGGCCTTTACCGAGCTGCTGGAGGAAAAGGACGTCCAGGCACAGCTCATCCATGGGAACCGCGAGTTGGTGTCTCGCAGCTTTTTTTCTCATCTGCTGCAGGGAAAGCCGATGCCCGCGGCGGACCGGGAGGCGTATCTGCAGTTTTTGAGGCCGTATTATCCGGGTTTGTTGTTTACCGTGTGCTGCATCCGACCGGAAGGGGGAGCTTCTTTGCCGGATGCGGGGAGGATCTTGGAAGAGCGGCGGCCGGAAGGAACGGTGCTGACCTGTCTGGAGTGCGATGGAGGCGGGGTGATGGCGGTCATCTGCAGCGCCGACGATCCGGAGAAGCTGGCGTGTTGGTTCGAGGAAGTGCTGAGAGGGCCGCTTTGGGAAAAATGCTGCGGGGCAATGGGGGATCCCTGCGCCGAGATGGGGGATATCGGCATTCCCTACCGACAGGCGCTGAGCGCGTTACAATACGGGGCGTATTTTCCGGACAAATCCTTTTACCGATATGAGGAGACAAGCAGCTGGGACCAGAATACGAATATCGACCGCAGGCGGATGGATGATTTTCTGGAACAGCTGGCGGTTTGCAATTCAGCGGATGCGGCGGCCTGTTTGGAAGAGCTGCGGCGGCTGATCTGCGAAACACCTCTTTCCTGGCAAAGCTGCACACAGATTGTGGGGGAGGCGCTGCTGGCTTTGGAAAAGGTGGCGGAGAACAATCATGTCGATTTGAGTGAGCTGTTTACGGTGTCTCTGCCGGATCAGCTGGGGCAGCTTTTTTATCTGGACGAGATGTTTCGGGCGCTGGAGGATGCGGCAGAAGCGATCCTCCGCCACATCCAGCGGGAATCCGCGCCGGCGTCCGCGCAGTATGCGGAACAGGCGGCGGGATTTATCGAGGAGCATTATCAAAACGATATTTCCATCCAGGACATCGCCGACGAGCTTGGCATCAGCCGGTATCACCTTTGCCGGGTGTTCAAGGAGAGCCGGGGTGAAACCCTGCTGGAATACATTGCAGAGGTCCGGATGGAGCGCGCGAAACGGCTGCTGGAGGAAACGGAGCTTTCTATCGGGGAAGTGGCACAGCAGGTTGGATTCAACAACGTTACATATTTTCACAAGCGGTTTAAGCAGAGTTTTGGTATCACGCCCAGCCAGCTCCGCAGAGGCTGAAAAAGCGAGGCCCGGCATATCCTGTGCGGTATGCCGGGCCTTTTCCGGTTTGTGAACGATCTTGCAGATGAAAAAGTGTATGGGAGCAAAATTGTTTATGGGGAAAATCGCAAAATCCTTTAGGAATCGCAAATATTTTGATTTGATTTCTCTGCATTCTTGTGCAAGAATAAAACTGTCGATTCCGCACAAGAAATGAAAAGAAGCGGAGCGAAAACTATCTTCTTTTGCAAGGGGGAATCTTTTTGGAAAAGGCCGCTGATGCCCGCGGGGCGCCAATCCATTCCAAAAAAAGGGAAAACGGATTGGTCCGCACGGTGAAAGCCTATGGCAGGCAGTATCAACTGGTGCTGATGTTTCTGCCGGCGGTGATCACAATCGCACTGTTTTCCTATGCACCGATGTACGGACTGACCATCGCGTTTAAGGACTACGCTCTCCTGGAGGGAATCCACGGAAGCCCGTGGGTGGGACTTGAAAACTTTCGGAAGCTGCTGACCGCCCCCAGCTTTGCCGAGGTTTTTCGGAATACGGTCACGATCAGCTTCCTGCGGATCCTTTTTGGCTTTCCAGCGCCGGTGTTGTTGGCGCTGCTCCTGAATGAAGTCGGAAATGTCCGGTTCAAGAAGATGGTGCAGACCATCAGCTATCTTCCGCACTTTCTTTCCTGGGTGGTGCTTGCGGGAATTCTGATCCAGATACTCTCGCCCTCCAGCGGGCTCGTCAATCAGATCATCGTCATGTTCGGGGGGACTCCCATTTATTTCGTTGCAGATCCCCGTTACTTTGTACCAATGCTGATTGTGACGGGAATCTGGAAGGAGGTGGGGTGGGGCACCATCGTCTATCTGGCCGCCATCACGTCCATCAGCCCGGAGCTGTATGAAGCTGCTACCATCGACGGCGCGGGCCGGTTCCAGAAGATGCTGCACATTACGCTGCCCGCCATTCGGCCAGTGGTGTCCATTATGTTCATTCTGAACAGCGGCAACTTGATTAATGCGGGCTTTGATCAGATATACAATCTGTATAATCCAGCGGTTTACAAGGTTGCGGATATCCTGGATACCTACGTATACCGTCGGGGGCTTATCGACATGAAGTACAGCTTTTCCGCGGCGGCGGGGCTTTTTAAGAATGTCATTTCCTTCGCGCTGGTGCTGACCACCAACGGGCTGGTTAAGGCAATCAGCGGAAAAGAAAACGGGATCTGGTAAGGAGGGAAGAAAATGGTTTTGCGGCAAAAAAAAGACCGGCGCACCCACATCCGGAAAAGCCCCGGGAGTCGGGCATTTGATATCTGCAACTATCTAATGCTCACATTATTCTGCCTGACGATACTGCTTCCGTTCTGGTATCTGCTGGTGCTTTCCTTTGACAAATTCGGCAATGTGACAGCGCAGGATTTCTTTCTCTGGCCCCGGGAATTTACTCTGGACAACTACAAGGCAGTGGTGGAAAATCCCTACATATGGCAGGGGTACGGAAACACCATCCTGCGGACGGTGGCGGGGACGTTCCTCTCCCTGATCTGTACGGCCATGGCGGCTTACGCCCTGTCAAAGGACAGCTTTCCCAATCGGAAATTCTGGTCCTTTTTCGTGGTGTTCACGATGTTCTTCAGCGGAGGGCTGATCCCGACCTACCTTTGGATCCGGGATCTGGGGCTGCTGGACAACCGGCTGGTGCTGATTCTGCCGGGACTGGTGGGCGCCTATAACCTGGTTTTGATCCGGAACTTCTTCAAACAGATGCCTCCGGAGCTGGAGGAAAGCGCCCGCATCGACGGGGCCGGCGATTTCCGTGCGTTTGTGAGCATTGTTCTGCCGGTATCCAAGCCCATTCTGGCGACGGTGGCGCTCTGGCTGGCTGTGGGGCACTGGAACGCATGGTTTGACTGTCTGGTTTACATCCGGGATACCCGGAAATACGTGCTGCAGATCATTCTTCAGCGGATCGTCATTGAGGGGACGATTCAAAACATCTCTACCACGGAGCAGATGACCCAGGAATTTAACGCGCGGCCGGAGATGGTCAAGGCTGCCTGCATCTATTTTACGACGCTGCCCATTCTCTGTGCATATCCGTTTTTACAGAAATATTTTGTCAAAGGCATCTATGTCGGCTCTTTGAAGGGCTGACGGAGACAAGGGGTTGAAGGCCGCGGGCCTTTAGTTTGAATAGACGAAAGGGAGAACGCAGATGAAAAATCAAAAGTTATTGGCACTGGCACTGGTACTGACAATGGCAGCCGGAATCTTTGGGGGATGCGGTTCCGGGGGCGGAAGCGGTACGTCCGGAGAAGAGTCTGTTCCATCCTCTCAGGAGGGAAAAAACAGCGGTGAGGAGGAACGGTATCATTATGTGATCGTCCAGCATCTGAACGGGACAGTAGACGAGGACGCGCCGATGGTGGAATACTGGGAAGAGCAGTTTGACGTGGATTTTACCATCGAGGGAGTGGAGCAGAGCAAAATACATGAACTGATGTCCCTGCGGTTCGCCTCCGGCGATATCCCCGACGTAATCACCAATTTGGGATACGCTACATTCTATGACCTGGTCAACCAGAAAATCGCCGGAACCTGGACGGAGGAGTTTATGCGGGAGCATGCGCCGGACATTGCCGCCTATCTCGACGAGCTGGGCCCTGACGCATGGGCAGCCGCAAAGCATGAAAACGGTGAATTGTTTACCACGCCTGGTATTAATCCCAGCTATATGTACGGAAACGCTATTATCTGGCGGGATTCCTGGCTGGAAGCGGTCGGAGAGGAAATTCCTCGCACACTGGCTGATGCAGAGCGGGTATTCTACAAATTTGCCAATGACGATCCGGATGGAAATGGGGTGAAGGACACTTATGCCCTCTCCCAGGATGGTATGAATCAGGTATACGGCGCATATGGCGTCCCACTGAACGTCTGGATCAAAGGCGATGACGGTAAACTAGTATACTCCAGTGTGGCGCCAGCCATGAAAGAGGCTCTGACAACGCTGGCCCGCTACTATGCGGATGGCGTTTTGGATCCGGAATTCATCACCGGGCAGAACAAGGGGGATTACGCACATCTGGACCATGCGTTCTGTCAGGGCCGGATCGGGTTTACCAACAAGGCTACCCACGGGCACTGGTTCAGTACGGACTATCTGAAATCTCCCGGCGCACAGGCCAAGGTCAACCTGGAGCTGTTTTTGCAGAACTATCCGGACGAGACCTTCTCCTATGGCTATCCGCTGGAAGGACCGGACGGAGATAAATATAGCGGCGTTACCTCCTATGCCTTCTGGAGCTGCTACTCCAAGGCGATGACCGATGATGCCGGAAAATTCGGAAAATTCCTGGAAATCTTCCAGAAAACCGGCGGCTTCACCGATACCAAGGATTATCTGACCACGCTGATGGGAATGGAAGGAACACACTGGGATTACGATGAAAACGGGGTTCCGCAGAGCAGGGAAGATGTGGACCCGGTCGCAATCGGCGCAGGCAACTGTTTTACCTTCGGCAACAATCATCATGTTGAGGAAGTTACCAAGCCGTTGGTGGCCAAGTTCCGTAACGAGCTTTACTCCGATACGGACCGGTATGCCATGTGGCCCAACTACATTCTGGCCCCCCTGCCGTCTTCGGCGGACTATCAGGCCGAGTGCCAGAAGCTCATCGACGAGGGCTTTATCAGCATCATCACAGGAGAAAAGCCGTTGGATTATTTCGATGAGATCGTCGAGCAGTGGTACGCCATCGGCGGCCAGACCCTGACGGACGAAGCAAATGCCTGACCCTGCTGCCCGCCTCGCCTGCGAGGCGGGCAAAAGCCATATCATCAGAGGAGGAAAGTGAGTATGGAACGAATTCAAGCGCGCCCCTATTCAATGGGGACGCCCTTCCAGAAGTGGAGGCCGGTGTATTTTGCAGCCTCCAAAGAGGCGCACGGTTTTGCTCAGGAACTGGCAGGGATGGCGGGAAACGGGGCTGCCGTACTGGAGGATCCGAGCCCTGATCTGCTTCGGAAGGCGGACGGACCGGTTATTCTGCTGGGAAATCTGTCAGACAACCGCTGTGTGAAGGAGCTTTACTACCAGCACCTGCTGTTCACCGACCGGACATACCCCGGGCCGGGAGGATATGAGCTGAGAACTCTGCTGGATCCCTTTGCCACCGGCTTCAACGTTCTGCACGCCGGGTATTCCGACGAGGCGGGGCTGGAAAAAGCCGCCGCGTCGCTTAAGGAAAAACTTACGGCGGAAGGCTGCCCTTATCTCTGTGAGATCCGGGCCGTGCGGTATCCCTTTGATCCCATCCAGGCGGAATATTTCCAGAGTCAGGTCTGCGATCCGGAGGATCCAACGGCCTACTACACCGCGCCTATTGATCAGAAGGGGTTTACCGCCTATTTTACCGGGGATGAGGATTCCCGCCGGGAATATAACAGCGCCTGGCAGATCATTCTGCGCCAGGATAACGACGAGGATCTCCACCTGAAATTGAAGACCCGGGTGTCGGCCTGGAGGTTGATGGAGATGACGGGCATGCTGGATGGGAGCCTGCGGGAGGACGCGGAAAACCTCTTTTACCGCTGGGTGGAGAGCCGGGAGGGGCTGGCCCGGATTGACCATCCGGCCTATCAGCTTCCCGGGTATCCCCGGCAGAACCACGGGCTGCTTCCGGCCATGGGGATCCGTTGGCTGGCGGACTTCTTCCAGCGGTACCACCCGGAGCTGGAACGGCCTCGAGTCTGGCGGGAGATGGCGGATAAGGTTTTTTCCGTCTATCAGCATGGGAACTGGAAGCCTATCTGCGACGGGCTCTGTCATGGGTGGAGTATGTCCCAGCCGGTGTTGGCGGAATATGGGCTGTACGACAAGGGGCACGGCTACTTTGCCGCCGGGGGGGCGCGAAAAGCGGCGGAATGCGCCATTGCAGTATTGAATAATGAAGGGTGGATGCCATCTTCCGGCGATTCCCAGCTGACGCGGGCATTCCAGGGGACCCTTCTGGCTGCGGCAGCGGAGTACTATCGGGACGGGCGGTATCTTTTCGCCCGGAATATGGCTCCGCTTTGGCGACAGGGGAATCTGGACTGGACCAGCTACCTTTCCAGGAGCTTTGACATAGGGCTGGAGCCGGTGCTTCCCGAGGACCACATCGGCGTAAAGGTGGTCCCGATGGATCCCCTGGTGTACCATGCCTGGGAGAGCTTTTCGGATGCAGACGGAACAAGGGGGCCGTCCACACGCCCGCCCGAGGCGCCGCTGGAGAAGTGCTTTGACAAGCTGGCCTACCGCAGCGGTTTCGGTATACAGGACGAGTATCTGCTCCTTGACGGGCTGGGGGGAGGCTCCCACTCCTACGACGACGCTATGAGCATTGTGGATTACGAAAAATTTGGGGTAGACTTTGTTGTGGCGGAAGACGACCTGCTGAACAACGAAGCGGAAAACCACTCTATGGTGACGGTCATCCGCAACGGGGAATATGAGAAAATCCCCTCCTTCCCTGCGCTGGAAGAGGTGAGGCAGGACCCGGACGGAAGCGTGTATCTTTCCATGGAACTGAAAAACTGTGCGGGGACAAACTGGCGGCGGGAGATTTTCCGGATTCCGGAGGTCGGATTGGTCGTGCAGGACACGGTGACTGCATGGGATGAGGGTCTTTACCGTGTAACCTCCCGTCTGCGGACGCCGGGGAGGGCCGGCCTGGAGGGAGAGCGCCTGCTGAGCCGCCGGGTCAACGGAGCAGGAGAGACGGTGTGGTTCCAGGTGGCGGCGGCGGCCTCCGCGCCCTGCCGCTACAGCGCTGTGGAAAAGCCCATTGCCAACCCGCGTATCCGGCTGGATGACAAATACGGGCGGGAGCGGTTCTCCCAGATGCGGACAGACTACTTTTTTGACCAGCGCTACCGGCTGGCAGAGGATGAATTCTGCTTGACGTCCTATGAGCAGGAGATGATTCTGGAATTGCGGCCCGGGGAGAAGGTGTGCTTTACCAATCTGCTTTGTCCGTCCAGGGAGCAGGTTTCGGCGGAGCTGCTGGTCCGGGACGGCAAAATCTGGGCGGCGGTTGATGGACGGATGCAGCCTACGCCGTTTGAGGCCTATCCTTTCTGGCAGAAAACCGGGGAGCCCCTTTACCCGCCGGCCCCGGCGGAACAGGCGGCAGGATTTCACGCAGAAGTCAGCTGTCTCAAGGCGTTGGACGGCGGGGAAGCCGCCGTGGGACTGCGGGATGGACGGCTGCTCCTGCTGAAAAACGGCGGAAAATGGACGGAAGCTGTGAAAATGGAAGGGGAAGTCCACGATGTTCTTCTTTATAATGGTAAACGATTCGCGGCCTTTGGAGAACGCAGCCTTGCCTGCTTTGGAATGGACGGAAGCCTTCTCTGGCAGAAGGAGATGCAGCGGGAAGCAACCGTCTATCCCTGGTGGGAGCTTTCTGCGCCGGTTCCGCTGTCGCTGCGGGTGGTCTGGTATCGGGGCAGGGAGGCGCTGGCAGCCGGATGCGGAGATGACAGCTTGAAATTCTTTGATTTCGACGGCACGTTGCTGGAGAGCTTTTATTTTTACATTGCGGTGCCGGACAGGATCGAGCTTTTGGACGTCAACGGTGACGGAAGAAAGGAGATCGTGGCAGGAGGCGGGCGTCTTGCATGCCGGTCAAACGTTCAGGTGCTCAACGACCGGCTGGAGATCCTCCATGAATTCGGCAGCGAGGGCTGGACCAGCCATGTGACCTGCCTGCGCTGCTTCTCAATTGACGGCTGCCCGGCGGTAGCGATGGGAGTCAACCATCGGAGCAATCTGAAACTGTTTCGCTTTGAAAACGGCAAGGATAACTGCCTGATCAATCAGGCGGTTGCAGGTGCGGTGACAGACGCAGTATATCTGTCAGATGCCGGGGTGCTTGTGGGGTGTACGGCAGGAAAGTCGGTACTGGCATATGGACTGGACGGGAGGCAGCGCTGGGTCCGCTACTGCAGGAGCGGGGTTGTAAGACTGCTGGAAAGGCCGGAAGGGGTTTTGGCTGTTGCGGAAGACGGAGAATTGACCCTCTTTTCCGCGGAGGGAGGGATTTTGGAGAAATGGGATGCAGGGCGTCCTGTCAGCCAGGTGCTGGAAACCGGAGAAGAAACGTTTCTGCTGTCCGGACAGGAACTGTGGCGGCTGGAGCTGTGAAAGCTGAGTTTTCTTTTAGGCTTGTTGGATAGGTTTTTAAACGCCATAAGGAAAAGGGAACCCTTTTAAGGGTTCCCTTTTCGCTTGCTTCTATTTTTTCCAAAGTCCGTGGAGATTGCAGTAAGCATAGGCTGCGAGAACTTCGTCATCATCACAGATCATGAATTTGGCCTGAGGATTGTCGCCAGGCTTTAATTCTTTCCGCTGGTTTCCCTGGGAGGTGTGCAGTGCGATCCACTCGATATGATGCTCAGGGACCATAGGATGTTCGACAGAACCGATGGTAACCGTAACGGTCTGGCCGTCGACTTGGACGACGGGAACGTGTTTTTCTACGGCTGCGTCAGTGGTGTTTGGGACCAGTTCCTGCATTTTTTCACCGCAGCACATGACTGGGACGCTGGACTCCTTTACATAGGCGATGATATTCCCACAATGTTTACAGATGTAGAACTTCATGATACGCTCCTTTCCGCGTTTTGAAAACGCTTGCCGTAAGTTGGAATTGATCTGAAAGGGGATGTCTTTATATACCATTATACCATATTTTTGCAAGAGCGGCCTTGCTTTTTTCACAGAAATCGACGCCTTTTTCAATGCCTTTTTTGTAGGAATCCTTGCCGGGGTCGCTGAAAAAAGGCATTTGTATGGGATTTGTATGGCCGTATCCTTTTTGTATGGGGAAAATTGCCGGTTTTTGTTTGGCCTTTTTGAAATTGGAGCTTTTGCGGGACGAGGTGCCTGGATATAATGGAACCATAGCCATAACGAAATGGCATACTCTCAGTAAAGGAGAACGATTTTGATGAATGTATCCGCTGTCCGTCCGCCGTCTGCCGGGCGGTTTGCACACTGCCGCAAACGGCTCCGGCAGAGCAAATACCTGTATCTGCTGCTCCTGCTTCCACTGGTGTATTTCATTGTATTCAAGTATGTGCCCATGTACGGCGTTATCATCGCGTTTAAGGATTTCCGCGTCCGGGAAGGGATTATGGGAAGCTCCTGTTAATTTATATATAATTATAACATTTTTTTCGGTAGTGTCAATGGCTTTTCGCACCTTGGATTACAAGCCCTGTAGAGTTACAATACATGTTGGACAGAGAGGAAAAGGGAGAGCAAAAGTAGAAGGACAGAGCCTTCATAGGGTATAGTTAAGTTGCGACACCAACAAACCCAAAAAAGGAGCTCTGTCCCTCATGAGTAACAGTATAACACAAGACATGTGGTATCGGCAATCCCTAATG
>CALXBD010000093.1 GCA_944386445.1 uncultured Clostridia bacterium
TATACTTTTACTCATGAAGGATGGCTCCTTTCTCGGTATGTTAAGTGTCGCAACTCAACTATAACCGATATGGCCTCATCCTTCTACTTTTTTATTCTGCTGTCCAATATCTATTGTAATCCTACACTTCCCATGCAGTGTTCCTTGTTGCTGCTACTGCAGCAATCGAAACATATTTTTCTGGTAATCGATTAAGCCATCGCGCTTCATAGCAGAAAGCTCCCGCGTCAAAGCACTCCGATCGGCGCACAGGTAGTCTGCCAATTCCACCCGGTTCATGGAAATCGCAAAATGTCTACTTTGCCGCTCCTCTGACTGGCTGCGCAAATATGCCATGATTTTCCCGCGCAATGTCTTTTTTGAGATCACTTCGATTTTGCCCATCAGTTTAATATTTTTATCGCCTAACAATTGCACCATATTCTCGATCAACTTATAGTGAAAGCCACATGTTTTTTGACAGGAATGAAGGAGCCTGTGAAAAGGCAGGAAGAGAATACTGCAAGGTGTCGCAGCCAGAAAACTGACTTGTGAATCTATCCGACTGCCGCAGGAAAAAGATTCCCCGAAAAGCTCCCCGTCTTTCATGGAAATCAGGAGCGTTTTACAACCTTCCGAGTCCTCCTTTATCATATGGACAATTCCTGATAAAATTACTCCTGTATTTCGGACCTCATCGCTTTCTAGGTAAATAATTTCATTTTTTTGATAACTTTTTTGAAAGCCTCCCAGACACTCTAACATTCCCGGAAGCTCCTCTTGCCGGATGCCGTAAAATAGCGGAAGCTGCGCTAATTGACGGAAATCGACCCACATAATTATGATCCTTTCTTCTATAGCTTGTCTGCCATTTTGCAATTATGTTGCGTCTGCAACATAAATCTCTTTCAGGTTTCTTTATACTGGTAATGAACCGCCAGCTGCTCTTTAGAAAAAGGGGATGGAAAATTGTTCAACAATGAAACGGAACTTTTACAGGCAGCACTGCGTTACGAGCAAGGACATTGCCGGCGCACGCAACACATTTTAAAGGTGTATGCATTAGCAAAATTACTCGGGGAACAGGAGAATCTGTCCTTAGAGGCTCAGCAAATACTGCGGGCAGCCGCGATTTTACACGATATTGCTATCAAATACTGTAAAGAGCGCTACAACGGAGACGCCAGTCAGGAAAGACAAAAGCTGGAAGCGCCTGGCCTTGTTCGCAGATTCCTGCTGCAAGCGAATTATTCTCCCGCCTTGATACCGCAGATCACAGAATTGGTGGAAAAGCATCACGATTACAGCAGCCCGCGAAATCAGACGCTGCAAATCCTAATGGAAGCCGATTTGATTATCAACTGTTATGAAACCTGCCCTGACAGCAAAAAGATTGCCGAGATCGAGGCCGTATTTGAAACACCTTTCGGAAAGGAATTGCTGGCGCTTTATATACAAGGGGCAAAAAATTAGGAGGATTTTATGGAGTACTCTAAACAAATTGATCTGCTGACGCTAAAAATGATGACGTTTGACCGAAATGATGCAAAACGCATTCATCATTTCATCAAAGTACATCGCTACGCGCAAATGATCGGCCATATGGAACAACTTGATGAGCATACTCAATTTGTGACCGAATGTGCTGCGCTGGTACATGATATCGGCATACATCCGGCAGAAGAAAAATACGGTGCCTGCGATGGCAAGCTCCAGGAAAAAGAAGGGCCTGCCTATGCAAGGCGTATGCTGGAAGAATTGGGCTTTGTCAAAGCGGACATCGATCGGATCTGCTATTTGGTCGGCCACCATCACACTTATACGAATATAGAGGGAATGGATTACCAGATTTTGGTGGAGGCGGACTTCCTGGTGAACTTTTATGAAGATGCACTCGGGCCAGACGCGATTCGGAGCGCTCTTGATAAGGTCTTCCGCACAAAGTCAGGCAAAGTCCTTTGCCAAATCACATATTCCCCCGAAGAATAAGTCTATTGCAAGAAAAGTGCAGGTCTTTACAGCGATTGTTCGGTTTCTCGCTTCTCAGCGCGAATCAGCTCAATAGCTTCTTTATCGGTCAGATGCTCCACTTCCATTTCCAGCATGCACAATGACGGATATTTCTGCTGAAGCTCTTCCTCGCCAAAGCGTCTCCCGCCGGGGAGATATCGGTCCGCTAACAGCTGAAGTGCTTGCAGGATCTCCGTTTTGTCCGTCAGTATCCGAATCCTGCCGAACGCGATTGCGCTCCGATAGTAGGTTGTGTATTCCTCCGGCATGACCTGATCCGCGTCAACCACACAAAAGGAGGCTTTTCCCCACTTCCGAACCGCATCTACTTTCTGGCCTTCCCGGGCGCTGTGAAAGTAAATTTTCCCGTCCTGATAGACATAGCTGATCGGCACCGCATAAGGGTATTCCTCTCCTCCTCCCAAAGCCAGCACTCCCGAGGTCCCGCGTTTCAGTATCTTCTCTGCTTCCTCTTTGGAAAGCTGCTGATTCTTTCGCCTCATTTCCCGAAACATAATTGTTCCTCCATTCAGCAAAAACCGCCTTTTCAAATGAAAAGGCGGTTTTTTTATTATTCCTTCACCAAACCGGAGATATCTACTTTTTCGCCGTCGGCCCAAAGCCGTTCCAAATCATAGAAATCCCGGGTATCCTCATGAAACACATGAACGATCACATCCGTATAGTCCAGGATAATCCAGTTTTCGCTGTGATACCCTTCGATCCGATGGGGCTTTACGCCTTTTTCCCCCAGCTGATAGTCCACCTCATCCGCCAGCATCTTCACCTGGGTAGAGCTGGAACCGGTTGCTATCACAAAATATTCCCCTAAGATAGTCAGATCTCCCACCCGGATCACGCGGATATCCCGTGCTTTTTTTCCGTCCAAAACCCGGACAATATTCTCCATCAATTCTTTTGCTTCCATAGAGTGCCTCCCTAATTTCCGGATGTTCCGGAACTTCCTCCGATAATTTCATCTACCGTAGTATCATTATCATCGTAATAATCTGTTGTATTGGCAATCTCTGTAATATTCAGTTCCTCCGCCGGCACAGGGTCGCTAAACGGCCGGAAATACTCATTCAACAGATCCGCCAACACCTGTTTATGAACGCTCCACACCGAGTAACTGCCTGCATAGGCGCCCTCGCCGGGCACCATATGGAATGAGATTTGCGATGTATCCAGCTTCAACACCTGTGGGGCCAAAGTCAACACATCATTCACGGTCAAGTCGGTGGTTACTTCCTTCATCAAGGTCGGGACCAAAGATGTAATCTGCCCCATGGAAAGATTCTTAAACTTATTCAGCAAAGCAGCTAGAAATTCCCGCTGGGCATTGATCCGTCCGATATCACCGCCGCGGCTGTGTCGTTCACGGACAAACTTCTCAGCCTGGGTACCATTTAACGTCTGAAGGCCGGGATTGATCGTTACGCCTTCCAACGTAAAGGACTCCTGAACATTGATTTCCACTCCGCCAATGGCATCAACCGCGTTTACAAAGCCGTCCATCGTAATTGTCACATAGTGGTCGATAGGCAGCCGGAACCGGTCATAAATTACCCTTGCCACATTTTCGATTCCTCCGGCATTAGCGTTTCCATAAACGGCATTGATCTTTCCCGTAGGGTATTCGCTGCCGATGTAGGTATCCCGCGGAATCTGAAGGACATTAATACTTTGCGATTCCAAGTTGTAACTGACTACCATAATGACATCTGTCAATTTAGCACGGCCAGTACCTTCCGCATAGTCAATTCCCGTTACCAGAAAGTTGACTACCTTTTTCTGATTCTCTTCTTCCGTTTTATAATCATCGCTGATACTGGCGACGTTTCCCTCATCATCGATTTCCGGCAAGGGTGCCCAATTCAGCAGAGACACATAGCCGATAATACCCAACGATACACCGATCAGGATCACTGAAAGCGTCAGCAATATTTTATCCCCTGTGCGGAGCCTTTTTTTCTTTCCCGGCTTTTTCCCTGCCGGCTTCTTCTGATTTGCCATAGTATCTACCCTGAAACCTTTCCATCCGCTGTCACATCTGGGGGATAGGCGTCCGCGCAGCGGTGATCTGATTGTAACATTCCAACGAATCCGGATGCAAGATTTTTCCCTGCGACAGCATCTCCCCTAAAATGAACTGCAGGGAATACACGATTGCGCCATCCGGATCCGTCTCAGACATTTTCCTTACCAGTTCCACATCCGGAAAGTCCCGGTCTGCCGAAGTGAGATCTGCCAGATAGACGGTTTTCTCCAACGGAGACATGTTCTTTCTTCCCGTTGTATGATACCGGATCGCGTTCAGCACATCCGGATCACGGATCCCAAGTCGGTCCCTGACAAACAGCATTCCTGCCGGCGCATGCCAAAGCTGCGGCAGCAGCGCATCTGCATCCGAGAAAAGTATATCAGAATTTCTGAGCTTTTGCAACAGCAATTTAGGCTCCGTATTCTTTTCCACATCATGGAGAAGTCCTGCCAATTCTGCCAATCCCGGATCCGCGCCCAAAATTCGGGCCAAATATACTGCCCGTTCCATTACATTCACAGAATGCCGAAAACGTTTGGGAGACAGCCGCTGCTGCACAAGCGTTTGGTATTCCGGATATCGCGTTGTCATCTTAGAAAGCCTCCGATGTTATTCTTTTTCCTATCATCTATGATACAGTCCTCGCCGGACAATATATTTTAACACCTCTTCCGGCACCATATCTGAAATATCCTTACCTTCCCGAAGCCGTTCCCGGACCTCGGTTGATGACAGCGGCAGCGGTTTTACCCGTATGACATGAGTTTTTTCAGGAAAAGAAGCCGCTTTTCGGTTCAATTCGGCTTCCTCACCGAAATCTCTGGCAAATGCCGCCAAGTTTGCCAAACTGAGGATTTCCTGCCAATGGTACCATTGGTCAAAAGAAAACAGCATATCAGCGCCTATCAGCAGCACGAAATCATCGCCTGGAAAAAGCGCATGCAGCTTTTTCAGTGTCAGAACCGTATAGCTTTTTCCTTTGGCTTTCAGTTCGATATCGCTGACAAATACCCGATCCATTCCCATAACGGCCAGACGCGCCATTTCCAGGCGATCTGCTCCCGGTGCCAGGTCTACTGCCCGTTTATGGGGCGGTATATTGGCGGGGATTACCAAAATCCGATCCAGTCCCAAAGACTTTTCCGCCTCCTGCAGCAGGTGCAGATGCCCGTTATGAATCGGGTTAAAAGTTCCGCCGAAAATACCGGTCCGCGCCATGGTTGCCTTCTTCCCCCTCAATCTTCAAGCTGAATCACAGGCTTTTCGGGATTTTCCCGATACAGCGTGATTCGGGTGCCTAAAATCTGCACGACTTCACAGCCTACAGCTCCTGCGATTTCGGCTGCAGCCTCCTTGGCGGTATAGATGCTGTTTTCCAGCACCCGGATCTTAATCAGTTCCCGGGCAGTCAACGCATCATCCACCTGTTTTAAAGTATTCTCATTGATACCGCCTTTTCCGATCTGCAGAATTGTTTCCAATGAGTTTGCCAAAGAACGGAGCTTTGCCCGTTGTTTGCTGCTTAGCATAGTACTTATTTCCTTTCTGTTTACAATGATATTTACATTTCCATACGTTTTCGCGGTTCAGAATTCCCCGCGGATATGTTCTTCCAGGAGACGGTTTGCCTTTCCCCGATGGCTGACAGCGTCCTTTTCTTCCGCTGTCATCTCCGCGAAGGTCTTAGCGCCGGCCTTGAAAATCGGGTCATAGCCGAAGCCGTCTTCCCCCCGCGGCTCCAGGGTAATCGTTCCTTCGCAGATTCCCTCAAAAACCCGTTCTTCCCCGGTTTCATCTATATATGCGATTGCGGAAACGAAATGTGCTGCACGATTTTCTACACCGTCCAGCTCCTCCAGCAGCTTTTTAACCCGGTCGGCATCGGAAGCGCCCTCCCCGGCATACCGGGCGGAGTACACTCCGGGGCGTCCATCCAGCGCGTCGACGCACAGTCCGGAATCGTCCGCAATCACCGGCATATGAGCCGCCTCCCAAACCGCGCGTGCTTTCAGCATGGCGTTTTCCGCAAAAGTCGTCCCGGTTTCCTCAACATCTGTCACAATTCCCTTTTCCTTTTGGGAGAATACCTGGTACCCCAGCGGTTCCAGCATCCGTTTGAACTCCCGCACCTTACCGGCGTTTCCGGTAGCGATGATGATTTCCATATTTATGATTCTCCTTTATTTCAAAAGCTTTTTCCGCCAAACAAGACATATCACCGATACAGCCGCCAGAAGAACCGGCATGACCATTGTCACCCAAAAAACGGCTTCTGATACTTTCGATGACGCTACAACGACGGCCGTAGGGCCATCTGCTCCGCCGATGATGCCAATGGAAGAGGCTGCCATACCCCGAAAATGACCCATGAAAAAGAGCAGCAGCCGCGGCCCCCAGGCAAGCGCTGCCCAGATAACGGCCAGCACGGCGGAAATGATCCCCGCAACTTTCAGGACTTTCGTTTTTGCCATAAATTTATACTCCTTCAGGTCATTCAAACAATGCTTCCACAAAATCCTCCGGCACGAACTCCTGCAAATCGTCGATCTTCTCGCCGACCCCCACATATCGTACCGGCAGCCCCAGCTGATTCTTAATGGAGACCACGATTCCGCCTTTTGCGGTACCGTCCAGCTTCGTCAGCACAATACCTGTGATGTTGGCAGCCTGCATAAACTGTTCTGCCTGATTTACCGCGTTCTGACCAGTAGTAGCATCCAGCACCAGCAGAGTTTCCACGTCACAGCCTTCCGCCTTCTGGCTGACGATCCGGTACATTTTTCCCAATTCGTCCATCAGGTTCTTTTTATTGTGCAGCCGTCCGGCCGTGTCAATCAGCAGGATATCCGCATGCCGTGCTTTGGCTGCTTCGATAGAGTCGTAAACCACTGCGGCAGGATCTGCCCCTTCCTTATGCTTTACGATCTCGACACCGCTTCTCTGGGTCCAGATTTCCAGCTGCTCAATGGCGGCTGCCCGGAACGTATCCGCAGCTCCCACCAACACCCGTTTGCCCTGGGCCTTGAAACCCGCTGCCAGCTTGCCGATAGTAGTCGTCTTGCCGGCCCCATTGACTCCGATCACAAAAATAATGGACGGGCTGGTGGACAGCTTCATGGGTTCTTCTTCCCGCAGCATATCCGCGATGATTTCTTTGAGCATTCCCTTGACAGCGGAAGTGTCGTTGATGCCGGTTTCCTTGATTTTCTTTCGCAGCTGTCCGCAGATCTCCGAAGCGGTAGCCGCGCCCATATCCGACATGATGAGAATTTCCTCCAACTCCTCCAGAAAATCCTCGTCCACTTTAGTGAAGGAATGAATGACTCCCTCCACCTGTTTCATCATGGATTCTTTTGTCTTTTTAAGTCCTTCTTTGATTTTATCAAAAAATCCCACTGCACATTCTCCTTATTCCTGAGGCGGTTCTGATTCTAAATTGCCCATTTTGGCGGCGATTTCACTGACTTTCAACTCCAACAGCTTCGAAACCCCCCGCTCCTGCATGGTGACACCATACAAAACGTCCGCTTCCTCCATGGTGCCCCGGCGATGGGTAATGAGGATAAATTGGGTATTATCGCTCATCATTCTCAGGTAATTTGCATATTTTACTACGTTGACGTCGTCCAGAGCCGCTTCGATCTCGTCCAAAACGCAGAACGGAGCCGGCCGGACCTTCAAAATGGCAAAATAGATGGCGCTGGCCACCAAGGACTGTTCGCCGCCGGACAGGGCGCTGAGGCTCTTGATAATCTTCCCGGGGGGCTGGACGCTGATCTCGATGCCGCAGTTTAAAACATCTTCCGGATCACTGAGAGTCAGGCTCGCCGTTCCGCCGCCGAAAAGCTCGGTAAAGATTTTCCCGAAATTCCGGTTGATAGCGTCAAAGCTTTCCCGGAACATCCGCTCCATATCAGAGGTGAGATTTCGGATGAGCTTTTCCAGTTCGGCTTTGGAGTTAGCGGCATCCTCCACCTGGGCCTTTAAAAATTCGTACCGTTCAGAAACTTCCTTATATTCCTCGATTGCACCCACATTGACACTGCCTAAGCCCCGGATCCGGTTCTTCAGCCCGGCCAGTTCCCGCTGGGATTTCTCCCGGTCATCTACCGGCACCGCAATTTGCACCGCTTCGCTTCGGGTCAGCTGATACTCGTCCTGCAGCCGCATAATGATCTGGTCGTAATCCCGCTGTGCGGAGAGCTTCTGTTCATCCAAACGCGCCAGTTCCCCGGCCGTCAGCTCCTTACGGGCGGAAATTTCCTTTTCCTGCTGCCGCAGCCGGGTCGTTTCCCCCTCCAGCTCCTGGCGGCGGGCGATCAGCTTCCTGCTTTTCTCCTCATATTCGCCGATTCTGTCTGCAGTCTCGCCGCTTTCTCTTTTCAACGACTCAATGGCGGCGTGCAGCTGCCGGTCCCGCTCCAAAACGCTGGCCCGTTCTTCCTCCAGACGGCTCCGGCTTTCTCCGCCGGCTGCAGCGGCGTCCCGCAGCTCTGAGATTTGACGGGTCAGGTTTTCCAAATCCTTCCGATTCTCGATCTCCTGACGGGCCAAGTCGGAAATTTCTTCCATCAGCTGTTCCCGGCGGCCGGAAAGGGTGTCCCGGCTGCCCTGAACGGCTGTCAATCTATCCTGCGCTTCCCGGCTGTCCGTTTCCAACTGCTGAAGAGCCTCCCGGGCAGCTTCCGCCTCTTTGCGGGCGGCCTCAATTTTCCCTGCACTTTGGGATTTCTGACGGGTCAATTCCGTCTGTCGGACGGACAGCTGCTCTTTGCTTTGGCGATACCGTTCCCGATCGCCTTCAAATCGGATCTGGTCTTCATTGGCAGTGATCTGCTCCGATCGGATTCCCTCGACATATGCTGAAAGAGTGGCAATTTCCTTCCCCAGGGCAGCCGCTTTGGCATCCAGCTCTGCTTTCTGGGCCTTCAGTTTTTCCGCCTCGGCTCGCAAGGCAGACGCTTCATTTTTCCGGCTGAGGATTCCGGCGTTTTTAGCCGCGGAACCGCCGGTAAAGCTTCCGCCCACATTGACCTGCTGGCCGTCCAAAGTCACGATACGGAATTTATACCCGTATTTCCGGGAAATCAGGATCGCGGTATCCAAGTCTTCAACGACCGCAATCCGTCCCAGCAAGAAATGAATGATTTCCTTGTATTTAGGATCAGCCTCCACCAATTCCGAAGCAACTGCCACAAAGCCGGCGTATTTTTCCAGCCCTGGCTCATTGAGGACGTTTCCCCGCACCGATGTCAGCGGCAAAAAGGTAGCACGTCCGGCCTTCTGCTCCGACAACAGCCGGATTCCCGCCTTGGCGGCAGCTTCATTCTCCACTACGATATTCTGCAGCGCTCCGCCCAAAGCGGTCTCCACCGCCATGGCGTATTCCGGCTTAACGTTCAGAATCTGGGTGACAGTTCCAAACACGCCCCGCAAAGCACCGCTTCCGGCTGCCCGCATCACGGCCTTGACGCTATAGGCAAAGCCTTCCATATTCTGCTCCAGATCGGTCAACAGCTTTGCCCGCTGAAGCTTCTCCTTAACAGCCAAATCCAGTTTCTGCTGTTCGGATGTAAGTTCCGCCTGCTTCTGCCGCCGGGAGGCCAGTTTCAATTCATACCCTTGCCTGGAATTTTCCAGCGACGCTTTTTTATCGGCAATTTCCTTTAAAAGCCCTTCGATCTCCTCCAAGGTTTCCTGAGCGGATTCCAGATTGTTTTTCAGCGTCCCCAGTTCATTTTCCATAGCGGACAGGCGGCTTTTTTCCTCTTCCGCAGCATTTTCCCGGGTCAGGATCAGCATATTCTGCCGGGAAATTTCCAGCGCGATACGGTTTACCTCAGCGGAAGCCTCTTCCAACTTCCCGCTCTGGCTGCTCTGCTCTTCCGAAAGAGCCAACAGCTCCTGCTGTCTCTCTTCCGTTTCACGGTGAAGGGCTTCTGCGGCATCTTCCAGGGAACGCTTTTCCGTCTCCTTTGCAGCGGCTTCCTCTTCCCGCTTGGCGGCAGAAGCATCCAGTGCTGCCAACTCCCCTTCCAGACGCTTC
The DNA here is from genome assembly GCA_944386445.1 of uncultured Clostridia bacterium. GTDB lineage: Bacteria > Bacillota > Clostridia > Oscillospirales > Ruminococcaceae > Merdivicinus. The sequence continues at coordinate 10,080 of CALXBD010000093.1, forward strand.
AGGGTATCCGCATTATGCTGCAAATCATTTTCCCGCACCGCAATTTCACTTTTCAGGTCGCCGGTCCGGGTTTGCAGATTTTGTTTGATTCGTTGGCACTCCTCGCTTTGGGTCAGGCAAGACTGCATCCGCTGATAGACTTCCTGAATTTGCTCCTCGATTTTCCCGATCTCCCGGGCAAGATGCTCGTCCTCTCCCTTAGCGATGAGGAATTTCTGCTCCTGTTCCCGCAGCGCCGCCTGATATTTTTCCAATGTCAGCAGCCACAAAGAAACCTCCAAAATTTTCTTCCGCTCCGACAGTTCCAAAAATTCCTTCGCCTTTTCCGACTGGACCCGCAGTGGTTCCACCCGGCCTTCCAATTCGGAGAGGATATCGTAAAGGCGGGTCAGGTTTTCCTGTGCCGCCGACAGCCGCCGTTCCGCTTCTGCCTTCCGGTAACGATACTTGGAGATTCCGGCCGCTTCCTCGAAAATTTCCCGGCGCTCCCCGGACTTTGCGCTGATGATCTCAGCGATCTTGCCCTGCCCGATCATGGAATAGCCGTCCCGTCCCAGGCCGGTGTCCATAAACATCTCATTGATATCCCGCAGCCGGACCGGGTTCCCATTGATGATATACTCACTTTCTCCGGAACGATAGTACCGCCGTGTAATGGTCACCTCGTCAGCGTCCGCAGGGAGAGCCCGGTCGCTGTTGTCAAAGGTCAGAGAAACTGCCGCAAAGCCCTGAGGTTTCCGGGAGGCTGTCCCCAAAAAGATCACGTCCTCCATCTTGTCACCCCGGAGGGTTTTGGTAGACTGCTCCCCCAGCACCCAGCGCATGGCGTCGGAAAGATTGCTCTTTCCGCTGCCGTTGGGACCTACCACAGCGGTCAGGCCTTTATGAAAATTGATTACGGTTTTGTCGGGAAAGGACTTGAAGCCCTGCATTTCCAACGATTTTAAGAACATGGTTTCATCCTTTCACGATAAAATTGATACAAGTAGTATTTTTTGTCGAATTTATAACAAAAATTGAAGGGTTCCGGGCTGAATTGTCGGATCCGGCTGCAGTTTTACCTGATACCCGTTCTCGGCGGCCCAGACTAAATTTGCCCGCTTCTGCCCGGCCGCTTTGGAAAGCTCTCGGGGTGACACCAGAAACGTCACGGCCGCTCCCGGAGGGCATTTTTCCAGTTCCTGCTTCATCAGCCTGCGATAGAGCCACCCATCGCACAGCTCCCGGAACGCCGGGTGATAAGCGCCGCCGATCAGCCGCTCTTCGACGCTCCTGGAAGCATGTAATCCGACCCGAATCACCTTGATTCTAGTCTGCTCCAACCGAGGTATCCAGGGAGCCACCCATTCAACGGCTTCTTCCACGGTCAAAGGAGCGTAAAGGTTTTCCCTTGTCATTCGTTCCAGATCTGTTCCCCGCAATACCACTGTCGGATAGATCCGCAGCGTATCCGGTTTCAGGTTGCAAACTTCCCCCATAGTACGGTCAAAGCTCTTCCGATTCTCCCCGGGCAGCCCTGCCATCACCTGCAGACCCAAAGAAAACTCTGCCCGGACAGCAGCGCACGCTTTCCGGACATCTTCGGCCGTATGCCCACGGCGATTAAGCCTCAGTACCGCATCATCCATGCTTTGAGCGCCTAACTCAACCGCCGTGACACCATACTGCTTCAGCAGTTCCAGTACCCTTGGTGAGAGCCCGTCCGGCCGGGTAGAAACCCGAATCCCTGTACAGGCCTTCTCCTTTACATACGGAAAAGCAACTTTTAGGAACGCTTCTATCTCCGTCTCCGGCAAACAGGTAAAACTCCCGCCAAAAAAGGCAATCTCCGTATGAGCAGGATCCGGCTCTTTGCGGAATGCTTCCTCCAACAAGGCTGCGGCGTCTTCCGGCGTCACCGGCTGAGGCGTGCCGGAAATACTCCTCTGGTCGCAGAAGGAGCAGGCATGAGGACACCCCATATGGGGGATAAAAATCGCGATATTTCCGTGCGTCATGCTTCGTCGTGATACCCCATCAGCAGGAGGGCTTCGTGGGCAGCATTCTGTTCAGCCTGCTTTTTGGAGCTGCCGGTACCGGTTCCGATAACGTTGGAATTCAAAAGCACCTCTGCCGTAAAGACTTTGGCATGATCCGGACCATGCTCATCCACCAGAACGTATTCGATTCGCTCCTCCCGATTCTGCTGAATAATCTCCTGCAGAGCGGTTTTATAATCCGAAAGTTTATTGGGCTTGTGTACGTCCAAATCTTTCGGAATAAAGCCCAACACAAACTTCTGTGCTGCCTCATATCCGCCGTCTAAATAAATCGCCGCGATGACTGCTTCAAACGCATCTGCCAAAATAGAAGGCCGTTCCCGGCCGCCGGTCATTTCCTCCCCGCGGCCTAACCGCAGATAGTTTCCCAAGCTGATTTGGGCCGCAAACTCGTCCAATGCCTTTTCGCACACCAGGCTGGCGCGCAATTTTGTCAGTTCTCCCTCCGGCAGGTCCCGGTACGTCAAAAACAAATACCTGGCTACGATCACCGACAGCACGGAATCCCCTAAAAATTCCAGCCGCTCATTATTATGCCCGTGTTTTTTGCCCTCGTTAGCAAAAGAAGAATGGGTCAGTGCCTGTTCCAGCAGCTGCGGATTTCGGAACGTATAACCGATTGCCTGCTGCAGAATTTCCTGTTTTTCCGGTACCATAATTCCAATCCTTTCTCAGGCTGCCTCTCATGCCCCGGGAAAAGTCTTTTCCAGAAGCATCAAAGGCCGCTTGCGTATAATCTCAGCCAATTTATACAAATTGTTTACAAATTTTCCTATATTCGACACAAGCCGGGGAAGTTTCCCTTCCCCAGCTGACGCCGCTCTATTACGACTCAGGAGTCGATGGTTTCATTGACTGAATTGCCTGCTCGATTTCACCGGTCAAATTAGACTTCGTGAAATTCCGCGCCTGCCGGATGGCATTTTTGATGGCCTTGGCATTGGAACTTCCGTGAGCCTTGATAACAGGCCTGGTAATCCCCAAAAGGGGCGCACCGCCGTATTCGGTATAATCCATTGCCTTCTTAAATGCCTTGATTTTCGGCATGACCAACGCTCCGGCAACGGTTCCCGAAACCCCGGTAAACATTCCCTTTACCTTTTTGGCAAACATGGAACCTAACCCTTCTGTCAGCTTCAAGATGACATTTCCGGTAAAGCCGTCGGCAACCGCGACATCCACCGCTCCCGCAGGGATTTCCCGGGCTTCCACGTTGCCGGTAAAATTAATTGGAGCCTTTTTCAGAAGTTCGAGGGCCGCAATTTGATTTTCGCCGCCTTTTGTTTCCTCAGAGCCGATGTTCACCAGGCCCACTTTGGGATTTTCCACTTCCTGTACCTTCTGCATGTAAAGGCTTCCCATGACCCCAAACTGGCAAAGAGCCTCGGGCTTGCACTCGATGTTGGCGCCAGCGTCCATCAGCAGATAGCATCCGTTAATGGTGGGGATCACGGTAGCCAGGCCGGCTCGTTTTACGCCTTTGATTCGTTTCAGCAGGAACGTTGCACCTACTACAATGGCTCCGGTAGAACCGCCGCTGACAAAGGCATCTGCTTTTCCTTCCTGTACCAGGCGGAATGCCGCTGCCATAGAGCAGTCCGCTTTCTCCTTCAGAATAGAAGAGGGGTCATCTTCCATAGTGATAATCCCGGGAGCATGAACAATCTCAATACCTTTTAAAGAAATCCCGTTTTCAGATGCGGTCTGCCGCAATTTCTGCTCATCACCGGTGACAATCAGTTCTGCGCCATACTCTTCCACAGCCAGCGCGCATCCCTGCAGCACTGCCAACGGCGCGTTATCGCCGCCGAACCCATCTACTGCGATCTTCATTCCGCCACACTCCTTTATAAGCAGCCATAAAACAGCTGATTTATTTACGCTCTTTCCATTGTTTCCAATCGTGCAACTTCGGCTTTTAAAGCCTGCACACCCCGTTCTGCCAAGGCCAGATACCGGAGCCGCTTGTCCCGGACAGGTTCATCCAGGGCCGGCAAAATTCCCATATTGGCTCCCATGGGCTGGAAATCCGCCGTTTCGGTGCAGACATGATCGGTCAGCGCCTTCAGCATAGTTCCCTCCGGCAAAATCAGCGGCGGCAGCCCCAGCAGTTCCCGAGCCAGATAATGTCCAGCCAGCAGCCCACTGGCAGCAGACTCCACATATCCTTCCACGCCGGTCATCTGGCCTGCGAACCGGATATGGGGCCGGCTTTTGAGACGGAATTCCCGGTCCAGCAGCCGCGGAGAATCCAAGAAAGTATTCCGGTGCATGACGCCATACCGGACAAATTCCGCGTTTTGAAGCCCTGGGATCATGGAGAATACCCGTTTCTGTTCTCCCCACTTCAGGTTCGTCTGAAACCCTACCAAATTGTAAAGGGTACCCTCGTTGTTCTCCTTGCGAAGCTGCACCACTGCCCAGGGCCGATGTCCTGTTCTGGGATCTCTGAGCCCCACCGGCTTCAGCGGGCCGAAGCGAATGGTATCCGGCCCCCGCCGGGCCATAATCTCCACCGGCATGCAGCCTTCATATACTTTAAAATCGGCCTTTTCAAAATCATGGAGTTCCACGCTTTCCGCCGAGGTCAGCGCCTCATAAAAGGCCTCGTATTCTTCCTTGTTCATAGGACAGTTGAGGTAGTCGTCCTCCCCCCGCCCATATCGAGATGCCGCAAACACGATGGACCGGTCGATGGTAGCCGCATCCACAATGGGTGCTGCGGCATCGAAAAAGCTAAGTCCCTTCTCCCCGGTCAGCCTGACGATTTCCTCCGCCAATGGACCGCTGGTCAAAGGACCTGTCGCCACAATGACGGGTCCTTCCCCTACGGAAACTGCCTGTTCTTCCCGGATATGAATCCGCGGGTTCTGCCGGATTGCCTCTGTCACCCGGTCTGAAAACTCCTCCCGGTTGACAGCCAGGGCACCTCCTGCCGCCACTGCAGAGGCTTCGGCGCAGGGCAAAATCAGGGAGCCCAAAATTCTCATTTCCTCTTTGAGCATTCCCGACGCCGAATCCAGCCGGGACGCCTTCAAGGAATTGGAACAGACCAACTCCGCTAACCCCGGGTACTTGTGCGCCGGGGAATAGGCTTTCGGCTTCTGCTCGATCAGTTCCACTTCCAGCCCGTATTGTGCCAAGATATGGGCGGCCTCACAGCCGGCAAGACCGCCCCCGATTACAGTAACCTTCTGCTGACTCATTCTTCCTTTTCCTTATCTACCGGCCGCTGGTAGTCACATTCCGGATTGGAACAATGGATTCTTGCACCCCGGCCGGACTTTTTCAGCAGGGTTTTGCCGCATTTCGGACATTTTTCATCGATGGGAGGATCCCATGACAGGAACGAGCAGGTCGGATTATGCTCGCAGCCATAGAAAACTTTTCCCTTCTTTGACTTTTTCTCCAAAATTTTCCCGCCGCACAACGGGCACTCTCCTGGCATTTCCACCGCAATCCGTTTGGTGTTGCGGCATTCCGGGAATCCGGGACAGGCCAGAAATTTTCCATAGCGTCCTGTTTTGATCACCATATTCCGGCCGCATTTCTCACAGACGATATCCGTTTCCTCGTCCGGGATCTTCATCCGGACATCCTTCATATCCTCTTCGGCCTTTTCCATGGTTTTGGAGAAATCCTTGTAGAATTCTTCCAATACCTCGACCCAGGACTTTTCCCCTTCTTCCACCTTATCCAAATCGTCTTCCATCTGGGCAGTGAATTTTTCGTCCACAATCGACGCGAAATGGTCTTCCATCAATTGAGTGGTAATTTCTCCCAGTTGAGTGGGCTTCAGCTGTTTGTTTTCCAGCTCCACATATTTGCGCTTGAGAATCGTCGAAATAGTGGGGGCATAGGTTGAAGGCCGTCCGATGCCGTTTTCCTCCAAAAATTTAATCAGAGATGCTTCTGTAAATCGTGGCGGCGGCTGGGTAAAGTGCTGGCTGCTGTCGACACTTTGCGTTTTCAGCGGGTCTCCGACTGCCAACGGCGGAAGCACTCCTTCTTTTTCCTCCGCATCGTCGCGGCCCTCTTCATACAGGACAGTAAATCCGTCAAAGCGCACGGAAAAACCGCTGGCCTTAAAGGTATATCCCGCCGCGTCGATATCCGCGGAAACCGTATCGTACTCCGCGTTTGCCATCTGGCTGGCGATGAACCGACACCAGATCAGCTTATAGAGCTTATACTGATCTGCCGTCAGACTTTCCTTTGCGGCCTCAGGAGTAAGGTCGGGCATGGTGGGGCGGATGGCTTCGTGAGCGTCTTGGGCGCTGTTTTTGGTTTTATAGACCCTGGGGCTTTCGGGAAGATACTTTTCTCCGTACTTTTCCTGGATGTAGGCTGACGCAGCATTCCGCGCCTCGTCTGAAATCCGCAGGGAGTCGGTACGCATATAGGTAATCAAGCCCACTGCACCCAGTTTCGGAAGATCAACGCCTTCGTAAAGTTCCTGAGCCGTTGTCATCGTGCGCTGGGAACGGAAACCCAGCTTCCGGGAAGCTTCCTGCTGCAGGGTAGACGTGGTAAAAGGCGGCGCCGGGGATTTTTTCCGGACACCTTTTTTCACGGAAGCCACTGTAAATTGTGCTTCCTTCACGGCTGACAAGACTGCCTGTGCCTCTTCCTCATTTTTCAGCTCCATTTTTTTGCCGTCTCTGCCGTAAAATTTGGCAGGAAAGGCCTTTTTGGAACTGGCCGCCAGCAATTTAGCATCGATGGTCCAGTATTCTTCCGGCACGAATGCCCGGATCTCATTTTCTCTGTCCACGATGATCCGCACTGCCACTGATTGAACCCGTCCGGCACTCAGGCCGGGCTGTACCTTTTTCCACAGGAAGGGGCTGATTTTGTATCCCACAATCCGGTCCAGGATCCGTCTGGCCTGCTGTGCGTTGACCAAATCCATATCGATCTTCCTGGGATGAGCCATACCTTCCTTGATACCGCTCTTAGTGATTTCACTGAAAGTGACCCGGTTGACCTGATTCAAATCCAGCTTCAGGATATTGGCCAGATGCCAGGAAATCGCTTCTCCTTCCCGATCGGGGTCAGTTGCCAGGTAGATCTTATCTTTTCCTTTGGCCTCAGCCTTCAGCATTTTGATAATTTCCGCCTGTTTTTTGATATTCAGATATTTCGGCGTAAATCCATGGTCCACATCCACACCCAGGGTAGATTTTGGCAAGTCACGGACATGTCCTTTTGACGCCACGACCTTATAATTCTTTCCCAGGTATTTTTTAATGCTCTTTGTCTTGGTGGGCGACTCCACGATGACAAGATTTGCCATTCTCTTCCTCCTCGTCCGCCGTTTTCATTCACAACGGTACTGAATTATCTCACTCTGCTACGGCATCCGGCTGTAACGCCGTCCCGGATGTGCTGCTGCCAATCCCATCATTTCCAGTTCACTGAGGGTAGCCAACGCCTGATCCGGCCGCAGTCCGGCTTCATCTATAATTTCATCCACAGGCCGTGGTTCCCCGGTCAGAACATCATATACCTGCCGCTGAAACGCATTCAGCCGGGCCGGCGGCTGCACGACTGCCGATACTGTTTCCTGGGCAGCAGATTCCCGATGATGATACCCAGGTCGGTCTGCCACCTTTTGGCTGGCCGCTCCGGATGATTCTCCGGGCAGGGCAGCCAGATTTATCCTGTCCGCATAAAGCGGGTAGTATTCTTCCAATATGCTGTAAACTGAGTATACCGGTTTGGCGCCTTCTTTTAAAAGCGGCACGACTCCCGTACAGCTGGCATCATAAATATTATATGGCGGAAGGCAAAAAATTTCCTTTCCCTGCTCCAATGCCAACTCCGCTGTAATCAAAGATCCGCTCCGGGTAGGCGCATGGGTTACCAAAACACCCATTCCCAATCCTGCCAGCAACCGGTTTCTGGTCGGAAAATACCGGCCGTCCGGTTTGGTTCCCGGAGGCAGCTCGCTGACCAGGGCGCCTCCCGAAAGCAGAATTTTTTCTTTCAGTTCCCGGTTAGCGGCCGGATAATTGACATCCACCCCGCAGCCCAACACCGCAATGGTACGGCCACCTGCCTTCAAGGTCCCGCGATGGGCATATTCGTCAATTCCCTGTGCGCAGCCGCTGATAATTACAACGCCTGTCTGCGCCAGCTGGTAACACAAATTTCCTGTTACCCCTCGGGTATATCCAATTGCTTCCCGGGTACCTACCGCTGTAATTGTCAGCGCCTGATCGAGGCCTGCCAAGCTTCCCTTCACATAAAGCACAGCCGGCGGCGCGTAGATCTCCCGCAGCAGCCGAGGGTATTCCTCATCCAGCCAGCTTATGACGCGAATATCCTGTTTTTGGCACTCCTCCAGAATCACCGCCGCGCGATCCAGAGAGGTTTTCTCCATCCGCCGCAGATCCTGTGCGGAAAAAAGCCCGCTTTTTCTCCACAGTTCCGGTCCCCCCTGGAAAAATGCTTTTGCATCGTCCAGCGTTTCCAGCAGTTTCCCCAGCCTTCCGTTCCCATACGAAAAGCACTGTGACAGCCACACCCAGTATACCAGATTTTCTCCCATTTCATTTCCCCCTGAAAACAGGCACTATTTCTCGTACTGCATCCGCTCCGGGGTCCAATCTGCCAGCACCGCGGCCATATCCGCAGCGTAGGCTCTTGCTTTTTCCAGGTTATGTTCCCGATAATTCCCACATTCTATCGCCGAGGCCCCGGGAATCTCCCCCTGGTATTCCGCAATAAAATTCATCGTTTCCCGCAGCAGTGAGATCACTTCAGCCGGTGAAATGCTGTCCCTCACAATAAAATAAAAGCCGGTTCTGCACCCCATGGGGCCCACATAGATCACCGAATCCGCAACGGCGGAATTCCGAACATACGTCGCAAAAAGATGTTCAAATGTATGGATCCCGTCATTTTCCAGATAGACCCCGCTGTTTGGAATTGCCATCCGCAAGTCATAGGTAACGGCATCTCCATCCACCCGGGATATATAAAGTCCCTTTTTCAGTTTATTATGATTTACCTGAAAACTTTCAATCCGTTTCACTCATCTCACTCCTTTCCCTGACATTTCCCACATCAGGATTGTAGCGGCCATTGCCGCGTTTAAAGATTCTGCATTTCCGCGCATGGGGATCGTGATTCTCCCGCTGCAGGCAGCTGCCTGCGCTTTTGTCAAACCATTTCCTTCATTGCCGATGACTACAACCACGCCTTTAAAATCCGCTGTTCCCACTGGCGGCGCATCGGAGTCCACTACAGCCGCATAGGAGCGCAGTCCGCTCTCCTTCAAAAAGCGTTCCATATTCACGCGCAGCACCGGGATTCGGAACAGGGAGCCCATAGCTGCACGGATCGTCTTCAAATTATACAGATCGCAGCAATTTTCACTGACTACCACTCCGGAAAGGCCCATAGCATCTGCCCCCCGCAGAATTGTTCCCACATTTCCGGGGTCCTGCAGATCCCAAAGCCCGATATATCTCCCGTTACAGTCTATTTTATCAAGGTTTTCCGGTTTGTCAAGTTTTTTACACACTGCATACAGTCCTTGCGGGGTCTTAGACTGTGCCAGCCGCTCCGCTGCCCCTCCGGCGATTTCAAAGGCTGCCATCCGCACAAAGTCCTGCTCCAAATCGGGGTGCGCTTCCCGGAATTTTCCGGTCACAAACACTCTCTCCACTTCCACACCCGACCGCAGCGCTTCCTGAAATAGCTTTTCCCCTTCCAGCACAAAGCGTCCTGTTTCGTCCCGAAATTTCCGCGAAAGGGCCAGCTTTGCATATTCCTTGACTCTGATATTATCCTTTGATTCGATTCGTTCCATAAATACGCCTGCCCGCCGGTACAGCGGACTTCCTCTCAGAGACATAATACAGCAAACGCCCCGGGTATCGAACCAGGGGCGTGAAAAATGCTTATAACGCTTTTTTAGCCTGCTCCACCAGAGCGGTGAAAGCTGCTTCGTCATGAATAGCGATTTCAGACAGAACCTTGCGGTTGAGATTGCTGCCGGATTTCTTCAGGCCATTCATAAAGGTAGAGTAATTGATGCCGTTCATTTTGCAGGCGGCGGAGATACGGGTGATCCACAGTTTGCGGAAATCACGTTTTTTCAGACGCCGGCTGATATATGCATACTGACCGGACTTCATCACTGCTTCTTTTGCGGTTTTAAAGAGTTTGCTCTTGCCGCCCCAGTAGCCTTTTGCCAGCTTGAGGACTTTATTTCTTCTCTTACGGGTTGCCATAGCGCCCTTTACACGAGCCATAATCTGTTACCTCCAAATTCTAAGTTCCTGACATTTTTACGCTTATGCGTAAGGAATCATCTTTTTGATTGCGGACACGCAGGTCTTATCAGCGTAAGCAGCGCCCCGCAGCTGGCGTTTCCGTTTGGTAGACTTCTTAGTCAGGATGTGACGGCGGTTCATTTTTGCCCGTTTAACGAGGCCGTTTTTGGTGAGGGCAAAGCGCTTTTTCGAAGCGCTGTGAGTTTTAATCTTCGGCATATCGGAAATCCTCCTTTATATTATACAAAAATTGCCCGGATAGAGACGGGGAGCGGCTCTATTTACTGCTTTTCGGCAGCAGAAAGAGCACCATACTTCTGCCTTCCATCTTGGCCGGCTTATCAGTAGTACTGACTTCCGCGCAGGCGTCTCTGAAACGCTCCAGCAGTGCCCGGCCCAGGTCGGTATGTGCCATTTCGCGGCCGCGGAACCGCACGGAAACCTTGACCTTATCGCCGCCGGTAAGAAACTTAATTGCCTGATTTGCCTTGGTTTCAAAATCGTGGGTATCGATATTCATCGACATCCGCACCTCTTTGACATCCACGACCTTCTGATTTTTTCTCGCTTCTTTTTCACGCTTAGCCTGCTCGTAACGATACTTGCCGAAATCCATAATCCGGCAGACGTTCGGCGTTGCCTGGGGCGCGATATCTACGAGATCCAGGCCCTTATCGACTGCCAGTGCCAAAGCCTGTTTGGTAGGCATAATGCCCAGCTGGCTGCCATCTGCGTCAACGACGCGCACTTCCTTTTCGCGGATCTCCTCGTTGATAAGCAAGTCTTTTTTGCTAATGGTAAAGCACCTCCCGTACCCACATAACCAAATGAACATCCGCGGCATTCGCGGACAGCAAAAAAGCATGGACGCGCCTTCGTCCATGCCAAACCGAGGACACCTTCCTGTGCCCCTAAAACCGGTATTGACCCATCTAACACGAAAGCGAAGGGTGAGGATGAAGACATCCTGCTTTATTGTTCTGAAAAATTATATCACATTCCGTTTACCTTGTCAAGTATTTTTTCAGCACTCTCCGGGAATTTTCCAGGCCGGAGTACCATAAAACTGCTTTTTTATTAAAAGGTCATGCAACATCACAGGTCTTTCAGCCCGAGAAGCCACAGCACGGAAACTTTTAAAGCTTTTGCCAGCGCAACCAGCTGAACATCGGTAACAATGCGCTCCCCACGTTCGATTTTGGCGATGGAACTGATGGAAAGCGATATTCCCAGGACTTCCAGCCGGGCGCTGAGGTCAGCTAACGTCATCCTTGGCTTCTCAGCAAGACGAGCCTGCCTTATCCGGCTGCCTACAAGATTTCTTTGCTCCATAACGTCACAGTTCCTTTTCATCCAATCCCAGCAGCCAGGTCACCGGCACCTTCAAGGCTTTTGCAAAGGCCATTAGCTGAATATCTGTAACAGGACGGGTACCCATCTCGATCTTTCCGATGGAATTTGCAGAGAGTATCACGCCCTGCACTGCAAGTCGGGCACTGATATCCGCTTGTGAGGCTTTGGGCTTTTCTGACAGCCGCGCCTTACGGATCCTGCTACCTACAAGATTTCTCTGCTCCATAACATTCCTTTCCTACTTTAATTTTTGACTTTATGACTTGATTATAGGGAATATTGTGGAGTATAATCGTACTGTCAGTACGATTATATAGGATAATTATATTTTATGGGAGATGATCGATGTATGGAAAAACTAATTGAAAAAGCTCATTATATTCATCGAATATGCAGAAAGATTTTGCTACAAATATCTTTTTGTGTTCGGAAGAATAAGCCGATACCAGATTTTGTAGAACAATATATCGAAGAACTGGAGTTTCTATCACAAGACATCCATCAGGAAATCATTAGGGAACGGCAAAACAGATCAAAATAAGCATCCATAAATTTCATATTGAGAAGTATGAAAATTTATATGTTCCCCTTGCCGCACTTAGGAATCTGTGTTATACTGATATCAAAATCTTGCCGAAAGTGTGTGAAGCATATGAAACTTGATACGAAATGCCTGCATGCCGGTTATACTCCCAAAAACGGCGAGCCCCGGCAGATCCCTATCATTCAAAGTACTACATTTAAATATGATACCAGCGAAGACATGGGGAAACTCTTTGACCTGGAAGCAAGCGGCTATTTCTATACCCGGCTCCAGAACCCCACCAACGACGCCGTCGCAGCCCGCATCGCAGCCCTGGAAGGCGGTACCGCCGCTATGCTGACCTCCTCCGGACAGGCAGCGTCTTTCTACGCTATTTTCAATATCTGCTCCTGCGGCGACCACGTGGTCTCCTCCTCCTCCATTTACGGCGGGACCTTTAACCTGTTTGCCGATACCATGATGCGGATGGGGATCGATTTTACCTTTGTTTCCCCGGATTGCTCCGACGAGGAGCTGAACGCTGCTTTCCGGCCTAATACCAAAGCGGTTTTCGGAGAAACCATCGCAAATCCGGCACTGACTGTCCTCGACATCGAGCGGTTTGCAAAGGCTGCCCACGCCCACGGCGTCCCGCTGATCGTGGACAACACCTTTGCTACTCCCATCCTCTGCCGGCCCTTTGAATGGGGCGCGGATATCGTCACCCATTCCACCACAAAATACATGGACGGCCACGCTTCCGCAGTAGGCGGCTGCATCGTGGACAGCGGAAAGTTTGACTGGAACGCCCATGCGGACAAGTTCCCGGGACTGACAACTCCCGATGAGAGCTATCACGGCATCACCTATACCGAGCGCTTCGGCTTAGAAGGCGCTTACATTACCAAAGCGACTGCTCAATTGATGCGGGATTTCGGCTCCATCCAGGCGCCGCAGAATGCTTACCTGCTGAACCTGGGGCTTGAAAGCCTCCATCTGAGAATGCGCCGGCACTGCGAAAATGCCCAGGCTGTCGCAGAGTATCTGGAACAGCATCCCAAGGTGGCATGGGTCAATTACTGCGGACTGCCCTCCAACAAATACTATGCTTTGGCCCAGAAATACCTGCCCGATGGCTGCTGCGGTGTTGTTTCCTTCGGTGTACAGGGCGGTCGGGCTGCTGCGGAACTCTTTATGAAGAATCTGAAGCTCGCCTCTATCGTCACCCATGTTGCGGATGCCAAAACCTGTGTGCTCCACCCCGCCAGCACCACCCATCGCCAGATGAATGACGAGGAACTGGTTGCCGCCGGCGTCGGACCCGATTTGATCCGCTTCTCCGTGGGCATCGAGGACAAAGAAGATATCCTGGCAGACCTCCAGCAGGCACTGGCAGTATTGTAATTGTATTGCATTCGGGCCGTCCACTGCGATGGCCCGATTTTCAAAATCTGATCAGGGTGCCGTTTCTCTCGGCTCCGCAATGAATCTGCTCCAAAATTCAGGAGGAATTGTCTTGATTTATGTAACCGGCGACCTGCACGGGGATATTGACCGTCTGAATCATCCTATGATCAAAAAGCTGAAATCCAACGACGTACTGATGGTATGCGGGGACTTTGGCTTTGTATGGGATGGCTCCAAAGCAGAACAAAAGCTCCTGAAAAAGATTGGCAGCAGGCGTTATGACACCCTTTTTGTAGAGGGCTGTCATGATAATTACGCACTTTTAAAGGAATTTCCAACGGTGGCCTACCGGGGCGGTAAGGCAAGGAAGATTTCTGGAAATGTGTATCAGCTCCTTCGGGGAGAGGTGTATGAAATCTGCGGCAAAAAGGTCTTTGCCTTCGGGGGAGGAGATTCGGGAGAGATGAGCCTTGATAATCCCATGTGGCAGGCCGAGGAACAGCCTTCCGAGGAAGAACAGCAGCATGGGGTGGATTCTTTGAAGGCCTGCCGCGGCAAGGTGGACTTCATCATTACCCATGATGCGCCTGCATCCATCAAGCATTTTTTAAATCTCAATGATAATGAGGAGAGTACGATCCATCTTTATCTGGATTACATTGCAAAAAACTGCGATTTTGAAAAGTGGTTTTTCGGACGCTATCATCTAGATAAGGCCATCCCACCCCGATATCTGGCGCTGTTTCGGGACGTTTATAAGGCTGAATAAAGCCACAGCAGTCCCATCAGCACCGGTTGGTGCAAAAGATAGATGAGAAGGGTTTTCCGGCCGCAGGCCGCAAGAAAACGGCTTCGGCTTTTCGTGGCGAAGGGAGGAATTCCCTTCGCCATGATTTGTTTCCACAGGAAGTATCCGGCAAAAAATATGCCCGCCCAGGGCAGCAGCGGGTAATAGTCTTCCGAAATGAATCCCGCCCCTATCAGCCCTAACGGATACAGTGTCCCGCACGCGCCTAATTCTTCCGGCAGCTCCAGCCATAGAAATCGCCCGTCCGGCAGGCCGGCTGTGATGGCCGCAACAGTAACCGACAGAAGGATTCCGGCTCCGGAAGGAATCTTTTCGAAGTACGGGTTCAAAAGTGCCGCCAGCAATATGCAGCTTCCCATTAGATGCAGCACCCCAAACCGGATGGAAAGGCCTACAACACCGGCCCCCAGGGACACGGCTCCGGCTGCCAAAATGCAGACGCCTCCCCTGCGCCAATTGTCGTGGGAAAGATGGCAGCAGCAGCCCGCCGTCCCAATGAAAAAGCCGGCAAACAGATCCCGCGCCGCTTTTACCGCCGAAAGCTCCAACAATGCTCCGTCCCACAAGCCTGCGCTCCGCAGGTCGTACAGCAGATGATAAAAAACCATACATAAAATCGCCGCACCCCGCGCTTCGTCCAGCAGCGGGATCCTAACTTTTGTCATCCGGATGCCCCCTTTTCCCACTATCATGCCCTGGATCACCTGAAACGATTCCGGCTTTACGGGAATCGACAAAATCTTGTAAAAAACCCTTTTCACCACCGCGAAAATCGAATATAATAGAAGTACAGAACCGGAACAGGAGGTATCTGCATGCAAAATCGTGTGAAAGTGGTCATTTGTGGAAAAACCTATACCCTGCAGACCGATGAAAGCCCTTCGTATATGATTACCCTGGCAAAAGAAGTGGATAAGCGTATCAATACGTTTCTGGAAGAAAATGAAAGCGCTGCCCTGACCTCTGCCGCAGTTATGGTGGCACTGGAACTGATGGACGAAAGCATGAAGTCTGTTTCTGACGTTGACAACATCCGGGCCCAGATCAAGGGGTATGTGGAAGAGGCTGCCAGCGCCCGTATCGAGGCAGATCAGCTGAAAAGAGAACTGAATCTTCTTAAGCGGGAAAACGAAAATCTGAAAAATGACCTGGAACTTTATAATCTCCGGGATAAAGTGGGGGGAGAAACGGCTAAATCCGGGGAGGATTCCCCGAAATGATGCCGGAGATTCTTGCCCCTGTAGGCTCGAGAGAGGCTTTGGAAGCCGCTGTCCGCTGCGGAGCTGACGCAGTGTATCTGGGGCAAAAAAGCTTCAGCGCCCGGGCGGATTCCCGAAACTTTTCTCCGGAGGAGTTGGCTGATGCCGTAGCCTATGCTCACCGATTCGGCGTCAAGGTCCATCAGGCCCTGAACATTCTCACCTTTGACAGGGAACTGGATGCTTTGGAAGACTGCATCCGGGCGGCCTGTGATGCCGGAGTCGATGCCCTCATCGTTCAGGACTGGGGTGTTGCTGCCGCTGTGAAGACACTGGCTCCCAATATGCCGCTCCATGCCTCTACACAAATGGCAATCCACTCCACGGCGGGGGTTCGGTTAGCGGAGGAGTTGGGATTTTGTCGGGTTGTCCTGGCCCGGGAGCTTTCCAAAAAAGAAATTGCCGAAATCCGGAACTCTACCAGTCTGGAACTGGAAGTTTTTGTTCACGGAGCGCATTGCATGTCCATTTCCGGACAATGCTATTTAAGCGCCATGTTAGGCGGCAAGAGCGGAAATCGCGGACGGTGCGCTCAGCCGTGCCGTCTTCCCTTTACTGCGGCCGCACCGGGAATTGGCCCTGCCGGAGAAGCGGTGCTCTCCCTGAAGGATATGTGCCTGATTCCAAGGCTTACGGAACTGGCTCGGATGGGAATCGATTCCTTTAAAATCGAAGGAAGGATGAAGCGTCCGGAATACGTGGCAGCGGCGGTGACTGCCTGCCGAAAGGCTCTGGAAGGCCAACCCCCGAACCTGGCCCCGCTGCAGGCGGTGTTTTCCAGAAGCGGGTTTACGTCTGCGTATTTCGACGAAAAAATCGGGCCGGATATGTTCGGGTTCCGGCGGAAAGAAGATGTGGAAGCAGCTTCCGGAGTCCTGAAAGAGTTACAGGAAACCTTTCGGAAGGATGTCCCGCGTATTCCCGCCGCAATGGAGCTTTCTTTGAAACCGGACAGTCCCTCCTGCCTGACGATGACTGCTGATGGGAAAACGGTTCAAGTCAGCGGCGATACACCCAGAGAGTCTGACACTCCGGCAAACGAAGCCCTGGCGGGACGGTTTCTGGGAAAGTTGGGAGGAACGCCTTACTACCTTGATTCTGTGAAGGTGGAAACGGAAGGGAATGTTTCCTTGCCTGCATCCGGATTTAACGCACTCCGAAGAGAGGCTGTGGAAAAGCTGGATGCGGCCCGGATACCTGCAGCTTGTACTTTTGTAAAAAATCCGCTCCCGGCGCTGCCGCCAAAGCGAAAGCCCTTGGCTCCACGGGAGTTTTGGGGAGAATTTCAGACCGCTGCACAGCTGACAGCGGTCAAGCCGGAAGATTTTGACCGGATCCTGCTGCCGGTTCCGGAGCTGGAAACCCATCTGGATGCGCTTTCTGAATACCTGCCGCGGCTTGTTGCCGCTCCGCCGCGATTTTCCTTCTCAGGCGAAAAAGAACTGGCAAAAAAGCTGAAAGCCTTGAAAGAAAACGGCGTTCCGGCACTTTGGTGCAGCAATGCCGCTCACATTATCCTCGGAAGAGAGGCAGGGATGGAGCTGCTGGGCAGCCCCTGGCTCAACTTAGCCAACTCACAAAGCCTGCTGGCGGCGGAAAAGATAGGTCTAAGTGCCGCTGCGGTCTCCATGGAGATGACCCTATCCGACAGCGTCAAGCTGCAAAGCGAAATGCCGCTGGGGGTAATTGTTTACGGAAGGCTGCCGCTGATGTCCTTCCGCAGCTGCCCGGTCAAGGCCCGGATCGGCTGTGAAAAATGCCGCCGCAAAGGATTTTTGACGGATAGAAAGGGAATTTCCTTCCCGGTTCGATGCGATTATGACCGTTCTGTCAGCTTCCTTTACAATTCCGTTCCGCTGGAACTGTCCGATCGGCTGGAAGAGTTGACTGCTTTCTCCTTCTACATTCTGTCCTTCCTGGACGAAACGCCGGAACAAATTGAAGAGATCATCTGCCGTTACCGCAGCCATCAGAAGCCTCCTGCCCCCTTTACACGGGGACTTCTCTACCGCGGGGTCGAATGACTCCGGAAAGGAATACTATGACTTTGAAAATAAAACGCCTGCATCCCGACGCTATCTTGCCCCGACGAGCTACTGCTGAAAGTGCAGGGTTCGATCTGTGCGCCTGTCTGGATGAAGATTTGACCATTGAGCCTTTCCAGCTGGTGCGGGTCCCCACCGGCCTGGCCATTGCCTTAGAGCCGGGGACCGCCGGGTTTGTCTATGCCCGCAGCGGACTCGCCAGCAAATTCGGGGTGACCCTTTCCAACTGCGTCGGCGTCATCGACAGCGATTATCGGGGTGAAGTCCAGATCGCAATGACCAATCACTCCCAAACGCCTTTTACGATTCATCCGGGAGATCGGATCGCACAGCTGGTCATAGCGCCTGTGCTGCTTCCCGAACCGGAAGAAACCGACACTCTTCCGGATACCCAGAGAGGCTCCGGCGGGTTTGGTTCTACAGGACTGACTTTTGATTCCGAAGGAGGAACTCAAATATGAAACGCACCCTGCTTTTACTGCTTTACCTGTTAGGCGGAATTCTTTTGGGAACGCTGCTGGGAGAACTGGCAGGAAAAACTTCTTTTCTCCGGTGGCTGTGCATCGGCGAATCCATCGGCCTTGACTCCTTTGCCGTGGATCTGGCGGTGCTGCAGTTCAGCATTTCCCTTCATATCAGCCTGAATATCGCCATGCTGCTGTGCATCGCTGCCGCAATTATCCTTTATGTAAAAACTGCGTCCCGGATCCATTGATGAGGGCATGCCCTGGAAAGAGGCTTCATAAAATGACAATATCGCTTTCCCCTTTGATTTTGGCTTCCCGCTCCCCAAGAAGAAAGGAACTGCTGGCCCGATTGACAGAAAATTTTGAGGCCATGGAGTCCTCTTTTGACGAGGATTCTTTGAAACATGAATCAGGACTGCCGCCGGAAGAGCTTGTTTTGGCACTTGCTGAAGGAAAAGCCCGTGCTGTTCAGAAGCTCCCAGAAATATCCGATGAGGCAATCGTCATCGGCGGAGATACAGTGGTGGTTTCGCCGGATGGTGAAATATTCGGTATCCCCAAAAGTGAGCAGGAAGCGCGTTCTATGCTGGAATCCCTCTCTGGACGAGTCCATCGGGTCGTAACCGGTGTGGCGCTGCTTCGCGCAAAACAATGCCGCCGGTTCAATGTGTCCACTCAAGTGGAATTTTATCCCCTCTCTGAGGAAGAAATCAACTGGTATCTCGCAACGGGTGAACCTTTCGACAAGGCCGGCGCTTATGGGATCCAGGGAAAGGGTGCCCTTTTGGTAAAAGAAATCCATGGAGATTATTTTAATGTCGTGGGACTGCCGCTGGCTCGTCTCGCCAGAGAATTGTCGAATTTTTGCGGGAAATCCTTAAATTCATAAAATATGCCTTGTGTAAAGTTTCAGGGCAGGGTATAATAATGAGAGGCATGGCATCTGTTGCCGGTGCAGAATCTGCGGAACTCCGCATGAAAAGGAAGTGCTGACCAATGTTTTCAAAAGATATCGGAATCGATCTGGGTACTGCCAATACCCTGGTATACATGAAAGGCAAGGGAATTATTATCCGGGAACCCAGCGTCGTCGCCGTGGATACCAAAACAGATAAAGTCAAATGTGTGGGTCAGGAGGCAAAAGACGTGATCGGACGTACTCCTGGCTCTATTGTAACGGTTCGTCCGCTGAAAGACGGCGTTATCGCTGATTTTGACGTCACTACCAGTATGCTGACGGAATTTATCCATAAAGCGATCGGCAAAGGCTTTTTCTCCCGTCCGAGAGTTGTCATCTGTATCCCTTCCGGCGTTACGGCAGTGGAGCGCCGGGCTGTAAGAGATGCCGCGGAACAGGCCGGTGCGAAACGGGTTTCCATTATTGAGGAGCCTATGGCTGCCGCCATCGGCGCGGGTCTGCCGGTGGCTGAACCTCAAGGCTCCATGGTCGTTGATATCGGCGGCGGTACCAGCGAGGTCGCTGTGATTTCCCTGGGAGGAATCGTCGCTTCTAAATCTGTCCGTGTGGGCGGTGATGAATTCGATGCTTCCATTATCAATTTCATCAAGAAAAAGTATAACCTCCTAATCGGTGAAAGAACCGCGGAAAATATTAAAATTGAGATCGGCTCTGCCTGCCCGCTGGAAGACGGCGAGCTTTCTATGGAAATCAAAGGCCGCAACCTTTTGAATGGCTTGCCGGAAAATATCACCATTACTTCTGACCAGATCCGGGGCGCTTTGGAAGATCCCCTGGCTCAGGTGCTGGACGCCATCCGGCTGACTCTGGAGCGAACTCCGCCGGAACTTTCCGCCGATATCATCGATCAGGGTATTACACTGACCGGCGGCGGCGCGCTGCTTCGGGGCCTCGACAGGCTGATCCACGACGAAACCGGTATGCCCGTACGCATTGCTGAAAATCCTCTGGACTGCGTGGCGACCGGCGCCGGTATGGTCCTTGACAACATCGATACCCTCACCGATGTCCTTAGCGAAGATGATTCGAACCGGTATTGAGCGCTGCCGAAAGGCCGGAAGGAGATGACGGCGTGCGGGAATTTTTCAAAAGCAGACGCTTTAAGATTATTCTGGCTATAGTCGCCGTCATTTTGGGCGGTATGCTATATGCCGCGTCTACAGGCGGCGTTGCAACACTACCGGAACGGATGCTGTCGTATGTGGTGGTTCCCGTACAGAAAGCGGCTGCTTGGGTTTCTAACGGAATCACCGACTTTTTGTCCGTCTTCTTTGACGCACGGGAAAATTATGAGGAAAATATCCAGCTGAAGGAGGATATTTCCGATCTTCGCAAGCAACTGGTTGATTACGAAAAAATCAAAACTGAAAATGAACGTTTGAAAGAAATTACCGGCTTGAAAGAAATGAATCCCGATATCGAATTTCAGCCCGCAGGAGTTATCGCAAGAGATCCTGATGATCGCTTCGGTTCTTTTACCATCGACGTGGGAATACTGCACGGGGTATCTGTCCGTGATCCCGTGGTTACGGGAGAGGGCCTGGTGGGCTATGTCAGTGAAGTGGGACCTTCTTATGCCAAGGTCACAACTATCCTGAGCCCGGACCTGAACGTGGGAGCTGTGGAAATCCGTACCAAGGATACGGGAAATATTACCGGGTCGGTGGAAACGGCAGCAAAAGGGCTGACACAACTGGAACTGCTTCCGAAGGATACCCAGGTTAAAGCAGGCGATATCGTGGTCACAGCAGGGACCAGCGGCTTTTTCCCACAGGATATTATTATCGGGACCGTCGAAGAGGTGATTCTGGAACCTTCCGGAATTACATGCACTGCTGTGATACGACCCGTCAGCGAAATCGATGAAATCAAGAATGTTTTTGTCCTTACCGACTTTCTGGGCAAACAAACTGGGGATTCCCTGAGTGATGCTTTGGAGGATCCGGAGGAAAAATCGCCATGACGCTTGGAAAAAATGCAAAAAGCATCTCGAAATGGGTGCTGTACAGCTTGCTTTTGATACTGCTTCATGCCCTGCAGGCGACGCCGTCTTTACTGTCGATCGGTGGTATCAAACCGGTACTGATTATCCCGATGGCCGTCTCGGTAGCCCTTTTTGAAAACGAAGCCGGCAGCGGCGCTTTCGGGCTGGCTGCCGGACTATTATGGGATTTCTCTTCCGGCAGACTGTTTGGCTTTTATGGCATGGCTTTAATGATTTGCTGTGTCTGTGTCTCGCTTCTGTCTATGTATTTCTTAAAGGTCAACCTTTCAAATGCCATTCTGCTTTCAGCAGGAACCGGCTTCCTGCTGTGTTTGTGGGATTTCATCTTCTATTACCTGATTTGGGGGTATGGAAGCAACGCCATCAGTTTCGGAAAACTGATGCTGATATTAATCTATACAGTGGCCCTTTCCGGACCGATCTATCTGCTGGTGCGAATCATCGCGTTACGGCTGAATCCGGTCCTGCGGGCCTGAGTTTCTCGGCAGGCCCTCACAGTTTTCAAAAACAGAGGTCCTGCCATCGCATTTTCCAAAGGAGGTCTCCTTATGCAGCAAAAAAAGACGCCTAAACCCCATGAGCGCAATCGTCTGATTATCCTGAGCTTTTTAGCTGCCTGCGTCTGCGCGGTTTACATCCTGAATCTCATGAATTTTCAGGTAGTTCGGGGGGCCGAATTCCAAGCCCAGACACAACAGATGACTGTCAGCAAGATTTCCGTAAAGGCTGCACGCGGAGAAATTCTGGACTGCGACGGCGTGGCTTTGGCCGAAAATAAAGTGGGATTTAATGTGGTATTCTATTACTCGTTTCTTCCCAAGGCTGAGCAAAATCGTATCATCGCCGGCCTGATTGAGATTTTGGAGGAAAATGGAGAGGATTGGTATGACCCTCTGCCAATGACGCTTTCCGGAGAACCGGCCTTTATGGAGGACAGGGAGACGGATATTGCTACACTGAAGGACAAGCTGGGCGTTAATGTCTATGCAACTGCTTCAGACTGTATGTACAATCTCAAGGAATTATTTGACATCGATGAAGGCTATGACGACCTGACAGCAAGAAAAATTGCCGGGGTCCGCTATGGAATGGTCTTGTCCGATTTTTCTGTGAACAACAACCAATATGCTTTTGCTGAGGATGTATCCACCGATACCGCTCTGTTGATTAAGGAAATGTCCCATCTTCTGCCCGGCGTCGATATCGTGGATGAGGATATTCGCGTATATCCTCAGGGCGATGTGGCGCCTCATATTGTGGGCGTTATCGGGAAAATGTACGCGGAAGAATACTATGGCACGAAAGATGAAAACGGAGAGGTTGTCGTCGAAGGTTATCAGGATAAGGGTTATAAAATGGACAGCCTTGTAGGTAAGATGGGTATCGAGCAGGAAATGGAAGATGTCCTTCATGGCGTGGATGGCGTAAAAACCGTCGAGCAGAGTAAGGATGGTTCCATTATCAGCGAGGAAATTACAACCGCCCCCCAGTCCGGCAGCAATGTGGTGCTGACAATTGATTCCGAATTTCAAAAGAAGGTCCAGGATATCCTTGAGAACCATATTCTTATGCTGCGCCAAAGGGAGCCAACTGAAAACGGACCTAATGGCAGCAATGCTGAGGGCGGTGCTGTTGTGGTTCTGGACGCAAAAACAGGCGGCGTATTGGCTGCGGCAACATACCCTAGTTATGATCTGAATGACTATTTTTCTGACTATGCGTCCATTCGTGACGCTGAATTCAGCCCTCTCAATAACAGGGCCTTCAACGGGCTTTACCGGCCAGGTTCAACCTTTAAAACTGCGGTGGCCGCCGGTGCGCTTCAAGAAGGAGTCATTACGCCCACAGATACAGTCAACTGCCAACGGGTATACCGCTATTATGATATCCTGCCTGGAAATCAATTCCGGCCCACCTGTCTGGGATATCATGGAAACACTAATGTGGTCAAAGCTTTGACCGTTTCCTGCAATATCTTCTTTTACGATGTGGGACGCAGACTTGGCGCCGATAAGATGAATGTCTACGCAAATCTTTTAGGGCTTGGTGTGCCTACCGGTATCGAACTGAATGAAAGCATCGGCGGTATCTCCGGGCCGGAACGCTCGGAAGAACTCGGTAAAACCTGGGTGCAGGGCGATATCTGTCAGGCTGCTATCGGACAGATGGACACCAACGTAACTCCTTTGCAAATGGCTGTTCAAGCCATGACTCTGGCCAATCGTGGTACCCGTTACCGCGCCCATCTGGTGAAAGAGGTCCGCAGTTATGACAATTCGGAAGTAATTTCTTCAACACCTGTCACCGTGCTATCAGAATTTGAAATGACAGATTCTACCTTTGAGGCCATCAAGGCCGGTATGCTGGGAGCTGCAGCTGCAGTCCCCGCACCTTATCAGCTCACGGATCTGGGTTATGAGGTTGCGCTAAAAACCGGCACCCCTCAGAAGAATAACACAGAATACCACTCTGCAGCAATCGCTTTTGCTCCGGCAGATGATGCGGATATCGCCATTAGCGTTATGCTGGAAGAGGGCGAAAATGCAAACTATATTATCCGACAGGTTTTGGATGCCTATTACGGTACTGACCAAGCTCAGGATGCGGAAGATAATACCGCTTCCGATACCCAAGCTGAGGAATAGGCTGCAAATTGACATCAAAAAAGTGGTCATATTTTTGTCGAAACTGCGGTTTTTTCAGAAAAAAGGTTTTGTCAAAAGAAATTCACAGATAGTAGTAGAAAATTAGCGTAAAATATGTTAAACTAAAAATATATAGCTTCATCCTGCAACTTCCGAAAGGACGTCCGGCATGATAAACCAACCTAACCGCTCCCCCGGAAACCAGGTGATTTCGTTGGCCTCCGGTAAAGGCGGCGTGGGAAAATCCACCCTTTGTGTGGGCCTGGGACTCGGTTTCGCTCTTCTGGGAGAATCCGTGCTGATGATCGAATTCGACATCGGACTCCGGGGAATTGATCTGATGCTCGGCATCTCAGACCAGATTGTCTTTGACCTGGGGGATCTCCTGGAAGGCCGCTGTACCATCAGCAAGGCGATCGTGGAATCTCCTCTGAACCAAAATCTTAACGCTATCGTTGCCCCTATCCGTATGGATGCGCCTCTGAATACGGAAGACGTCCATCTTCTGGTAAATGGCCTTCGACCGCATTTTGACCGCATTATTTTGGATATGCCCGCCGGCTTGGGAACTTCAGCTAAGGTGACCGCCGTCGCAGCTGATCTTGCCATTATTGTGGCTACACCGGACCGTATCTGCGTTCGGGATGGCTGCCAAATGGTTCAGGAACTGCAGCGTGCAGGATTTAGAAACCATAGGCTCTGTATTAACCGCGTGGATGAAAAGTTCATCCGCCGGGATGTAATTTCCGACTTGGATGAGGTTATCGATGGCGTGGGATCCCAGCTCATCGGGGTGCTGCCTGATGACCCTTCCATTCAGCTGCGTTTATCCAGAGGGCTGGCACTTAAGGAAAATCATCGCGTTACTCGTATCTGCAAGGCAATCGCCCGTCGTATCAGAGGGGAATATGTCCCTCTCCTGCTCCGGTAAACAGGAATTTCATTGATGACTTACAACACAGAATTTACAGAGGAGGAACTGTTTATGAACATCGCACTTATCGCTCATGACTCAAAAAAAGAACTGATGGTACAGTTCTGCATTGCTTACTGCGGTATTTTGAGCAGACATAATCTTTGCTCTACCGGCACTACCGGCAAACTGATTTCCGAAGCTACGGGACTGAATATCAAAAGATTTTTGAGCGGCCCTCAAGGCGGAGATCAGCAGATCGCTTCCCTGATCGCTTGCAATGAAATCGACCTCCTGCTCTTTTTCCGCGATCCCCTGACCACAAAAACTCATGAGTGCAATGAAATGAATCTGCTGCGTCTTTGCGATGTCCATAATATTCCGGTGGCAACGAATATTGCCACTGCAGAAGTCCTGATCCATGGTCTGGAACGGGGCGATCTCGACTGGCGTATTATCGCCAATCAGCGCTAACTACATTTAATTTTACAGCAAAGGAAATTGGTATCATGGCTTTGGAAATTCGTTCCATTAAGGGCACTCAGGATGTCCTGCCCGCAGACACTTATAAATGGCAGTTCGTTGAACGGCTGTTTTTGGATACTGCCAGACTTTATGGGTTCCAAGAGATACGGATCCCTACTTTTGAAGATAAAGGGCTTTTTATCCGCTCTGTCGGCGACACTACGGATGTGGTGCAGAAGGAGATGTACACCTTTACCGACCTGGGCGGCCGGGAACTGGCGCTCCGTCCGGAAGGAACCGCCGGTATTAACCGCGCCGTCATCGAAAGCGGACTGATTAATGAGGCATTACCGCTGAAATTAAGTTACGTGCTGTCCTGCTTCCGGGCAGAAAAGCCTCAGGCGGGACGCTTCAGAGAGTTCCATCAGCTGGGCATGGAACTGTTTGGTTCCCAATCCCCTGCAGCCGATGCGGAAGTAATTTCCTTTGTGAATGAGTTTTTCAGCATTTTGGGATTGACAGGAATCTCCTTGGAGATCAACTCCATTGGCTGCCCTAATTGCCGGAAAAACTACCATGCCGCACTGAAGGCTTACTTCGAAAAACGGAAGGACGAGCTGTGTGAAACATGCCTGACACGGCTGGAAAAGAATCCTCTGCGGATTTTGGACTGCAAGAGCCCAATCTGCAAGGAAATTGCAAAAGACGCTCCCATTGGCTTGGATTATCTATGTGATGACTGCAAAGAGCATTTCGAAGGCCTGAAAAAGCGGTTGGATGCGTTGAACATCGCTTATACGGTCAATCCGCGTATTGTCCGGGGGCTGGACTACTATACCAAGACGGTTTTTGAGTTCGTTTCCGGGGATATCGGCGCCCAAAGCACTGTCTGCGGCGGCGGACGGTATGACGGCTTAATCAAAAGCCTGGGCGGTGCGGATCAACCCGGTATCGGCTATGCAATGGGGATCGAACGGCTTTTGATGGTCCTGGAAGCGCAGCATATCGAGATCCCGAAACCAACGCCCTGCGACATTTACATCGCTTCTATGGGCGAAGACGCCGCGATCCGCGCCATGTCGTTGGCGGCATCCATCCGAGAAGAAGGATTCGCGGCCGAATGCGATCTGATTGGCCGCAGTCTGAAAGCTCAGATGAAATATGCTGATAAGATCGGGGCAAAATTCTCTATGGTCATTGGTGATGACGAGCTGGCAAATCATCGCGCAAAAATTAAAAATATGGCTACCGGCGAGACAACGGAAGTGGATTTGGAGGATGATCTCTCTAAATTCCTTTACGATCAGGAACTTCAGGAACTGTCCGGTGCGCTGGACAGCGGTGAGGTTTCTCCGGAACTGCTGGGCAATCTTCTGAAATGACCTTCCGCCCTTGACAAACCGCCGGAACAGACGGCTTGCGAGGGCGGTTTCCTTGCTTTCAATTTTTCAATAAATTAAACCAGAAACGGGGTTTTTACTATGGCAGAATCCATGCGCGGGCTGAAACGGACCCACTACTGCGGGGAAGTTTCTGTCCGGGATATCGGAAATGAAGTGGTCGTGGGCGGCTTTACACAAAAGCAGCGGGATAAGGGCGAATTGGTTTTCATCGACCTGCGGGATCGTACCGGTATCGTCCAGCTGATTTTTGATGATACAACAGACCGTGCGGTTATGGAAAAGGCAAAAGAGGTCCGCTCGGAATATGTATTGATGGCGAAAGGTACTGTTCGCCGCCGGGAAAGTATCAATCCGGATATTCCTACCGGCGAAATCGAGATTTTTGTAACGGAATTGCGTATTTTGGCAAAGGCTCAGACACCGCCTTTCCACATCACTGACGAAACGGATACCAATGAGGAACTGCGGCTCCGTTACCGGTATTTGGACCTGAGAAGAGCACAGCTTCAGAAAAACTTGATGATGCGGGCTAAAATCGTCAAGGCCGCCAGAGATTACTTTGCCGATAACGGGTTTATTGAAATCGAGACCCCTATGCTGATGAAATCCACTCCCGAAGGCGCCCGGGACTATGTGGTCCCTTCGAGAATCCACAACGGAAGCTTTTATGCACTGCCCCAGTCTCCGCAGATTTACAAGCAGCTGCTGATGATCGCCGGCTTTGACCGCTACATCCAGTTTGCACGGTGCTTCCGCGACGAGGACCTTCGGGCCGACCGGCAGCCTGAATTTACCCAGATCGACTTGGAAATGTCTTTTGTGGATACAGAAGATGTTATGGAGATGGGCGAGGGATTTGTCAAATACATTATGAAAAAGGTCATGAATGTGGACCTTACCGAGCCCCTTCCCCGGCTCACTTATAAGGATGCAATGGAGCGGTTCGGTTCTGACAAGCCCGATATTCGGTACGGCATGGAGATCACCGACCTGTCCGATATGGTCAAGGACTGTGGTTTCTCCGTCTTCTCCGGAGCGATCCAGGCCGGCGGAAGTGTAAGGGGAATCGTCGTCAAAAACGGCGCTTCGACCTACACCAGAAAGGAAATCGACAAGCTGACGGAGCAGGCCAAAGGCATCGGTGCCAAGGGACTGGCCTGGGTTCGCTGGGTAGACGAAAAGCCTGCCTGTTCCTTTGCCAAATTCTTCAGCGAAGAAGAACTGGCGGCACTCCTTCATAAGCTGGGCTGCGAAAAGGGCGACGTGGCGCTTATTATCGCTGACAAAGATCGGGTAACACTGCCGGTACTGGGTGCGCTGCGTCAGACCTGTGCTAAACGGATGGATATCATTCCGGAGGGATATGCTTTCCTGTGGATTACCGAGTTCCCGTTCTTTGAGTGGGACGATGAAAGCCAGACCTGGGTGGCCATGCATCATCCCTTTACTATGCCCATGGATGAGTGCCTGCCTTATCTGGACAGCGATCCCGGTGCGGTCCGGGCAAAGGCCTATGACCTGGTACTCAACGGCATCGAGCTTTCCAGCGGTTCTATCCGTATCACCGACTATGAGCTGCAGGAGAAAATGTTCCAGGCTTTAGGGCTGACCGACGAAGAAATCGAGGCCAAATTTGGTTTCCTGGTAGATGCTTACAAGTTTGGGGCACCGCCTCACGGCGGAATGGGAATCGGCCTGGACCGGCTGTCCATGCTGCTTTGCGGAGCGGATAATATCCGGGATGTCACTGCTTTCCCGAAGGTCCAGAACGCCAGCGAGCTGATGAGCGGCTGTCCTTCTGAAATCGATCCCAAACAGCTGGAAGAGTTGGGAATCGCGATAAAAGAATAATCGTATCTGTACAAAATGGCGCGCTGCTATGCAGCGCGCCATTTTTTCTTATAAATTATTTTTCCTGCCGGACTTTCAAATTTTCCACAATCATGTGGGCACATTTGTTGACATCCCCGCAGCCAAGGGTCAGCACCAGATCACCAGGCTGGACCCGTTCTGCCACATATGCGGCAATTTCCGGAAATTCCGGGAACCATACGCAGCCCGGAATCTTTGCTGCCAGATCCTTGGCATAAATATTCCAGGTATTTTTCTCACGAGAGCCCATGATTTCTGACAATACCACAAAGTCGGCTATCTGCAGCACCCGCGCAAAATCATCCAGCAGCGTCGCCGTCCGCGAATAGGTGAATGGCTGATGGACTGCCCAAATCCGCTTGAACGGAAGAGCCTTCGCCGCTTTCAAAGTTGCTTCAATTTCGGTGGGATGATGGCCGTAATCATCCGCCACTGTCACACCGCCGATCTTTGCCAGAACCTCGAAACGGCGCTGAGCTCCGTGAAAAGCGTTTAATCCTCGGGCACATTGCTCCCAGCTGGCGCCGACTTCATGAGCGGCTATACAGGCCGCGATGGCATTCAAAATATTGTGGTCGCCAGGGATATGCAACCGGATCGTGGTCAGGATTTCCTCTTCGCGACAAAGGTCAAAGGACAACGTCACACCGTCGATATGCTCGATATTTTTCGGATAATAATCATTCATATTGGTGTAACCGAAAGTAACCATCCGTTGCGTCAAGCCTTTCACAGCTGTACGAGTATTGGCATCATCGCCGTTGACAATCAGGACCTTATCCGCCTTCATAGCAAACTTGCGGAACGAAGCGATCAGATTGTCCATTGTCTTAAAGTAGTCCAGATGGTCCGCGTCAATATTGAGAATTACGGCGATATCCGGGTACAGATGCAGAAAGGTATCCACAAATTCGCAGGACTCGCAGACCATAATCGGGCCATTTCCCACACGTCCGGAGCCATGAATAGCAGGAAGCTTGCCGCCAATGACACAGGTGGGGTCCAATCCGGCATCCAGCAGAATCTGGGTGGTCATGGAAGAGGTCGTGGTCTTTCCATGGGTGCCACTAATACAGATGGCATCCGAATAGTGGGCTGTGATCTCCCCCAAAAGGACGCTGCGCTCAATGGTAGGGACTCCGCTCTGGAGGGCTGCGATCAATTCCGGATTATCCTCCATGATGGCGGCAGTATGGACAATCAGATCTGCTCCCTGGATATTCTCCGCCTTCTGTCCGAGGGTCACGGGGATCCCCATTTCCCGCACCATCTGCAGTGTATCTGTCTCATTATTATCCGATCCGGTAAGATAATACCCCTTGGCGTGAAGAATCTGGGCCAACGGGAACATTCCGGACCCTCCGATACCGATAAAGTGAATGTGGTGCTTATTTTCAAGTAACATATTTTTTCTCCTTTTCGGTCAATTCCAACCGTCTTTATTCTGGTCAAAAAGCTTAGTGATAATCACGCCCATTGCTTCATGGCCGGGTTTGGTAAGCTCGGGGTCTTCCGCAAGCAGCTCTCTTGCCGCTTGCTGAGCCTCCTGCAGCAATTGGGTATCTTCTGTCAGACTGGCGATGGCCAATGCGGGCATACCATGCTGACGACTGCCGAAAAAGTCTCCGGAACCCCGCAGTTTCAAGTCTTCCTGAGCGATGACAAAACCGTCCGAAGTCGATTTCATCACGCCCAGACGGCGGCGCGTCTCCTCATTGTCATTGTCGGAGACAAGGATACAATAGGACTTCTTACTTCCTCGGCCCACACGTCCGCGCAGCTGATGAAGCTGTGCCAAGCCGAACCGTTCCGCGTTTTCCACCATCATGATCGTTGCATTAGGGACATCGACCCCTACTTCTACCACAGTAGTAGACACCAGCAGCTGGATCTCATTTTGCTTAAAATTCTCCATGACGGCTTCCTTTTCCGCCGCTTTCATCCGGCCATGAAGAAGGCCTATCCGGCAATCCGGAAACATGGCTTCCAGGCTTGCCGCATACTGAGCGGCAGCCCGCAGTTCACTATCTGTATCCTCAATCAGGGGACATACAATATACGCCTGCTCCCCTGCGTCCAAGTGCTGCCGGATAAAGTTCAAGGCGCGCTGTCGCTTATCGGAATGGACGACCAGTGTTTCCACAGGCTGGCGGCCTTTTGGCAGTTCATCCAGTACAGACAGGTCCAAATCCCCATAAAAAATCAGTGCCAGCGTCCGCGGGATTGGGGTTGCGGACATAACCAGGCTATGAGGACTTTCCCCCTTACCGGCCAACTTTCGGCGCTGCTCTACGCCAAAACGATGCTGCTCATCTGTAATCACCAATCCCAGGCTGCAAAATTCAGTAGACTGCTGTACCAGCGCATGGGTTCCTACCGCTACGTCATATTCTCCAGCTGCCAGCGCCTCCTTCAGTTCCGTTTTCTGCTTAGGGGTCAGGGAACCGGTCAACAGACAAACCCGGATTCCCAACGGCTCCAACACCTTTTTAAACGTCTCATAATGCTGTCCCGCCAGAATTTCGGTGGGCGCCATTACGGCGGTCTGACAGCTGTTTTTAGCAGCTGCATAGGCTGCAGCCGCCGCCACCATAGTTTTACCGGAACCCACATCCCCCTGTAAAAGTCGGTTCATTGGGTTCGGCTTCTGCAGATCCTCCAAAATTTCCCGGATGGCCCTCTGCTGCGCTCCCGTCAAGGAAAACGGCAGCGACTTTTCAAACGGAGCAATATCAACCGGTTTCATCTGTACCGCGCCGGCTGCTTTTTCCCGGCGCCGCAGGCGAATCAAAGCCAGCGACAGGGTAAAAAACTCCTCAAAAACCAGCCGGCGCCGGGCAATTTCGCAGGCTTCCCTCCCCTTTGGGAAATGGATATTTTCAATTGCGTAACGCAGCTGACAAAGTTCCTGCTGCCGCAGCACATCCTTTGGCATCGGGTCTTCCAACCGGTCTGCAAAACGTTCCACTGCCTCCTTCAGGTTGTTGACAACCATTCCTCCGGTAAGCCCTTCCGTCAAACTATAAACCGGCCGCAGCACTCCACTTTCCCTTTCCGGCACATAGGTGGAAAGCGCAAGCTGATACTTGCCGACATTTCGGCTGAATCGGCCGGTAAAAACATATTCTTCTCCGGCCTTCAATCCATAATATGCGTATTCGCTGTTAAAAATGGTTACCTGAAAGTTAGAAATTCCATCATTCGCAATTAATTTGTAAAGGACCAGTCCTTTTCGGATGGGTGCAGGCGGAAATTTTCGTATAACAGTCCCTTTGATTACACAGTTTTCCCCGTCTGCGCATTCCGCAGCCGGTGTCGGGTCCGTATAGTCGATATAGGTGCGCGGATAAAACCGCAGTAAATCCCGAACGGTAAAAACTCCCAGCTTTTCATAGAGGGCGGCCCGTTTCGCGCCGACGTTTTTTAAGATTGTGACCGGTGAATCCAAAGTTTCTTCGGGCATAGAGCCTCCTTTCTGATTCCTACGGAACAAAAGCAAGCCCATTGCTTTGCAATGGGCTTGCGCCGAAAAGCCAGTTTTATTCTACCGAAATAATATAATAGTATACCGGCTGGCCGCCGTTGATGAGATTGACTTCCAAATTGCTGGAAAGCTTGGATTTCAGCACCTCACAAGCCTCCTGCGCCTGATCGTCCGTGACATCCGCTCCGTACAGAACCGTCACAAAGCTGGAATCCTTCCGCACCAGGGAACGGGTCAACTTATAGAGAGACTTCGTCAGATCTTTTTCCACAAAGCTCAGCTTCCCGTTTTCCAGGGCTAAAATCTCACCGGCCTTGATGTTGTGCCCATCGAATTCGCTGTCCCGGGCTGCAAACGTGATCTGTCCGGTCTGGACCCTTGAAAATGCCTCCGTCATCAATACCTGATTATCATTAAAGGAGGCATCCGGATCAAACGCCAACATCGCGGCGATACCCTGCGGGATACTGACTGTCTGAAGAACACACACCCGACGGTCTGCCAATTTGACTGCCTGCTCCGCGGCCATAATAATATTTTTATTATTCGGCAGCACAAAAACAGTCTGAGCCGGTGTCGCATGGATTGCCTTCAGGATATCATCTGTACTGGGGTTCATGGTCTGACCCCCGGAAACGATCTGATTCACACCTAGATCCGTAAACAGCGCCTGAACGCCCTGACCCGCTGCCACAGCCACGAATCCGAAGGGGATTTCCGGATCCACAGGAACATAGGTAGCGTCTTCCTCCATCTGTTCTGCCTCTTCAACCTGGGCGGTATGCTGCTCCTTCATATTCTCGATCTTCATTTTTGTCAGCACGCCAAATTGAAGGCCATTTTCCAAAGCGTTTCCGGGATGGTTCGTATGAACATGGACTTTAATGATCTCATCATCATCCACCACTACGACGCTATCGCCGATAGACTCCAGGTAAGCCCGCAGCTTCAGGGCGTCTTCCGCACCGGCAGCCTTTTCCACTATAAACTCTGTGCAGTAGGTATACTTAATATCCCCGCTTGCCTCTGCAACCGCCGAGCGTTTCGGACGGGGAGCTTCTGCCGGGCGTGTGCTCTCCGGACGGGCCACCTGTCCTCCTTCGAAAACGGCCAACATCGCATTCACAATGACGACAAATCCCTTGCCGCCCGCATCAACCACCCCGGCTTTTTTCAAAACCGGCAGCATCTCAGGTGTACGCGCAAGGGTTTCCTCTGCCTGAGCAGCAATTGCGCGGAATACCGTCAATGCATCATTGGTCTGGGCCGCCACCTCCTGTGCCTTTTCAGCTGATTCTCTAGCCACAGTCAGGATGGTCCCCTCTGTCGGCTTCATAACCGCCTTATAAGCTGCGGAAACACCCTCACTGAGAGCCTCCGCCAAATCAGTTCCCGTAGCCTCATTTTTTCCCTTCAGGCCTTTGCTGAATCCTCTGAACAGCAGGGACAGAATCACACCGGAATTTCCTCGTGCCCCTCTCAGCAAGGCCGACGCAGTGACTTTAGAAGTCTCAGCCACAGTAGGTTCTTTCAGCAATTCCAACTCGCGCACTGCTGCGCCAATGGTCATGGACATATTGGTGCCGGTATCCCCATCGGGGACTGGAAATACGTTTAATTCGTCAACCTTTTGTTTCTGGTTGGCAATCGTATACGCTGCAGAAACAATCGCATCCCGCAGCATGGTTCCGTTAATCACTGACAGCCGCTCCTTATCAAGCGCCAGAAAGGCGCTTTCTTTATTTCTGACCCATCTCAGCTGGTCCGCATCCCGTCCACAAAGACGTTGACGTGATCCACCTGGATGCCGGTTACTTCTTCCACGGTATAGCTCACCTTATGCATGATACTTTTCACGATTGCAGATATATTGGTGCCATACATCACGATGATATGCAGGTCTATAATCAGTTTACCGTTACGGCTGCGGATCTTAACGCCTCTTGAATCCTCCCGGCCGCGCAGGACCTTACTCAAAAAGCCCTGTGCCGCATCGGAGACAGCCATTCCGGCAACGCCGAAGCAGCTGGTAGCCGTTGCGCCCACCAAATTGACGAAAAAGTTCTGCGAAATATCAATTGTGCCGAGATGGTTTTTGAGTTTTACCATGAACAACCCCCCTTTATTCCAGGCTTCCGGAGCCAATCAGAAGGTTTCCGGAAACGAAATTGCATCAATTACTCTGATGGGTATTCTTATTAACAGTTTAATCAAAAAATCCCTCTTTGTCAAGGGAAACCATGAAAGGTTCACAGTCTTGCAAAAAACCTCGGGCATATCTTTGAGCGGTGCCACATAAAGTATAGTGTTGCTATCCGTTGAGAAGGGAGGAGTTTGTCATGCGGACACGGCTGCGCCGGAGGCTGCTGCTCAAAAAAATTATTGCGGGGTTGTTTTTAGCAGCTGCCATTCCGTTAGCTGCGGGGGGATTACTTTGGGCAATGCCACAAATTTCTGGGATTGTTGCAAGGGCCGGAGTGATCTCTGCGGGATTGGCGCTTCCGGAAGGCGGACTTGCCTTGCTGCAGGGGTTTGGTCAGCAGGAAGAGGAACTTCCTTCCCAGGTATCGACTGAAACTCATTCTGCCAGTTCAGAAATTTCCGAACTGCAAGAAGAGTCCCAGCTTTCTTCCGAACCAATTCAGGAGGAATCTGTCTCCGAACCGGAACCAGAACCGGAGCCTTATGTTGCTGAAGAAAATAGAGCTACATTGATTCATAAAACTTACACAACGGCGCCCTCTGATATTTATATTCCCCTTGAAAACGGGTATATTAAAAACTGCACCTCCCTGTCAAGGGAGGAACTTGTCAAACAGGTTCAGAATCCGCCGGACTTCTCCATTTCCGATGATGGCCCGCAGGTTTTGATCATGCACACCCATACTACTGAAAGCTACATTCCTTTTACCGGAGACTACTATGATAAAACCATGAGCTTCCGTTCTACAGACAATACCCAGAACATGTCGGCCGTAGGCGACAAGATCGTTGAACAGCTGGAAGCCGCAGGGATCCAGGTCCTTCACGATGTCACCCAACACGATTATCCGTCTTATAACGGCTCCTATGAACGTTCCCGGGTCACCGTGCAAAAGTATCTGGAGCAATATCCTTCCATTAAGGTGGTGCTGGATATCCATCGGGACGCGATTGTTTCCGGGGACACGGTCACGGCGCCTGTCGCGGAGATCGATGGCCGCACCGCAGCCCAGGTTATGATTATTTCAGGCTGTGATGACGGAACCATGGGATTTCCCAATTACATGCAGAACCTGCACTTCTCCGCAGCACTGCAGAATCAGCTGGAAGGAGATTATCCGGGGTTGACCCGGCCGGTATTATTCGACTATCGCCTTTACAATCAGGATCTGACCTCCGGTTCCATCCTGATTGAGGTAGGGGGCCATGGAAATACCCTGGAACAGGCCTGCTATTCCGGCGAACTCATCGGAAAGGCATTGGGAGAGCTTCTGAACTGTTTGAAACAATAACGGAGGTCCTTATGAAGCATCCCTTTCGAGCATTTTTATGGGGATTTGTTCCGACTCTGTGCGTATTTGCGCTGGTGGCAGGGCTGTGTACCGTGTGGGTCAACACCCAGTTAGTGTTGACCCCGGGAGCAGCCCTTTTTCAGCTGCAGGAATCAGAACCGTTCCGATACACTTTAGAAGCCTTTGGAACGGAACTTTCTTTTCAACTGCCCCAGCTGCCGGATCAATTGACGTTCTTTTCCAAATATCCGTCTTTGCTGCCGCGAAGTCTGCGGCTTACTGCCTGGATCTGGGACAACCTTTCCCAATGGATGGCATATCTCAGGGATTTTCTGCCATACTAATCACAAAGGAGGCATTGCGATGATATCTATTACCGATGGAGAGTTATCCGCTTTGGAGCGGCGTTTCCGGGACGAAGCACACCTTGTCCGGGAATATGCCAAAAGTGCCAAGCTTTGTGCAGATCCTCAGCTGAAAACCAAATTTCAGGAAACCGCAGCTATTCATCGGGCTCACTGCCTGGCACTTTCCCAGCTGCTTACGGAAGAGGAGGGAGCTCATTGACAAATCCCTCCGATGACAGAGAACTGCTCTGTTCCGTCTTAGCAGGAGAACGAGCCGCTGCAGCCGGTTACAGCCGTGCGGCCGGCGAAGCTGCCACCCCCGCGGTCCGGCAGAAATTTCTGGACCTGTTGTGGGACGAGCACCAGACTGTGGATGCCCTTTCCCAGGAGCTTCGCAAGCGGGGCTGGCTGCCCCAAATCCCTGCTGATCCCGAACATTTAAGAAAAGTCCAAAAGCAGCTGGAGGCACCGCTTCCTTAAAATAAATCCGCCGCCCCAGCTGTTGCAAGCTTCGGCGGCGGATTTCAGCAAATTCAGATATTAATCAGCACAATGGCACACACGCCAATCAAAATACCGATCTTTCCGGAGGTATTGATCTTTTCCTTTAGCAAAAGCAAGGAGTACAGCGTTAAACATACCATGGTACTTCCCTGGACTACCGGGAAAAGATAGGAACTGGGCACCACCCCGGTCAGATACGCAGTCAAAACGTTGCCGCCGCCTGTTCCCACGGCAACTAAAACAATCGGCAGCACCGAGCTTTTTAAAGAAGCCGCATCCGCTTTAAAACTGCTTCCATCTTTCCGGCCCGGGAACGCGCTGCCAGCCAATGCCAAAATACATGCCGCAGTAAACGTCACCAGCATCATTTGGCTGGATTCTGCCGGCAATCCCGCATCCTTCAGATAATGCTGCTGCAGATTCATAAAAATAGACAGGCTGCCGTTGCACGCCCAGGTCAAAATGCAGAGTATCAGCCAGCGTTTGCTGAATTTTCCGCCTTTTGGCCCTCCGAGAACCGTAATAAAGTAAAAAGCAGCCAAAAACAATGCAATTGCTGCCCCAACGTTCCAGGTAAGAGGTTCCCCCCAGAACACTAATCCCGCAATAGCGGGAATCAGCATACTGGATGCAAAAAAGAAACTGGTATAAGACAACGGCCCGCTCTGCATGGCAAAATAGTAAACCGCCAGGGTAATGACAAAAAAGATGCCGAACAGGCTTCCGTAAATCAATGTCACGCCCTGATACGACGGCCGGATAATAACTGACCAAATCCACAGCGCAACCGCGATTATTCCCGAGGACAGCGACGTACTCAAAAGGTTTTGCCGCAGGGATACGGTCTTAACATTTTTCAGGGCTGCGCTTTGGGCTACAAACAGAACTACTGCAACTGCAATCAGAATTGTGTCCATAACGAAAGACTCCTTTGTTGACTTAGTCTGACAGACCAGACATCTGTATATTTACCAAACTAAAACGTCCAGTGGTACTGCGGGAGGGTGTATAGGCCGGCTCGTCTTCTACCTGCGGAAGCGTATCGCCTTGCACAGGAATTCTGACCAATAAACGAATTCCTGGCCGGCCGTTTTCCAGCAGGCAACTGCCTTTGGCATCCAAAACAGCCTGCTCCAATATCTGATACCCGATTTTCTTGAAAGGTATTATTTCTCCTGTCGTATCCAGACGGATCTCGTCCCCTAAAATTCCCTCTTCCATTTCAAAAAAGCTGGAACAATTATCCGTCAGCAAAATCCGCAGCTCACTTTCTTCATTTGTGCAGCGGCAAGTG
Organism: uncultured Clostridia bacterium; assembly: GCA_944386445.1. GTDB lineage: Bacteria > Bacillota > Clostridia > Oscillospirales > Ruminococcaceae > Merdivicinus. The sequence continues at coordinate 47,671 of CALXBD010000093.1, forward strand.
AGCAACCGGTTTTTATCGGATTGTACCCGCAGATACCGCGCAGAAGCAGCTGCCATATTCAAAATACCAATCTCCAAGCGTTCCTTAGGGATCAGGCAGACCGCATTCTGGCATTCGACGCTGTATTCCAATCCAATTCCCGCCGGTATCAGGCGAAACTCAAGCTGCCGCAGGATTTCCAGCAGATACGGCTGCATGGAAACAGGTGTCAGGAGCGGATTCTCTTCCCGATGGTAATAAAGATTCAAATTTTGGCTTACGCGCAGCAGGGACAAGCAACCTTCTTCCACACGGGCCGCGCTGTCAGCAGCATTATAACATCCAGCCTCTTCGGCCTGTTCAGACAGCTGATCCAACTGATTCATCATCCGAAATACCTGGTCTCGAATATAGTAACTTAACAGCTGAACACCACCTGCATTTTCCTCTCTGTTTGCATCAAGGCTGTATCCGCTGCTGGCGCAATAGCGCCCCACCCATAATGGAGGTGCTTCATGAAAACAGATCACGGTTATACTTTCGCTGCCGTTGAGATGGGATGGAAAAAATGCCGCCCCCTTTGCTTTGGAAAGCGAAACCGCATTTTCCAGTCCAAAATCAGCAAAAGCAGCTGCGACATTTTTTCCTTCGATCAGTTCCGGAAACTGCTGCTCACAGGCTGGATTGACCCATGTGATTTGTAGATTGCTGTCAAAGCCAAAAACAGGAGCTGGATCCTGTTCATACAATTTCTTCAGCAGGTCCGTTTCTTGCAGTGCCATGAAGCACCACCTTTTCTTTGTAAATTTTCCAACATAAAAATATGCCTGTAAAAATCCCTTTGACATTCATCAGGCAATACAATTTTATTATAACCAAAACCTTTGCAATTGTAAACCTTGAAAAATGCAGAAAACTTTACTTTTTCTACAAAAGGCGGTATAATGATTTTGGCTATTGCAAAACGGAAAGGCGGAGTTTTATGGTTTCTCTGGGCAACGGTTGGGACGAGATTTTGAAAGAGGAATTTCAAAAGGATTACTACCTGCGGCTGCGGCAGATCCTGAAACATGAATACCAAACCCAAACCATTTATCCGTCTATGTACGACTTGTTCAACGCGCTACGATTGACCCCTCCGGAAAATGTCAAGGTGGTCATCTTAGGACAGGATCCTTATCATGGACCGGGACAAGCCCATGGCTTGTCGTTTTCTGTGCAGAAAGGCGTTCCAATACCGCCTTCCCTCCAAAATATTTTCAAGGAGCTGCAGGATGATCTGGGAGTTTTCCCCCCTCATCACGGCTGTTTGGAAACTTGGGCCAAAAACGGGGTGCTGCTGCTCAATACGGTCCTGACCGTACGGGCAGGAAAGCCAAACTCCCATCGCGGAATCGGCTGGGAAACTTTTACCGACGCGGTGATCCAAAAGCTGAATGAGCGCAATCAGCCTATAGTTTTTCTACTTTGGGGCGCTAACGCTAAAGCAAAACAAAACCTTCTGAACAATCCGAACCATTTGGTGCTGACAGCACCGCATCCCAGCCCCTTTTCAGCAAATTCCGGCTTTTTCGGCTGTCACCATTTTTCCAAAGCTACCCGGTTCCTGAATCAGCATGGCATTACAATGGATTGGAAAATCCCGGGCTGACTTTGATTAAGAGGAGCGATTATCATCAAGCAGGTAAACCTATATACCGACGGCGCCTGTAGCGGGAATCCCGGCCCCGGCGGCTGGGGTGCTGTTTTGGAATGTGAGGGGCATCGGAAAGAGCTTTCCGGGGGAGACCCTTCGACTACCAACAACCGCATGGAGCTGACAGCCGTCATCCAAGGGCTTGCGGCACTAAAATATGGCTGCAAAGTTACTTTGACCAGCGATTCCAAATATGTTCTGGACGCCATTACAAAAGGGTGGGTCTATAATTGGAAGAAAAACGGATGGCGGAGATCAAACAAATCCCCTGCCCTCAACGTCGACCTGTGGGAACAGCTCTTAGAGCAGCTCAGCCGTCATGAAATGACCTACCAATGGGTCAAAGGTCATGCCGGCCATCCCGAAAATGAGCGCTGTGATCAGCTGGCCGTGGCGGAAAGTATGAAATTTCGTTAAAATCATTACTGGTTCAGTAGGAATTTGAAGAAACTGTAAACTCTTGGCTATGGCCTTGTATTTTCTACTGAATTGGTATATAATAGAGTTGTAAAAAATACCGGATTTTACCGGTTCAATAAATTCCCCAGAAAGGAACTTTTCTATGGATCGTTACGTATATCTGGATAACTCTGCTACTACTAAAATTTCCGACCGTGTGTTCCAGGCCATGGTCCCCTACCTGACGGAACATTACGGAAACCCTTCCAGCATCTATGCTATGGGCCGGGAGGCGGCTCAGGCAATCGAAGACGCCCGCAAAAAGGTGGCTGGCGCTCTGAATGCACAGCCCAATGAGATTTATTTCACTGGCTGCGGCAGCGAATCCGACAACTGGGCCATTAAAGGCGCTGCCAGACGTCTGGCGCGGACTCAGGGCAAAAAGCATATCGTTACTTCCGTGTTTGAGCATCACGCGGTACTCCACACCTGTCAGGCACTGGAACGGGATGGCTTTGAAGTCACCTATGTGCCGGTGGACAAGCTGGGATACATCAATCCGGCAGATGTGGAAAAGGCAATCCGTCCCGACACAGCCATTGTATCGATTATGTATGCCAATAATGAGATCGGTACCATCCAGCCCATCCGGGAGATCGGAGCGATCTGCAAGGCAAAAAAGGTGTTATTCCATACCGATGCCGTTCAGGCTGTTGGAAATCTGCCCATTGACGTCAAGGCTGATAATATTGATCTTCTGTCGCTGTCTGGCCATAAAATTCACGCTCCGAAAGGCGTCGGTGCCATGTACATTCGCCGGGGGATTATTCTGGATAATTTTATGGATGGCGGCGGACAGGAATCCGGCAAACGCGCCGGTACGGAAAATCTAGCTTCCATTGTGGGATTGGGCGTGGCCATCGAAGAGGTTTACGAAAACTTAGAAGAAAAGGTGGCCAAAATGACCCGCTTGCGGAATCGTCTTATCGAGGGACTGCTGAAAATCCCCTGCACGCGTTTAAACGGCGGCACTGAAAACCGCCTCTGCACCAACGTGAACATCTCTTTCGGAGGAATTGAGGGCGAAGGGTTACTGCTGCTGCTGGATCTGAACGGGATTGCCGCTTCATCCGGCTCCGCCTGCACCTCCGGGTCGTTGGATCCCTCTCATGTACTGCTGTCCATCGGCTTGGAACACGGAATTGCCCATGGCTCCCTGCGGCTGAGCCTGGGAAGCGATACCACTGATGAGGACATTGATTATACCCTGGAAACGGTTCCGAAAGTTGTGGAACGGCTGCGCGCAATGTCTCCTGTTTGGCAGGAATGGGGAGAAGACGAACGGGCAGGAAAAAATCTGTAAGAGATGCTTTTAAATAGAAAGGACGAAGGATTATGTTATACAGCGCAAAAGTAATGGAGCACTTTGCAAACCCTCACAACGTGGGGGAAATTCCCGATGCCAACGGCGTCGGCGAGGTCGGAAACCAAAAATGCGGCGATATCATGAAGATCTTTTTGAAGATCAATAACGGTATCATCGAGGATGTCAAGTTCCAGACCTTTGGCTGCGGCGCTGCAATCGCCACCTCTTCCATGGCTACCGACCTGATCAAGGGCAAACCTTTGGAAGATGCGCTTCAGCTGACCAACAAGGCCGTTGTAGAGGCTCTGGATGGTCTGCCGGCAGTAAAACTGCACTGCTCGGTGCTGGCGGAACAGGCCGTTAAGGCCGCAGTTGCCGACTACTACCGGCGTCAGGGGATCGACCCGACACCGATTGTGGGAAATCTGGAAGAGGATTGCCACGAATGCAGCTGTGAGGGCACGGAAGACGCCCATTGCAGCCACTGAAGTCATGTGCTAAAACTGAAACCGGACCCGTTCCCCAATGGGTCCGGTTTTTTGCAGGAAGGAGCCTTTTATGAGCCAGAAAATTCTTGTAGCCCTCAGCGGCGGCGTAGACAGTTCTGTTTGTGCCTGGCTTTTAAAGCAGCAGGGCTGGGAGGTAGGCGGCATTGTGATGAAAATGTCCCCTGCCCATGAGCAGACTGTAGCTGACGCCCAAGCCGCAGCAGAACAGCTGGGAATTCCTCTTCTGGTACGGGATCTGGAAGAGGATTTTTCAAGAGAAGTCATTTCCTACTTCATGGAGGAATATGCCCGGGGACGTACCCCGAATCCCTGCATCGTCTGCAACCCGAAGATTAAGTTCCGGGCACTGATGGAAGCAGTCGAGGAGGGCGGATATGAACTGGCGGCTACCGGCCATTACGCGGGGCTTCAGAAAAAGGATGGTCTCACTCTGCTGACACGGGGTGAGAATCCGGAAAGGGATCAATCGTATATGCTTTACCGGCTGGGACAGAAAGAACTTTCCAGATTGTTTTTCCCGCTGGCAGCGCTGCCAAAGGATCAGGTGCGGGAGCTGGCTCGGCAAGCTGGGCTTTCCTGTGCCGAAAAGCCGGACAGTCAGGAAAACTGCTTCATCCCGGACAATGACTATGCGGGATATATCGAAGCGCACCGAGGAGCGTGTCCGCCCGGAGAGTTCATCTCACCGGAAGGGGTTCCCTGCGGAATGCATCAGGGGATTATCCATTATACAGTGGGCCAGCGAAAACGGCTGGGGATCGCCCTGGGAAGGCCGGTCTTTATCAGAGAAATCGATCCCGATACCAACCGGATTTACTTGGCGGACGGGACCGACACCTGCAAAGAGGAAATTATCGTAACTGACATCTCCGAAACATTCCCAGGGGCCATCCGGGACGGCGATGAAGTACAGGTAAAGATCCGGTCCCGGGCGTCGGCAGCTCCGGCAGTGGTTTTCCGGGAGGGAAATCAGCTGCGGATCCGGTTTGCGGTTCCTCAAAGGGCGCCGGCACCGGGACAGTCCGCAGTTTTGTATCAGGGAGATATTGTATTGGGCGGCGGATTCATCTGTTGACGGGAGGAGAAACTCACATGGCGGAATTTTGGGACGTTTATGATGAAAACCGGCAGAAAACCGGAAGACTGCATCAACGCGGACTGCCCATGACTCCGGAGGATTACCATTTGACGGTCATGGTTTGGCTCTTTGACTCTCAGGGAAGGGTGCTGCTGACTCGCAGGCATCCGGATAAACCCTGGGGCGGCTGGTGGGAATGTACCGGCGGCGCCGTCACGGCCGGCGAAGACAGCTATACCGGAGCCTTACGGGAAGTCGCTGAGGAAATCGGGGTGGATCTGAAGGAAGGCCCGGCGGGAAAGCTGGTCAAAAGCTACCGCCGTACTGCCAACCAGCCCGGAAAGTACAGTTCGTTTTATGACGTATACCTTTTTGTGCGGGATATCCCCGCCGAAAAGCTGATCCTGCAGCCGGAAGAGGTCACTGACGCCAAGTGGGTTACCCGTCAGGAATATGAAGCCATGCTTGCCGGCGGACGGATCGTTCCCACACTGGATAATGCCTATGAGTTGTGGGATTCTTTTTGTGAGATGAGTAAAAATTATGAACTATAAAAATTGTGAAAAAATTTTTATTTGATGCAATAAAATGCTCTATCCATACGTTATCCTGTCAGAGAGGAGGAAATCCGTATGCTGCCTGAAAGAATCGCGCCGTGTTCCCGGGACATGACCGGCGCCCTGGACTGTTGGATCCAACAGATCGCCAGGGGGGAAAAGAGCGCCCTCGCTTCTTTATACAATCAAACCTGCTCCAGCGTTTACGGCTTTGCTCTCTCCATCTGCAAGAACGTACCGGATGCGGAGGATGTCCTCCAGGACACCTATCTGCACGTCTGGCAGGCCGCGGACAGCTACCGTTCCCATGGAAAACCCATGGCCTGGCTGCTGACAATTACCCGCAACCTGGCAAACAGCCGCCTGCGGGACCGAGGCCGCACTTCCCTGCTGGACCCGGAGGAATGGCTAGAACAGCTGGCTGAAATCCCGGGGCTGCCCCAGGAGGATCGGCTGCTGCTGGAAGCGCTCCTCGGAGGACTTCCCGATCAGGACCGCCAGATTCTCCTGCTCCACGCCCTCACCGGCTTCAAACACCGGGAAATCGCTGAGCTGCTGGAACTGCCGCTTCCCACCGTTCTGTCCAAATACCACCGGGCTGTTAAAAAGCTCCGTACGCAATGGAAGGAGATGGACTGACATGAATGATCAGAACCTTGAGCAGCGTATCCGGGATGCCGTGGAACATGCCACGCCGGATAAACTGCAGCAGATCCTCTCTTCCTGCGACCAGCAGAAAGGACCTGTGATTACAATGACAAATCCTAAAAAAAGAAACTGGACTGCCCCCTTGATCGCTGTCACCGCCTCCCTGGTTCTCGTAATGGGCGGCGTCTTCGGATACGGCTGGCATACTGTCCGCGCAGTTGATTCCCGAATTACCCTGGATGTAAATCCCAGCATTTCCATTACCGTCAATTCCAAAGAGAGAGTTTTGAATGTAGACGCTTTGAATGATGACGCGGCTGCCATCATTGGCAATATGGATCTGAAGGGGACTCAGCTGGAAGTCGCTGTCAACGCTTTGATCGGATCTATGATGCAAAACGGGTACCTAGATGAGCTTCAAAATTCCATTTTGGTTTCCGTGGAAAACAGCGACAATGCCAAAGCCCTGGCGCTGCAGCAAAAGGTCACCGATGCAATCAATGCGCCTTTTGCCGCCACAGGTCTGGAACCGGCTGTCTTAAGCCAAAGTGTTACAGATGACGCCGAATTGGAAAAGCTGGCTTCCCAAAATGGAATTTCCACCGGGAAAGCCGCTCTGATCCAGACCATTATGGCACTGGATCCCACTCTGACTGCTGAAAATCTCTCTGCCCTGACAGTCAACGATCTTTCCGTGATCCTGAACTCCCGGCAGAGCGACAGCAATACCATTACCCAGACAGGTACTGCCAGCTCAAAAGCATATATTACTCAGGATGAGGCCAAAGCCGCTGCTTTCGCGCATGCCGGTGTCCAGGCTTCCCAGGTTTCCAGGTGTGACATTGAATTTGATAGTGAAGACGGCGCAATGGTCTATGAGTTGGAATTCTTTGTGGGAAATACCGAGTATGAATACGACATCGATGCCCGAACCGCAGACGTTGTGAAATTTTCCAAGGAAAATCGTGGCTCTGCTGCTTCTTCCGGCAGTAATTCTTCTTCCGGCAATACGACTTCTACCGATAGTGTTGGTATTACAGAAGCCCGTGCCAAGGAGATCGCCTTTACCCATGCGGGCGTGAAAGAAGCGGATGTCTCCAATCTAAAGATCAAATTGGACTACGGCTGGTATTACACTAAATACGAACTGGAATTCTTCGTGGGAACTAAGGAATATGATTATGAAATCGATGCCAATTCCGGGAAAGTTTTGGAATACAGCGTGGAAGGAAATTCTGCCCAAACCAGCGGAAACTCCAATGCTGGTTCCGCCACTGTTTCTGAAGCCAAAGCAAAGGAAATCGCTTTTGCGCATGCAGGCGTAACAGAAGCAGACGTTTCCGGTATCAAAATTGAGCTGGACAAAGGTTGGTACCATACTAAATATGAACTCGAGTTCTACGCTGATGGCAAAGAGTTTGATTATGAAATAGATGCTGTATCCGGCGATGTCCTGGAGTACAGCACTGAAGGAGGCGTTCCTTCCGGCGGAAACACTAATTCCAACGGTTCCGGCCAGATCACCGCAGACGAAGCAAAAGCAATTGCGTTTAATTATGCCGGCGTAACTGAAAGCGATATCTCCAAATTGAAAGTCGAATTGGATGATGACGATCACCGTTATGTCTACGAAATCGAGTTTAATTTGGGAAGGCAGGAATTCAGTTGTACGATCCTTGCCTCGGATGGCACTGTTCTGGAGGCAGAATGGGATGACTAAAGAATTCCCATTCTAAAGTATTTGCTCTTCAATGAAATAACAAATTAAACGATATGGCGCTGTCAGAAGTATAAATCTGACAGCGCCATATTATATTTACAGAAATCATTGATCATTGTTCTGGATCCACAAAATAGTATGGATTTTCTTCCATAATACGCCGGGCAGTTTCCCACATTCCGGCGGCATCCAACAAATAGCAATCTGCGTTCAGGACTTTACCACGGATCATGAATTTTTCAGGCAACACCTGTTCCAAACGCTCATAGCGCTGGATCCACAGGCCGCTGAAATGATGCTGATAGTGCTTGGCTTTCCGGATATCTCCGTTTCCCAAATCCAAAGTGTACTCCACCATCTCTTTGGAAAGCGGATATGGCGCTTTGGCCAGTTCCTCCACGCCATGCATGGATGTGTTGGGCTCCATGCCGCATCCAAGCATCAACACCTTTCCCGATACCTTCGGCAACAGCGCCAATGGAGAGTGCGGTCCTACCGGAGTATAATCTAAAATGTGTTCCCGCGTCATCTCCTCAGCCCGCTTTCCCCAAGCAGATACAGAATGAGACGGATGAACGCTGCGAATAAAGTCCGGCTGTGTGCGGGCATACTCGGGCAAAGCGCCGACGCAGCAGCGGGAATCTTTCATAGAAAAATAGTACGGAGGTTTCGTACAGACATCAAAGGTAAACGCGGGGAAAAGTAAAGTTCCCTCTTCTCCCACTGCCTCCTTCATGGCCGCAAGAACCGTTTCACAGTCTCCCTCTACCGGCCCAAGAGAGCGCATGGAAGAATGCGTAAAAATGATATTCCCTTTCTGCAGCCCTAATTTGTGCAGGTCGCATATCAGCTGTTCCAAATTGTCTTTTTGTTTCACAGTATACCCACCTCCGCAATTTTTCTTCATTGTAGCATGTCCGCCCCATGATTTCCAGCGCTTTTCTGGATTTGTGGCAAAAACGCAGTTTTGGATAACCATGTTCCAAGATTTTGGCGCGTTTTTTTGTGGGGAAAGGATTATCATGTAGTTGTCCGAATCAAACGGAATTTTTTCCATAGGAGGGGATTTTATGTCTGAACTACTGAAAATTGGCTTTATCGACTATTTTCTGGATGAGTGGCATGCCAATAATTATCCGGAATTTATCCGTAAAGCTGCTGGCGATAAAATGGCGGCTGTTTATGCGTATGGCCATATCGACTCTCCCAGAAACGGCGGCAGAACTACAGAGCAATGGTGCGCGGATATGGGATTGGAACGCTGCATGACTATCGATGAGGTCATTGAAAAAAGCGATTGTCTGATCGTCCTTTCTCCCGATAACCCGGAAATGCACTGGGAATTGTGCCAAAAACCGCTTCGCTCCGGGAAACGGGTCTATGTGGACAAAACCTTTGCGCCTACCCTTCAGATTGCAAAGGACCTCTTTGCGCTGGCTGAAGAATATCATACACCGACTTATTCTTCTTCCGCGTTGCGTTATGCCAAAGAACTGGCTGGGCTGCCTGAAAAGGAAGTGGCCTTTATCGATTCTTATGGCCCCGGCGTAACGGAAAATTATCTCGTCCATCAGTTTGAACCTCTTGCCCTTGTCATGAATGCTCCGGCAGAAAAGGTTTTGTATACTTCTGCCGGCAATGTGGCAAATTTCCTGATTACTTATCAGGGCGGAAAAGCCGCATCTACCAGTCTGTTTGGATGGAACGGACCTACCCCGTCTACGATGACAGTGCGTTATATGGATGGTTCTATGGCTGCAATTCCTGAACTGACAGAGTATTTTGACCGATTTGTTCAGAATATGTGCCACTTCTTTGAAACTGGCGAAGGTATGGTGGATAAGGCACAGACCCTCTCCATTATGGCCCTAATCGAAGCTGCCCACAAGGCCGAAGAAAAACCCGGAGAATGGGTAAAGGTGGAGAATTAACGTTTATTTTTGCAAAAAGCGAAAAATTTCTGCGTTGTTTTTTATTCCCCCATTCGTTATAATGAAAAAGGGAACGGGGGAATCATGATGCACGATGCTGAGCGATTTGGAAAAGTTTACCATTTTGATAACGTAATGCCTATTCCAAAACGATATGGCTTTATTCGATTGTATCAAATCGGAGAGCTCCAATGCGGAGTCGGATATGAGGTGTCTCAACACACCCAGTATTGTCCGGAAATCAGTTATATTGTTTCAGGAAGCGGTACATTTGGATGTAATGGAGACTTTTTCTCAGTGGGAGAAGGCGATATCTTTCTGAATCGAATAGGTGATACCCATTTGATTCGGTCAGACCCGCAGGAAAATTTACGATTTCTATATCTGGGGTTTCTGTTGGATGAGCGCTTGGATGGCGACTATAAAACTTTAAGTCAGTTTTTTGAGAATCCAGGGGCGGTCCGGCTGCGGAAAGATCGGTGCGATATGTTGACGCCTTTGCTTCGATTGATGACAGAGTTTTATACTGGCGGCGGTTGTTCACAACTGGCCATCGAAAGCCTGTTGAACGAAGTATTGGTATTAACTTATCGAAACTTTTGTGAAGCGCCTCCTAAGGCATTCCTGCCTCCTAAGGCAGCGGACACCGCAGGAAATACTGTTTACAGTGCGATCCGATATATTGAAAGCAACGCGATGGATATTAGCGAGGTAAGGGAAATCGCCAACGCTTTGGGATATTCCGGAAGTTACCTTTCCCATCTATTTCGGGAACGGACAGGTGAAACATTGCAGAATTATCTGACGAAGAAAAAGGTGGAAGCCGGCATCGAACTGATGAAAAACGGCCGTTACAACGTAACGCAGATTGCAATGCGGTTGGGGTATGATACGCTTCAATCCTTCAGCAAGGCCTTTCGCAGGGTGATGAACGTTGCGCCGACAGAGTATCTTCGCCAGCTTCGTGAAAGCGAAATTTCAAACCAGGATACCGGCGGGGAAGCCCGCTGAATCATACTGACTGATGTTTAGGAGGTTTTAACAATGAGCAAGGTAAAAGTTGCAGTCATTGGCTGCGGAACCATTGCTAACAGTGCACACATCCCATCCTACATGAACAACCCCGATGCGGAAATCAAATATTTCTGCGATATCATCCCTGAGCGGGCAACGGCTGCGGTTGAAAAGTATGGCTGCGGAACCGCCATTGAGGATTACCATGTAGCCCTCAACGATCCTGAAATCGAAGCGATTTCTGTCTGCACTCCCAACCGGATGCACTCTATAATTGCCATCGATGCCTTACGGGCCGGCAAGAACGTACTTTGCGAAAAACCCGCTGCCCGGACTTATGCGGAAGCTCTGGAAATGCAGAAGGTTCAGCATGAAACCGGTAAGGTTTTGAACATCGGCGTCGTCAACCGCTTTAACGACGGCGTGAATGTAATTAAAAGAATCATCGACAGCGGCGAACTGGGCGAGGTCTATCATGTTTATGCCAGCTTCCGCGCATTCCGTTCTATCCCCGGCTTGGGCGGCGACTTCACCACTAAGGCTGTGGCCGGCGGCGGCGCTCTGATCGACTGGGGCGTCCATTATCTGGACATCGTCATGTACTGCTGCGGAGACCCCACCCCCAAGACTGTTTCCGGCGAGACCTTCTGCAAGCTGGGCAAAAACATGAAAGAATATGTCTACACCGGCATGTGGGCTGGCCCCCCAAAATACAACGGCACCTATGACGTCGACGACTCCGTCACTGCTCTGGTGCGCACTGCCGGACCGGTTATCACTGTTCACGGCGCGTGGGCTCAGAACATCGACGAAAACGAAGCTTACATCGACTTTATGGGCGACAAGGGCGGTATCCGTCTCCAGTATGGCAAAGACTTTACAATGTACACTTCAAAGAATGGCGCGTTGTTTACCTCTACACCCAAATATACTTCCCGCAACCATTTCCAGACTGAAATTGATTCCTTTGTCCGCTGCGTCCGCTCCGGTGAAAAGCTGCCTTCTCATATCGATTACGCAGTTGTCACCTCCAAGATCATGCAGGGCATCTACGATTCTGCTGAACAGCATCGCGAAGTTGTATTTTAAGATTGGCTGTGATTTAAAGGCCTCCGGCGCGTTTCCAGCGTGCCGGAGGTTTTTGTTGCTTATACACATTACGTACCGTAGCCAGAAGATTGTTTGATTTCTTCCGCCTGGATTCCACAATCGGCACAAATGCCTGCATCCCAAGGGACCTCCTTCCCGCAGTATTTGCAAAATTCTTAATGTTCCGCTGTTTCAGACATATTATCACCCTCCTTTTTGATATTCAATGAATGTCAAAAAGGAGGATTTACTGGAAGAAATGGTCCAGTAGCTTCAAAAAATTCCATAAATACATTACAAAAGCCGGCCAAGGTATTGCACCCTTAGCCGGCTTTCCGTTATATGAATTACAACTGTCCCAGGTTTCCCGTCCGCTGAGCGGTATAAAGCTTATAATAATCGCCTTTTTTCGCAATCAGCTCATCGTGGGAACCGCATTCGGAAATTCCCTTGTTGGAAACATACATGATCTTATCGCAATTCTTGATGGTAGAGAGCCGGTGCGCAATGATAAAGGAAGTCCTTCCCTTCAGCAACTCGTTCAGGGCGGTCTGAGCCATCCGTTCCGTTTTGGCGTCAATAGAAGAGGTCGCCTCATCCAAAATCAGGATCTTTGGATCAGCCAACAGCGTTCTCGCAAAGGAAATCAGCTGTCTTTGGCCTTGCGACAACCGGGAACCACGTTCATTGACTTCTGTCAGATAACCTTTTTCCATCTCCTGAATAAATTCATCTGCGCATACGGTCCGGCAGGCCCTACGAACCTCTTCATCGGTTGCATCCAGCTTTGCATACTTGATGTTATCCAGTACCGTTCCTGAGAAGATGAAGCTGTCCTGCAGCATGATCCCCATCTGGGACCGCAGGGAGTGAAGCGTGACTTTAGAAATATCATGCCCATCGATCAGGATCCGGCCACCGGTCAGATCGTAAAAACGGGAAATCAGGTTGACAATCGTCGATTTGCCCGCGCCGGTAGGACCTACCAGTGCAATACTTTCGCCCGGCTTTACATCAAAGGACACATGTTCCAAAACATTACGGGGCGGTTCATACGCAAAGGTCACATCCTCAAAAGTAACACGGCCTTCAATCTTAGGAAGCTCGGTTGCGTCTGGGGCATTATCGATATCCACCGGCTCATCGATCATCTCGAAAATCCGTTCCAGATAGGCAATGCCGTTGATAAAGGTATTGTACAGGTTGGAAAGATTCAACAGCGGCTGCCAAAACCGCCATGCGTAGTTGGAAACAGCAGCGATGGTACCAAACGATACTGCAGGCTGCATTACCAGAACGCCCACGATATACATAGCGCTGACGACCCAGGTAGTAACGTTGTCTACTGTGATCCACACGCAGTTTGAAATCCGCTGGGCCTTATTCCAGAGATTGAAGTAAGCCATATTCAGCTTATCAAAAATTTCTGCGTTCTGCTCTTCTCTGGTAAACAGCTGGGTAATTTTCACACCGTCCAGGCTTTCCTGGAGGTAAGCGTTCATATTAGAGCCCTTGTTGGACACCTTTTGCCAGACTCGGCGCTGTGCAGGCTTGATAATCATAATCACCAACAGGAAGACCGGAACACCTGCCAGAATAATCAGTGACAGCTCCACGTTCACAAAGAACATGAAGATGGCAATGAAAATCAGGTTAAAAATGTCCATGATAAAGTTGATGATACCGTTCGACAGCATATCCGAAACATTGTTGACGTAATGGATAACACGGGTCAAAATTTTCCCGTGAGGCCGGCTGTCATAAAATGAGAAAGGCAGCTTTTGCAGATGGTCGAAAAGGTCCTTCCGCATGTCATAGATGATATCCTGCCCGACGCGGGTCATGATTCTGGAACGGATCGTCGTCATAGCAATGCTCAACAGAATCGTCAGCACGGTTACGACTGTCAAAATCGCCAGCTGGGCATAATCCTTCGAAGGGATGACCACGTCAAAGGCACGCTGCAGGATCAGCGGATAGACCATGGAGGACAGCGCAGACACCATACTGGCGGACATCGCCAGGATCATCTTTTTGGTATGGCGTTTGGCATAAACAACCGCACGCTTGAAGTGCTTAAAACTAAATGGAGTTTCAAGGGTTTCATCGACGTCATATTTATTCCGTACAGCCATTAGTCCTCACCTCCGATCGCTTCCTGGAGGGTGCAGATTTCGGTATAGTATCCACCCTGCTTTACTAATTCATCGTGGGTACCCACCTCGGAGATCTCCCCGTCCTTGAGTACGACGATCCAGTCGGCACGACGGGTCGTGGAAATTCTCTGCGCAACGATGATCTTTGTACACGGGAAATCCAAATGGCTCAGGCTTTCTTGGATAAAATGTTCCGTTTCCATGTCCACAGCGGAGGTTGTGTCGTCCAGAATCAGGATCGAAGGCCTAACAGCCAACGCTCTGGCCAGAGCGATTCTCTGTTTCTGGCCGCCGGAAAGTCCCACGCCTCTTTCGCCGATGATGGTATCATATCCATTTTCCATCTTATCGATGAAATCTGCGGCAGAAATTTCCGCATAATGCCGTGTCTGCTCCTCACTCATGGTAGAATCCCCATAAGCAATATTGCCGTCCACGGTATCTGAGAACAGGAAGACATCCTGTGTCGCCATGCCGATATTATGACGCAGCGTATGAAGATCCCACTCTTTGATCGGCAAGCCATCGATCTTCAGTGTTCCCGAAGTGATGTCATAAAGCCGGGGGATCAGGTTCATCAGCAGCGTTTTACCGGAGCCGGTATTTCCCATGACTGCCACAGTTTCACCGGGGCGAATATGAAGATTGATATGCTTCAACAGTTGGTGCCCTGCCAAGCTCAGGCAGACATCCTCAAACTGGATATCACCTTTCATACGCTCGTCGGTTTTGCGGCAGCCGAACCGGTTTACGATGGTCGGGCGAGTATAATAAAGCTCGATCACCTTGGAAGCACTGGTCATAAATCTCTGGGCGTCGTTGAGCAGCGGTCCCAAGTTGCGGATGGGGTTTGCAAAGGTGAATACCAACCCGGAGAATGCCATCAACTGGCCGACCGTAATCCGTCCGTTGATGACGAACAGGCTTCCGAGACACAGTACAACAATCGACATTGCCTGCGCCGCCATTTCGATTGCCGGATAGTATTTGAGCCAGAAGAAGTTTACTGCCACACTGGCGTCGTGATAGCCCTGGTTCTTCTTGTCAAAAAGGCTGATTTCATAATCTTCCTTTGCGAATGCCTTTACCACACGGTTACCCGCAATATTCTCCTGTGCGCGGGAGTTCATCACTGACAAGCGCTCCCGTTGTTCCGCATAATAAGGGCGCACCTTGCGGGAATAGGTGTATGTAATTCCAAAAAGCACCGGGAAAATACAGCATAAGATCAAGGTAAAGATCACATCTGTACTCAAAAAGTAAATCAGGATCGCGATAAACGACACCAGTGAGTCAATGGAGATACGCACCGAATAAGCCGTTACATATCGCACGACATCGATATCGCCGGTCAGGCGTGTCATCAAGTCGCCGGTACGGTTGCGGTCGAAAAAGCTCATATCCTGCCGCTGCATATTGCGATAGATGTAGCTGCGGATATGAGTAGCCACCAGGATACCGGCTTTTTCGAAGGTTATCACCATCAAATAACCAATACCCGTTCTCAGAAGCGTAAATCCGATCATCAGTATGACCAAAGGGATCAGCGCACTGATTTCAGGATCCACGCCCTCCGGCGGCATCAGCACCCGGTCTACGATTTGCTGCGAAATCATAGGGTTGGCCAGATTCATCAGGGATGTTACGACGACTAAGCACATTGCCAGGACATATCTGCCCCGGTATCCTTTGAGGTTTTCCCAAACCCACTTCAAAGGAAACATGGAATCACCGCCTATCTTATAAGACGAAGGTTTAAGGCCCTGCAAAGGAGCCCAAGAATAAAGAGTTCATAACCATTATAGCGACTTCTCAAAAAATGAAAAGCCCTTTTTGCAAAAAACTTTTCCCAAAGATGAACAATATTTTACGCATTTTTTCGGGCATTGTGCAGATTTCTAAAAAATGCCGGCGGAAAGCGCCACTATTATATAATGTAGGGAAAACGCAGCAAATTTTGATAAAAAAATAACGGGATGATTTCAAAAAATTCCTACTGTTTACGCATAACGAGTGCATATCTTCCAATATTCACCACATACCTATTTAACAGCGTCGCGTGCGCAGAAAGGAGCAACCAATGGATTTTGCCATGAAACGACCCGGAAAGTGTCCGGGAAAAATTCGGGCCCTGTTCTTTCACCGGCAAGCAGAGTCAGACAGCCTTTTAGAAGAGCTGGCAGATCTTCAGCAGCAGATATCTGCCATAAACAGCCAATTTGATATTCTTACAGATGAAGAATTGATTTCCGCCTGCTGCTTTCAAATGAAGGCGCTTTCCACGCGATATGATCGTTTGCTGCGGGAAGCGCGTCTCCGCGGACTACATCAGGAACCCTATGGACTTCCCCCCTTTTCATCCAGATGATTTTGCGTTATAATAGAACTGTCGGTACCGCCGGCAGAAAGGATGAGGGTTGTGGTACAGAATCCTTATGTAGATGAACTGGTACAAAGCATTATCTCTCTCTGTGACCCCCAGAAGGTCTATATTTTCAGCATGAAATATGACCTGCAACAGCGAGTGATCGGATTCAAGCTTTGTATTGTAGGAGATACGCCGGACAAACGGAAGCTGGAACAGGATATCTACCTTTCTCTGGATTGCCAGGTTCCCTATGATGTGGTAATCTATACAACAGAAGAATGGGAACAGTTTTCTGTATCCCCCAACACATTTGCGTACAGCATCCGGGAAAAGGGGGTATTGGTCTATGACAAGGCGACGGCATAATCCCAGTGACAGCCGCCGGTATAAAGACTGGATCAATGCCGCGTATGATGATTACAGGGCTGCCCAGCTTCTGTCCAAGGATGACACGTTAAATAATGCGACGGCATTTCATTGCCAGCAGTGCGCGGAGAAGGCTCTTAAAGGCTATATTCTGGCGGAAAGCCGCCAATCTGTAGATGGACATAACCTGACCTGGCTTTGTCGGCGCGCGGTTTCTTTAGACGACAGCTTTCGGGAATGGCTGGATGAAAGCGCTGCCTTGAACCGGTATTACATTGAAACCCGGTACCCTACGGATATTCCGACGGAGATTTCCGATGAGGAGCTTCATACCATTCTGCAGATGACAGAGCGGCTGTTCTACTATGTTGCGGATACTCTGAAGCTTACGGATACCCTGGATGATTTTGAGGCATATTAAGGAAATTGCATGCATAAGAGCAAGTCAGCGGAAGACTTTACTTTCTGGCTTTATTATAACATATTTATCGAGAATATTTCAATTTTTTAAAAAATAATCAGATTTGTTGATACAACGTTTGGTGCAGCCAAAAAGCGCCCTCCCTTTTTAGGGAGGGCGCTTTTCAGTAAATAGATGGATCACTTTCCATACATAGAAACAAACTGAACGATCGGCGTGGGATCTTCCAGGCTATGGGGGTGATGGCCGCAGTCTGGCTTGACAAATTCCTGCAGGAAGCCGCCGGCTTTCCGGAACCTCTCTGCGAAAAGCGCTCCGTTTTCAGAATAAGGAACCACCGCATCAGAGCCGCCTGCCACCAACAAGACGGGAATACCGGTTTTAGCAAGCTCCTCCGTACGATCCAAAGGATTCTCGGCAAAGGACGCCGCAGTTTTTTCTGTGAGCCCATAACAGCTGAGACATTCCTGCCATTCTCGTTCCGCGCCGCAGCCGGTTCCCTTTCCCCCGGGCCAACTGCGGATATCCAGTACCGGCGCATCCAGATATAGGGCAGATACCTCCGCCGGGTACGTCAAGGCATAGTTGCACGCATAAAGTCCGCCTCTGCTAAAGCCAAACAGCACCGCCTTTTGGGACAGTTCCAGTTCCTTGACTGCTGTTTCCCGAAATTCGTGCATCCATTGAATCGCTGAAGGGCATCCGTACAGGTCGCTGACCTTATGATAAGCCAGATGCCAGCCCTGTTCCAGCAAAGCCTTATCGGCTTGCGCAAAGGCTCCGAAAAATTCCGCGCGCCAGATCCAAGGATTTCCCTCCAAAGGCTTTTCGGGGCAAACCACAAAGCTTTCCCTTCCGTTGACCAAAAAATTCTTTTTCACGCGGTTTTCCCATTCGGACAATGTAATTGAAAGTGCCACAAAACCGCCGCCTTTACTTGACTGTAATCAATTCATATTCTCTAGTACCCAGCCCCAGCTTTACAGCATGGTCAATGCCGCTTTTCCAGTTGGTATCCGGGAAGGTGTTGGTAAAGTGGTCGTGATGGCAATCCCCGTGAGCATGGAGATTGTCATCCAATTTACTTCCGGCCAGAACCGGCATGGCGTTGCAGGCGTCAGCGCAGGCTACATCCAAGGCCACCGGATCAAAAGAGGCAAACATTCCGACATCGGGAATAATCGGCAGGTCATTTTCCGGATGACAGTCGCAGTAAGGGGAAACATCCATGACGATGCTGATATGGAAATTCGGACGGCCATGAACAACCGCTTTGGTATACTCTGCGATTTTGCAATTCAATTCGTCATTGGCGCTGGGATTCTCGTTATAAATCGCGTCAAAATTGCAAGCACCGAGACAGCGTCCGCAGCCGACGCACTTGCTGTGGTCGATAGAAGCTTTCCGGTCGGCCCCGAAAGAAATAGCCCCATGAGCACAGTTCTTGGCACAGGTACGGCAACCGCGGCAAAGTTCCTGATTCACATCGGGTTTTCCGGAGTTATGCTGTTCCATTTTTCCTGCCCGGGAGCCGCAGCCCATGCCCAGATTTTTCAAAGCGCCGCCGAAGCCAGTAGCCTCGTGGCCTTTAAAATGATTGAGGGATATGATCACGTCGGCATCCATAATTGCGTGGCCGATTTTTGCTTCTTTAACATACTCGCCGCCTTCCACAGGGACCAGCGTTTCGTCGGTTCCTTTCAGGCCGTCGGCGATAATAACAGGACATCCACAGGCATAAGGAGTAAAGCCGTTTTCCCAAGCGGCATCCAAATGATCCAGAGCATTTTTCCGTCTTCCGACATACAGAGTATTGCAGTCGGTCAGGAATGGTTTTCCGCCCAACTCTTTCACGACATCTGCAACAGCTTTTGCAAAGTTAGGCCGCAGGTAGGAAAGGTTACCGGGTTCCCCAAAATGGATCTTGATGGCAACAAACCGCTCTTTCATATTGATATCGCCGATACCGGCCCGACGGATCAGCTTTTGAAGTTTTTCAAGCAAATTAGTCCCGGGTACAGCGCGCATATCTGTAAAATAGACCTTAGATTTTTCCATAAAATCTTCCTTTCTGCAGGTTTTCTTTCATCTTATCTCATTTTTTCAAAAAAGTCAACTACTCCGCGGCACCGCGGTAAATCGTCGAATTTTCATGCCCAACAGATAAAATTCCACAGAATGCGTTTCATTTTCCCCGGCACGAAAGTTTCCCTGAATCAAAAAGCCATAGCCCAAGCCCTGATAGCCGCTGTCTCCGGTTTTTTCGGCTTCCCTTGAAGCCATGCAAAACAACGGCTTTTCATACAATTTGATTACCCGAACATAATCCGTCGCCAACATTCCGCTCCACAGCGCCAATGCTGCCAATACCGGCAGAATGGCCCATTTCAAGATTCTCATAAGTACCTCTCCTTCCCGATCCATGGTAGCACATTTTCACTGGAAGGATGAAACTTTTTCCTTTTCATTTTCTTAAAAAAGGCGGAAGATTCAACTTCAGCCCTAAAACAAACTCTTGACCTACTATATCACTGTGTCATATGTTCGTTTCAATTTTCAAGCCAACACTTATCCTTAGAAAGACCCCTTCCAAAAGCCTTTGGAAGGGGTTCAAATACAAATCACTTTTTATTTTCGATGTCAAATTCCCGCATCCGAAGCACATTTTGCTCTGGAATATTGCGGACTTCATATCCATCCTGATCTGATGTCTGGTAAGCAGTCAGCGGGTTTGTCAAATTAATAGGCGGCACCTGATTCGTCAGCGGTGGTTTGGCGTAATTTCCAACCATTGGCAGAGAAGCGGCATGTTTAGATTGATTGTGAGTGCGTCGCTTTTTCATCCGGCATTCCTCCTTGCGGCAGTGGCCGCAAAATTAGGATATCCGCCTGCGTCAAAATTATTGCCGGAGGAATCTGCCATCAAGCCAGATACTTTCCTGCCTCTACTGCTGCGACAGCGCCGTCCGCGGCAGCGGTAACCAGCTGTCGAAGCGGTTTGGTACGGACATCTCCTGCCGCAAAGACACCTTCCACACTGGTATGGCAGTCCTCGCCAGCACGGATGTAACCGCCGTCCAAATCTAGCTGCCCTTCGAACAAATCGGTATTGGGATTCAATCCCACCGCTACGAAAACTCCGGAAACTTCCAATTGGGAAATCGTCCCGTTTTGGGTATTCTTTAATTTTACGCCGGTAACAAACTGGTCACCGAGAATTTCATCCACTGTTGCATTCAGCACCAGGCGGATATTTTCCCGGGCACGCACGGCGTCCACAACAGACTGATGTGCCCGGAACCCTTCTCGGCGATGAATCAGGTAAACCGTCCTGCAGCTGTTTGCCAAGAAAAGCGCGTCCTCCAAAGCGGTATTGCCGCCTCCTACAATCGCCACATCCTTTCCGCGGAAAAACGCTCCGTCGCAAGTAGCGCAGTACGAAACGCCGCGCCCCTGGAAGGTATCCTCACCTGGGCAGCCCAGTTTTCTGTGGGATGCGCCTGTGGCCAAAATCATGGTACGACTTTCAATTGTTTCGTTCGCCGTATGGACCTTCTTAACCGTTCCCGCCAGCTCCACGCTCTTAACGATTACGGATTCCGGCTTCACGCCCAAGCTTTCCGCATGGCCTGAAAGATTCTGGACAAAATCAAATCCCGATATGCTAGGAATTCCCGGATAATTATCCACGTCAGGAGAATTCAAAATCTGTCCTCCACAGACACCATTTTCCAGCAATCGGACCGACAATCCTGCCCGGACCGCATAAATGGCAGCAGACAGTCCCGCTGTTCCTGCGCCCAAAATAATTACATCCGTCATAAAAAACCGCCTTTCCGAAATAGTATATGAAAAAGATACATTTTGATTCAAACTTTTTCTTCGAATTTATTATACCATAAAAGTATAATTTTGGCAACCTTTTTCGGGCAAAACAAAAACGCCCCTTGAACAAGGGGCGTTTTTGAAAAAGCAATTAGTTGAGGATGACTTTCTCTGTCTCTTTGTCGAAGACATGGATGTTGTTAACATCAATAGCCATCTTAATGGTATCGCCTGCACGAGCGGTAGAACGAGGAGAAACACGTGCGGTCAGGTTGACACCTGCGCAGGTCAGATAGAGGTAAGTCTCAGCGCCCATCAACTCGGTAACTTCGACGCTGCAGTCGATGATGCCGGTATTAGCGGCGGACAGGAACATTTCCTCGTCCTTCAGGCTTTCAGGACGGACGCCCAAGATAACGTCTTTGCCGACGTATTCAGCCAGGCTGTCGTTCTTTTTGCTCTCAGGGATAACGACTTCATAAGTATTGGTCTCATCGCCGAATGTAACAGCATAGTGGCCATCTTTTTCGATCATCTTAGCATCGATAAAGTTCATCTGAGGAGATCCGATGAAGCCGGCGACGAAAACATTGGTAGGTTTAGAGTAGAGGTTCTGAGGAGTATCAACCTGCTGAATGAAGCCGTCCTTCATAACAACGATCCGGTCGCCCATGGTCATAGCCTCGGTCTGGTCATGGGTTACGTAAATGAAGGTTGTGCCGAGACGGAGATGGAGTTTAGAAAGCTCGGTTCTCATCTGAGCACGGAGTTTTGCGTCCAAGTTGGACAGAGGTTCGTCAAGGAGGAAGACCTGAGGCTCACGGACGATAGCACGGCCCAGAGCAACACGCTGACGCTGACCACCGGACAGAGCCTTCGGTTTACGGTCAAGCAGGTGGGTGATATCGAGGATACGAGCGGCTTCTTCAACACGGCGCTTGATCTCATCCTTCGGAGTCTTACGAAGTTTCAAGCCGAAAGCCATGTTATCGAACACGGTCATATGAGGATACAGAGCATAGTTCTGGAACACCATTGCGATATCACGATCTTTAGGAGCAACATCATTAACCAGACGGTCGCCGATATACAGTTCGCCTTCGGAAATTTCTTCCAAACCAGCGATCATACGCAGAGTGGTGGACTTACCGCAGCCGGAAGGACCAACGAGGATAATAAATTCCTTATCTTCGATATCCAGATTGAAGTCAGAAACAGCGGTTACGCCGCCAGCGTATTTTTTATAAATACCTTTTAATGTTACGCTTGCCATACATGGACCTCCTAATTTTTCTCATGGTTTTTGCCTTGATACTATAATAGCAAATTTTTTTCCACCTGAATAGTTCTTTATTACCCAAACTTTAAAAAATCTATTTGTGTATATTGACCACTTGCAAAAAGCAAATATTTTCAGTGATTTTCCTATCATTGTGCTCATTTATCTTATATTTTCTTCATTTTTCACGGATTTTCAAGGGTTTCATTGAAAAATCCGTGCATAAACCCATTTAATGCCACTGAAGAGATATCACCCCCTATGATTTTCCCCTGAAAAACCAGAAGATTTGCTCGAATGTACTCCGGATATCCCGGATAATTCGTCACAGGATATTGGTATCGTTCCACCTCTTTTCCCGCATATCTTCTTAAATCAAATCCTTGTTTCAGTTGAATTTCATTATATTGAACATAAACGTCATCAAATTCCTCTGGAATCCGGACACTGCCCCGATTAATTTCTTCTCCCAGTTCCCAGCCGTACTGTCCTAGGAATGCTCTACGCTGGGTCTCCGTGCTTCCTGCGAATGACGGGTTCGCGACGCTTACCAGCAGCAAAATCGCAGCGGTCACCGGTAGAAACAACAATGCCCATTTGCGTTTTCCTTTCAGCAATTTCAGCACGATACATACCCCCTGTTTGCCAACAAAACTTCTCTCTTGATTGTATGCGGCAAATAGCGGGTTCATGTCGATGGCGGGGCTGCTCACGCTGCCCCGCCATTGCAAATACATCTATTACTGCTGATCGTTGGAAAGACGATTGGAATTGGCGATAACGGTTGCTTCCAAATTGGAGGGCAGTGGATCATACCGAAGAAATTCAAATGCAAAGCTGCCGCTGCCCTGTGTCATCTGACGCACCAGAGTAGCAAAATCCTGCATCTCGCTCATGGGGACTTCCGCTTCAATTTCTGTCATACCGCCGCCAATGGAATTCATACCAAGCACACGGCCACGGCGTTTATTCAGTTCGCCCATCATATCACCGGTTGTATCATCCGGCACCTGGACCTTCAGACTGCCGATTGGTTCCAGAATGATCGGCGATGCCTGGGGCAAACCTGCCTTATAAGCAAGACTTGCAGCTGTTTTAAACGCCATTTCGGAAGAGTCCACCGGATGGTAAGAACCATCCACCAACGTTGCTTTCAGGCCAACCACAGGATATCCTGCCAGAACGCCTTTCTTAACGCAATCCTGGAGCCCCTTTTCTACAGCGGGGAAGAAGTTCCGCGGGACGGAACCGCCAAAAACATTCTCAGCAAATACCAATTCCTCGCTGTCGCAGGGTTCAAATTCGATCCAAACATCGCCATATTGTCCATGACCGCCGCTTTGTTTCTTATGTTTACCCTGAACCTTGACCTTTTTGCGAATCGTTTCACGATAAGCAATCGTTGGCGCTTCCAGTTTCACATCCACGCCAAATTTATTCTTCAATTTTGCGACAGTGACATCCAGATGCTGTTCACCGAGGCCGCTGAGGATCTGCTCTTTTGTCTCCGTATTCAGTGTAAAGGACAACGTCGGGTCTTCTTCCAGCAGACGAGCCATGCCCTGAGAAATTTTACTTTCATCGCCCTTGCCTACAGGCACGACCGCGCGTGAATAGCAAGGGGCCGGGAATTCGCTCTTGGCAAGGGTCACCTTACGTTTCGGCGAGCAAAGTGTATCTCCGGTATTAGCCAGCAATTTGCTGATTGCGCAGATATCGCCGGCCGGGACCTCCTTAATCTCTTCCTGCTTTTTACCACGGACCAGCAAAAGCTTGCCCAGTTTTTCAGGCTGTCCGGTAGTCATGTTGACCAATTCGGTATCTGGTGTCAGTTTACCGGCAATCACCTTCACATAGGACAGTTTACCTACAAACGGGTCGGCAATTGTCTTAAAGACGCAGGCCACAGCGGGATCCGCTTCATTGCAGGGGACTTCCACCACATCATCGCCGGACTCTGCTTCCTCGCCGGCTACTTCAGCCGCAGAAGGCAGCATGGAAACCATAGCTCCCAT
This sequence comes from uncultured Clostridia bacterium, assembly GCA_944386445.1. Classification (GTDB taxonomy): domain Bacteria; phylum Bacillota; class Clostridia; order Oscillospirales; family Ruminococcaceae; genus Merdivicinus. The sequence goes on from CALXBD010000093.1 coordinate 72,087, forward strand.
CAACAAGCTCAGGCCTTCCAAATTGGTGGCGGAACCGCAGAAAACGGGAGTGATAGAGCCATCGGTGATGCCCTTATGAATTCCCCGGACCAATTCCAGCATAGTGAATTGCTCGCCGGAGAAATACTTTTCCATCAATTCCTCATCGGTTTCGGCAACAGCTTCTGAAATAGCGTTCACCAAGCCTTCCAACCGGTGGCCCATATCCGGCATGACAACTTCCGCCCGATGGCCGCCTTCGTAGGAATAAGCCTTCATTCCGATCAAGTCCACATAGCATTTGACCTTATGCTCTTCCACATAAGGCACTACCAACGGACACACGGAAGGGCCAAACTCTGTTTTCAGCTGTTCAAGCACTTTATAGAAATCAGCGTGATCGCTGTCCATTTTCGAAACAAAAAACGCACGGGATTTTTTAGCTTTTTCCGCTGCCTGATAGGCTTTTTTCGCGCCGACAGTGACGCCGGATTTTCCGGAAAGGACGATCAGGGCGCTGTCAGCAGCCCGCATTGCTTCACACTGCCCCAAAGCAAAATCGAAAAGGCCGGGGGCGTCCAAAAGATTAATTTTCACATCGCTGTATTCGATGGGGACGATAGAAAGGTTTAAAGAAGATTTTCTTTTCACCTCTTCGGGGTCATAGTCGGAGACCGTAGTGCCGTCGGTGACTTTACCCAGCCGGTCGATGGCGCCGGTACGGTAGAGCAGTGCTTCCACCAGACTTGTCTTTCCGCTGCCGCCGTGACCGACGACTGCTATATTCCGAATATTATTTGCCTCATATTGTCTCATACCATACCGCTCCTTATCTTTTGATATCAATTGCTTGCAGGATCGAAAGCTTGATCTCTGGCTGCATTTTACGCCAGCGGATTTCGGAAAAAGTCACAAAAACCCATGTCTGACAAAAGATATTATAGCACATATCACTCTTTTACACAAGGACGAAAAATGGAATATTCCGTGTTTTTTTCGCGGCAGCACGTAAAAGTTTTAAGCGTTCCGTTGTGCATTTCATCCAATTCTATACATAAAAATAAGATTATCTATGAAGAATTTTGATAAAGAGAAAAATACCACAGCCAATTTGATTCTTTAAAATCAGATCGGCTGCGGTATTATTTTGCTAATAAACGAACTTACTCGGCGTTAAAGCGATCATATGCGGACTGATATACTGCCTGAAGCTCACTCATACCGAGGGTTTCCAGGGTGGACACATAGTTATCCCAGGTTGCGTCGTTGGAAATATCCTCAACGCCCATGATGAACTTATTCTTCATCTCGTTGACATAGCTGTCAAACTCGACTTTGTACTGGTCGATCACAGCCTGCTCTTCCTCTGTATAGGTGAAATACCGATCAGGGAACAAAGTACCTGTGGCATAGGGAAGCACTTTGGAAATATATCCCTTTTGACGTTCCTGGCTGTTACCAGGAGTAGAAGTGATATATTCGCCCATTTGCTGGAGGCCACACCAGTCATAAACAACATTTTCCATAATAAAGGTGGTATTTGTCTCAGCACCGCTTGGATCCTGCAGCGTATAAGTCTTTGTCTCCGGATCCATCTTGATGCAGTCACCATAGAAGAAGGTGATCCCGTACATATTGGAGCCTGGTGCAACCTCCTCTGTTGCAAAAGCAATGTCAAAAGTCCGAACCAGTTCTTCAATATAGGGGCTGTCTGCATTGATTGCGAAATTGGAAAACGGCATTACAGGCTGAGTTTCCGCACAGACAGGAGTATCGCCTTTATTCATAACAAAGGGGCTTAAAGTGCCGATGTGCAGCTGGCCGTCAGGGAACATTTCAGCAGTGACGCTCATTGCGCATTCAGCGAAGAAGATACCGGTTCCTTCCTGTACCAGCGCCAGGAATGCATTGGAGTCCATTGTGGCATATTCCTGATGAATGAGACCTTCATCATACAGTTTATGCACATAAGTCAGGTAGTCACGATACTGCTGCTCTACGCGGCCGAAAAACACTTTTCCGGAATCATCCGTATTCCAATCGGGTCTGGCGTAATCCCCAAAAGCCGGGTAAAGTAGAGAACCAGTATATGAGCCCTCTGTTATACCGGTAACCAGAGGAGCTGCCCCGTTGTTGATTTCTTTGCACTTGGTCAGTACATCATAAAATTCGTCAATAGTGGTAGGCTCTTCAAGACCGTTCTCTTCCAGGAAATCTGTCCGATAATGAAGGCGGCACATGGACAGGGTAGAAGATTCCTCAATGCGGGGCAGGACATAGATGCCGCCATCCTGCGAACGAGAGGATTTCTCCGCCAGAGGATATTCCTCAAAAACAGCCTGCAGATTCGGCATATAATCCAGCCAGTCATTATAGTTGACGAGTTTTTGTCCCAGCACGCCATATTCATAAGCCTGTGTGGAGCCGATTCCAATGTGGAAGAAATCAGGCCATTCACCGGCGGCCAGGTAAACATTGAAAGCGTCGCCTTCCACATTGATAAATTCATAGTTTATGCCGGTAAATTCTCCCAGCTGTTTCCAAAAGCTGCGCTCATGAGTCATATCCTTGCCGACTACGACGCCTGTAACGGTAATATCCTCGTCTGTGATCGGATAGGTCGGCGTAAATGCCTCTCCACTCTGACTGCTTTCCGTTCCGCCGGAGTCGGCAGAAGATGTCGCTTTGGAAGATGTACTGCTGTCTCCTTCGTTACCGCAGCTACCAAAGGCTGCGGTCAGAAGGCAGGCTGCCAAAATTGTGGCTGCAATTCGACGTTTCTTCATAAGATATTCTCCTCCTATTACTTTAAGCACTGATTTTATATCGGACAGACTTCCGGCCGGAACAGTCTGTCTTTGATATTCCTTGTTAGCCTTTGACAGAACCGATCATAACGCCTTTGACAAAGTATTTTTGCAGAAAGGGATAAAGTACCATAACCGGTAAAGAGGAAACTACAATCACCGCATATTTCAGAAGCTGTGCCAATTGGTATTGTTCTGCGGCAAATTCGTCACTGGCACCGCCGGACTCCATCATCGCGGCATTGGTTTGCGCCTCGACCAGAAGCCTGCGGAGAATCAGCTGAAGAGGTTTATATTCGTCTTTGTTGACATAGATCATCGCGTTGAAATAAGAATTCCAGTGGCCGATTGCGAAGTAAAGGATCATAACCCCGAGCAGCGCTTGGGAAATAGGCAGTATGATCTGGAAAAAGCACCGGTATGTAGAACAACCGTCGATTTCTGCGGCCTCCTCCAGCTCTTTGGGAAGAGAACTGAAAAACGTGCGACAAATAATACAATTGTAGGTGCTGAAGGCGCCTAAAATCAACAGAATTGCCCGCGTGTTGTAAAGGCCTAAGCTTTTCACCACCAAAAATGTGGGGATCAAGCCGCCGCCGAAATACATAATGATCATGAAATATGCCATGAAAATATTCCGCCCCGGAATCTCCTTTTTGGAAAGGGCATACCCGCAAGGAATGGTGACAACCATATTGATGATCGTACCAAAAATCGTGTAAAAAATTGTATTTCCATAGCCGGACATAATACTTTTTTCCTGAAAAACGCCCTTATATCCGGCAAGTGTGGGGTCTACCGGAAGCAGCCACACTTTTCCGCCTCCTACAGCCGTTGGGTCGCTGAAAGAACAGGATACCACATAGAGCAGCGGATAAGTTATGATCAAAAGCAGTAAACACAAAATGATATACACTATTACTTCAAAGACGCGATCGCCTTTGCTTTCACGTATTTTCATAGCAGCCTCCTGTCAGAACAAGCTTGTATCGCTGAGCTTTTTGGCAATGGTATTGGCAAAAAGCAGCATAACAATATTCACAAGGTTATTAAAGATCCCTACCGCCGTTGAAAAGCTATAGTTGGTATTGAGGATTCCTCGCTTATACACATAGGTGGAAATCACTTCGGAAACTTCAATGTTCAAATCATTCTGCATCAGGTAAATCTTTTCATATCCCACTGAGATCAGGCTGCCGATACGCATGACGAGCAGAATGGTAATCGTAGGGAGTATGGCAGGAAGATTGATATGTAAAATTCGCTGCAGCCGGCTGGCCCCGTCAATGCGAGCCGCCTCATGCAGCCCCGGATCTACGCCGGCCAAAGCCGCAATGTAAATAACTGCATTCCAGCCCAATTCCTGCCAAATGCCTGACCAAACGTACAAATGCGGAAACGCGTCAGGTGACGCAATAAAATAGACCCGCTCCATTCCCATGGCTTCCAACACGTTGTTGACCAAACCGAAAGACGGCGAAAACAGCAGATTGATCATACCAACCAGCACCACCACTGAAATGAAATGCGGTGCATACATGATTGTCTGCGAAATTTTTCTGAATTTTTGTTGTGCTTCGTTGAGAAGAAGTGCTAAAATAATCGGAAGAGGAAATCCTGCCACCAGAGAATAGATGGTAATTACAAATGTATTCCGGATCAGCCTCCAAAAATAGGCGCCTTCAAAAAAGCTGATAAAATGCTTGAAGCCTACCCAAGGGCTGTCCAGATAGCCCAAAACCGGCCGGTAATCCTTAAAAGCGATTTGCAATCCGTACATGGGCGCGTAACAAAAAATCGCCACATATATGACAGCTGGCAGCATGAGAACATAATAGGCACGGTATTTCCAGATTTTTTGACATACCGCTTGAAATTTTCCAGCATTCTGCCTGGCCTTACCCGCGGACTCTTCGCGAATCAGATTTGTTTCCATTGCGGATTCTCCCTTCCGTCCAAAAAAGTATGTGCAGCTATTGATTTTGCCACCGATGTATACAGCATGAACGAAATTAATCGGATTTTCAAGAATATTTTTTTGCAAAATTGCCTTTCAAAAAAAGAAATACACAATATTCAAATAAACCGTTAAACTATTGTGCATTTTGTGTAGCAAAAATTATGCTTTACAGAAATAAAAATATCTTTTTTTGCAGCATAAGTCTTTATACCGGTTTTTGCAAAAAAAGACAAATTAAATTTGTTGCTTTTTTTGTGGGAGAGGTTTACAATAAAGTAAAAACGCGGGAGGAATTCTATGAAATGTTTTGGCTGTGTCAAACGCCTTTCATCTCATCGGTATCTAGTGCAGCTTGCAGGCACCTGCGTTATTTTTTTGCTGCTGCCATGCCTGCTGGTAATCTATTCTGCAATTCAGCAATCCATTAAGGCCCTCACCGATACTACCAATCAATTCTATCTCCATACGACGGAATCCTTTTCCAGTTATTTTCAAAAGGAACTCAATGATATGCGAACACACGCTTTGCAAATCAGCGCTGACAGCCGCAACTCGAAAAAGGAAGGCAGCGTCCTGTTACAGTTGGTTCAGCAGACAAACCCCTACTACTACAGTGAAGCCATTTCTTTGCTGAAAGGATATGGCCAGTCGAACCCGTCCTTTGTGGGAATCTACCTAGAAAATACAGACGCTTTCATCACTAGAAGCTATAAATATACGGCCGACAGTTACTTGAGCGCTTCATTAAATATTACTGATTCGGAATTGCAAAAAAAGCTGATCGACTTTTTTGCGTCTGATGACAGTCCACGATTTCGTTTTGCATCCACATTCGGGAAGGGAGTCGACAGTCAGGAATTGCTGCTGATCGGGATCCCTGCCGCAGTTACAGCGCTGCGCTCCCCTGCCCTCTTTGTCTACGCCATCAGCGTTAACAGCATCGATACCACACAGTTTTCCTCACCGGGTACTTATGGCGCCCAATACGATATTTTCAGCGGTGGTGATCCATATTTGCTTTTTTCGACGGGGTGCCAAGACACAGCCGGTCTGGAAGAGATCGGCAGCCTGATCGATTTTGAACGCACAAGACTGGAAGGAAGTACCATCCAGGAAGTCAGTCAGAATGACCTGCAATACACTCTTTTTGCGGTTTGGGATACGTCTCTGGGATGCTATTGTGTGGTATCTGCCCCCTATGATCAGATCAATCAAAGTGCCTACGATTACTACAGTGTGATGAAAATTATTTTACTGATTACAGTAGGAGTATTGACAATTCTGTTGGCAGTTTTGATCTACATAAACTACAGCCCCATCCTGCAAATCATCCGAAAGGTCCGGCCGGGTAACGGCGGTAAAAATGAATTATTGACCATCTCTACGGCCATCGATAGCATGACCAATGAACTGAACGAGCAAAACATGTTGATAAAAGACTATCTTTTAAGCAATATTTTATATGGCAAGCCGATCCACGAAAATGACCTGCATCGTCTTGGAATCAATGGCTACGCGGGATATTATCAGGTATGTGCTATCACCGATATCAGCCTGACTACGGAGGAACGAGTCGGTCTTACCAATATTGCGCTGCAGAAATTTTCCATTCCTATTTTTATTACGGATATTTGGCAGAAAAATCTGGCGGTGATCGTCTGTCTGCTCCCTGACGACGAAGACCAGGCCTTGCTGCAGTATCTGGACGACTGGCTGAAAAGCCGGCATCCGAAAAATCGCCTGTATACGGGAATGGTAGTAAATTCGGCAAATCGCATCCGGGAATCCTTTCTGTCCTGTTTTGATTCCCAAAGCGCAAAAGAGGAAGCCGCTGCTCCCACAAAGAAAACCGCTTCTCAGCAATCCGACCAGCTGGCCCAGGAGATTTTGGAGTATTTAAAGGAAAATTTCTGTTCCGCATCTATCAGTCAGACATCTGTGGCAGATCATTTCAAAATTTCAACCTATTCTCTGAGCCGTCTTTTCAAAAGCCAGTTCGGAATCGGATTTACGGAATACATTTCGACTCAACGGATCGAATATGCAAAACAGCTGCTTTTAACTACGGATCAACCCGTATCGTCAGTCGCATCTACGGTGGGACTGCCAAATGTCAACTACTTTTCAAGGCTGTTCAAATCCTGTGTCGGCGTACCGCCGCTGAGATATCGCAACCAGTTTATTAATGAGTGATTTTGTTTCACTTTGAAAGGAGATTTTTAATGAATCGCACACTACCTACTGCAAAACAACTGGAATTTCTCGACTGGGAAATCGGAATGTTTTTCCATTTTGGGCTGCGGACCTTTTATCCCGGTCATGTGGATTGGGACAACCTTCCGATGGAAGCTGAAAAATTTGCTCCGGATGCCCTGGACTGCGGGCAATGGATGGAGGCCGCCAAAGCGCTGGGTGCAAAATATGCCATCATGACTTGCAAACATCACGACGGATTCGCACTGTGGCCCTCTAAATTTACCGATTTTTCGGTGAAAAAGTCCCCGTGGAAGGATGGAAAAGGGGATGTGGTTCGGGAATTCGTTGAAGCTTGCCGCAGCCATGACATAAAGGTAGGACTATATTATTCCCCGGCTCAATGGGGCGGAGAGCACTCCTTTGCCGCTGAAGATGACAAAACCTATGACGACTACTTTGTAGGACAGCTGAGTGAGTTGATGGGGAATTATGGAACCATTGATTATCTGTGGCTGGATGGATGCGGTTCCGAAGGGCATAATTATGACCGCAGACGGATCGTGTCAGCGGTGCGGGAGCTGCAGCCCGATATTATGATTATGGGCAGCGTCTTAAGCCCCGGGGACGATAACCGTTGGATCGGGAACGAGGATGGCTTTGTTTCTCTGGAACACCACAATCTGGTGCGCCGGGTAGAATTTTCTGTCAATACCGCCGCGCGGCAGCTGGGAGAACCCCGGTTTATGCCTGCGGAATGTGATATGAGAATTCGGGATATCTGGTTCGGAGGCGCTGACAATGATGAATATATAAAGCAGCCGGAGGAACTGCTGGGAAATTATGAGTATACGGTGGGACGAGGAGCCAATATGCTCTTGAACGTAGGACCCGACCAACACGGACGCATCTGCGGCGCGGATATGGAAGTCCTTTGGAAAACCGGGCAAAAAATCAAGGCGATTTACGGGAACCCCCTGCCCTTCGGCCCTGTGACCAAAGAGGAAGCCGGCTGGACTATTACTCGTCCGGAATTCTCTTTGGGACGCGATGCCATCAGAGAAAGAGGACTTTGTAACCGTCTCGTTTTAGGCGAGGATCTCACCGACGGCCAGAAAGTCCGGGCTTTCCGGGTGATCGCCGATATAAAGGGGCTTCGGATCTGCGTCTACCGCGGAGAAACCATTGGGCATAAGCAAATCTGCATGTTCCCGGCAGTCCCGGCTTCCAAATTTATTGTGGAGATCATCGAATCGGATGGGGAATGTAAAATTTCCTCAATGAATGCTTTTTTTGCGCAAGAATCTTAACCAACAAACAAAAGCGCAGGGTGGCTGTCGTTATCAAAGCCATCCTGCGCTTTTTTGTTTATGAATTCAATCCAAAGAATCGATGCCCCTCCATCTCCAATGTCAGAGGAAGGCTTTCAAACCAGGCCGCTGTCGCTCCATCTGTCCAGCGGGGCGCATAGAAAAATACCGCGCCGCCGGTCACAGGTTTTAAATTTCCAGAAAGCGCATCCTCAACCGCCTGGAGCGTGTCCTCATCCGGAGGATAGGTCCGGTTGTACCAGTTTTGGACAGAGGTAAACTGCCCAGGCGCCAATAGTACCTCCCGGATGGTATCCGGAAAACGGGGACTTTTTACACGGTTCAAAATAACCTCCGCTACCGCCCGCTTATGTTCCAAACTGCCGCCCCGCACCTCCTGCTGGATGATCCAGCCCATCATTTCCTGCTCTTCAGCTGTATACCATGTCGGAACTGGTTGGCAAGTATCTTGCGATACGGTGGCGACTGTGGGATACCATAGCCTGCTTTCAATTACCTTTGCAGATTTTCCCCTTGCCGTCGCACCCATAAACATAGGCGAAATCCCTGCTCCCAAAAAGAGCCATCCGGCAAACAGAACTGCCCCTACTCTGTAAAAAATCATCTTAACGTCCTCCTGTCTTAAAGAGTTCGATAAGAGGATTGGCAGATGAAGGGATTTTATTCCACAGAGCAGGGGCTTATGTAAAGAATGAGATGCTCCCTTGCTTTTCAAAGGATAACATGTTACAATAAAAGTAATTTTTTGGGAAGGAGTTATCATTTGCTATGAAGCAAAAAAAATCCTATAAATCAATACGGCCGGATGCCATTGTAAAAGAATATCGCCTGACAATTATTGTACTTTGGATTCTTCATGTTCTGACAGTTCCTCTGGCAATTTTCTTCCTGTGGCGGGGCTTTTCCGGCCAAACATCTCCCGTCAATGGCGTTATGTCGGCTTTTGTGGCCTGCTTTGCCAACTATTTGATTTATGTTGTGCGAATCTATAAGCTAAACCAGTTAAACAGCATCCTTACGATGGATTGTGATCCTGTTAAATATGAAAAGGTATTTCGGAAGATTCGCGGCGGTCTATGGAAAAATCCGGTCTATACCCTGAATATTGCCCGGGCCAGATATTACCAGGGGGATTGGCAGGGGGCTATGTCTGAGCTGAAAGCTATGGCAAAACCAAGGGAGAAGTCTATTCTGACCTTTCAATACTACAACTTGATGGTCAGCTGCCTGGAACAGGAAGGCAATTTCGACCGTATTGTCGAGATCCGCGAAAAAGTGAAAAAGCTGTTGTCAACTCTCAAGGAGAAGTCCAACCTGGCTGCCAACGGCAGACAGCTGCTGACAATTATTGACGGGGTTTTAACCGTTCATCGTCAAAATATCACCAGGGCAAAGGAAATCTACGAGGAGCTATATGAAAATGCTTCTTTTACTCTCAGCCGGCTGACGGCTTTGTGGAAGCTGGCACAGCTGGATCATCTTACCGGTGCAAACCGCAGTGCCGCAGATCACTGTGAATACATCATTGACGCGGGCGGAACAACGTTTTTTGTAAAAGAGGCGGAAAGCCTTCTGCCGCAATGCCGCCGTCCTGTTCAAGTAGAAGAGACTTCCTGCGACGAATCTTTGGAGGACGAGTCTGATGGAACTGAGTGAAATTCGGAAGGAAATCGACCAAATCAATCAGGAAATGCAACGCCTCTTTGAAAGGAGAATGGACCTTTGCGGCCAGGTGGCTGAATATAAGGGCGCTCACGGAATGGAGATCTTTGCTCCCGCTAGGGAAGAAGAAATTTTACAGGCGGTCCGCAGCCGCGCAATTCCTCCCATGCAGGAATATGATGTGGCTTTTTTTGAGAATCTGATGTCTTTGAGCCGTAAATATCAGGCGGCCCTGTTGGGAATTGATCCCAACAGTCCGGCTGTCTTGCCGCAGCGCTTTGAAACGGCTCGGCTTCAGCTGCGCCCCTTACGACGAGAGGACCTTCCGCCTGTCTATTCGCTGACTTCCGACCCGGAAGTGGCACGATATCTGCGCTTTTCTGCCCATACGGATCCTTCCCAGACTTTGGAACTGATTGATGCGCTGACAGCCCAAGGGAACCACGGCTTTTTGGTGATGACTCGCCCTGCCGGAATTTTTGCCGGGGTTTTCGCCCTGAAGTCAGATCGGAATGATGCGACGATCGCCGATATAACCCTGTTCCTGGACAAACAGTTCTGGAACCGCGGGTTCGCAGGAGAACTTTTGGAATTTGCACGGAAAGAAGCTCCTAAAATGGGATTCCATTCTTTGCAGGCCTGGACCGCTGATGGTAATATTCCTTCGCGAAAGGCTTTGGAAAAAGCCGGATTTACTTTTCAACAGCGTTTTACCTTACGGGGAATGGAGCACGGCGTAAGTATCTATCAATTGCTGCTTGACGCATAATACTTCACAATTCTTATACTAATAGCGAAGCCGGTTGTGGTATTCGCCTCTCCAGTTATGATGTGATAAACTATTTATGCACTTCATAACATGACCTCCTGTGATTTTTGTGTGGTTGCCAAACCACCCCTATACTATCACAGGAGGTCTTTTTTGTTCTATAAGTCTTTTCATTAACCTCCAGCTCAAGTGGGGGTTCTTGCCTTTTCAGCGCAACTTTTTATTAACGGTTTTCCATTTCCTGAGCAGCCAACAGGATGCCCAGCTTGCCAGTATTGTAGGTAAGTCCTCCTTGCAGCCAGACCGAATACGGAGGCCGGACAGGGCCGTCTGCCGACAGTTCCAAGGATGCTCCCATGGTAAAGGTACCCGCAGCCATAATAACTGGGTCTGCATATCCGGGCATAGCCCACGGCTCGGGAGTTACGTGGGAATCGACAGGCGAACCTTTCTGGATTCCGCGACAGAAAGCACAGAGCTTTTCCGCACTGCCCAGCTCGATGGCAGCGATGATATCCGTCCGGGGAGCATCATACCGGGGATTGGCCCGATATCCCAGTATCTCCAGAAAAGCTGCGGCAAAGCAGGAGGTTTTCACAGCCGAAGCTACTGCTGACGGCGCATGAAAGAGTCCCAGATAAAGCCCTCGGTTCTGGTCCAGCGTACAGCCTGCCTCCCGGCCGATTCCGGGACAAGTCAGACGATATGCGCACAGCTCTACCAAATCCTTTCGGCCGGCAATATATCCGCCGGTAGGCGCGATGCCCCCACCAGGATTCTTAATCAGAGAACCGGCCATCAGGTCCGCTCCGACACTGACCGGCTCCGATTTTTCCACGAATTCCCCGTAGCAGTTGTCCACAAAGACGATGGTATCCGGATTTCCGCGCTTGGCAGCCTGCGCAATCCGTCCGATGGTTTTCACACACAGGGAAGGCCGCAGGGAATATCCCCGAGACCGCTGAATGTAAATCATTTTTGCTGTTTTGGCTGCTTCTTCAATGGCCGGATAATCCGGCTCGCCGTTATCCAGCAGCTCCACCTGACGGTAGGAAATCCCGAACTCACGCAAGGACCCCGTTTTTTCCCCACGGATTCCGATAACCTCCTCCATGGTGTCATAGGGTGCCCCGGTCACGGAGACCACTGTATCCCCCGCACGCAAAACGCCGAAAAACGCCACTGTCAGCGTATGGGTTCCCGAAACAAAATTGTGTCGGACCAACGCGTCCTCCGCACCCATTGCTTGGGCAAACACCGCGTCCAGGGTATCTCTTCCGATATCATCATAGCCATAACCGGTAGTTCCCACCAAATGGGCAGCTGACACTCGATGGTCTGTAAACGCCTTCAGGACCTTGGCCTCATTATAGGCTGCAATGTCTTCAATTCGCCGGAACACTTCCCGGCACTTTTCCTCGGCCTGTTCCGCCGCGGCAAGCAGTTTCGGGCTAAATGAATAAAGCCCGCTGTAATCTGTCATTAGGTATTCCCTTCCAACTATAAATTCAAACTTTTCCGGTCATTCGGCCAATTTTGCCAGTAACGCACGGGTCAGATCCCGTACAGCCAGCAAATCGCTTTCCTTGACGACGCAAAACGGGGAGTGCAAGTACCGGCAGGGCGCGGAAATGGCAATGGTCTTGATACCACCGGCAGTTTTGTGGATCACACCGGCGTTATTTCCGCCGGCCACCATGGTTTTCCCCTGGACCGGTATATTTTGTTCCCTGCCAATTTCATGGCAAAGGCGGTACAATTCCTTGGGATAGATGGTTCCTTTATCCATGAAGCCTACAACAGCTCCTTTTCCCAGGCAGCAGACCGTTTTCGGCTCACTGACACCGGCCAAATCGGCGGCTGTAGTGGATTCCAGAGCAATAGCGTAATCCGGGGCAATGGAGTATGCAGAGCCCGCGGCTCCCCGACACCCCACTTCCTCCTGGACGCTGAAGCTGAACCAACAGTCACAGGGCAATTCCGAACGGATCAAATCCACCATGACCGCGCAGCCAAACCGGTCGTCGATGGCTTTCCCTTTCAGGTAGCCATTGCCGAAGGTGCCAAATCCTGCCGGGAAACAGACTTCGTCGCCGGGATCCACCAGCGCCATAGCCTCCTCTTTGGTGCTGCAGCCGATATCAATATAGAGCTTGTCTACAGGAGCCGCTGTTTTCCGCTCCTCCTCCGACTGCATGTGGACAGCCTTGGTGCCGATGACGCCGGGAATGCGGTTTTCGCCTACCACAACCTGCCGGCCCAGAACCACCCGGGCATCCACGCCGCCGACCGTCGTAAAGCATAGTCTTCCATCGGAAGCAAAGCCGGTCACGATCATGCCGACTTCGTCCATGTGGGCATCGATCATAATCTTTTTGGCAGGTGTTTTGGCGCCTTTTTTGAACGCGATCACGTTACCCATGTTGTCGACCCGGTACTCATCGACATAATCTTCGATCATCTCGATAATCCGGCTGGCCACCGCGCTTTCATTGCCGGAAATGCCGTACTCATCGCAAAGCGTCTGCAGAATATTTAAGAATTCCATTCTTTGTCCCTCCTCAACCCTCATATTGCAGGATATATTTTGCCATCAGTTCCCCTACGGCGTCCACATCGGACACCTGGATGACTTCCACAGGGGTATGCATATACCTGAGAGGAACAGACAAAAGGGCTGTCCGCACGCCGCCTGCTGCCACGGAAATATGGTCCGCGTTGGTGGAGGTACGGCCGCCCATGACCTCTACCTGCCAGGGGATGCCGCTTGTTTTGGCAATATCCAGCAGTTCATCAAACATTCCTCGGTTGAGGATGGGACTGCTTCCGATCATGGGGCCTTCCCCCATTTTGCCGCACTTGACTTCGTCGGCATCCGCGGTCAGGGCAAAGCTGACATCCACGGCAATAGCCGCATCCGGATGGATCCGGAACGCAGTCGTGGCGGCTCCCATGCCGCCGGTTTCCTCCTGAGAGGAGAACACCACTGTCAAAGAACAGGGAAGCTTTTTCCCTTTCAGCAGCTCCAAAGTATGCAATATAGAGGCGGCTCCAGCCCGGTCATCCAGGGAACGGGAAGTGATCCGTCCGTTTTCCAGCTGGGCAAAAGAGCTGACATATGTAACCCGGTCGCCGGGCGCCACCCATTGAAGCAGCTCTTCTTTGGTATAGCCGGTATCAATGGCGATGTCTTCAATATCCACCACCTTCTTGGCCTCATCGCCGGAAGTCAGATGGGGCGGCTTTGTGCCCACAATGCCGGGAACCGGACGGGTGCCATGGATCACTACTTCCTGAGCCAGCAGAAGCCTGCGGTCTACGCCGCCGCAGGGTGCCACACGAATAAAGCCTTCCTCAGTAATGTGGGTGACGATCATGCCGATCTGGTCAATATGAGCGTCCAGAAGAAGGCGCGGTGCGCCTTCCCCTGCATCATAAACGTTAGCGATTACACTTCCGAACGGGTCGACCGTCACATCATCGGTATAGGCCCGAAGCAACTCAGCAGCTGCTTCACAGGCGGAGCCTTCCTCACCGGAAACGCCGTCGGCATCGCACAGACGGCGAAGGATTTCCAGAGTTGTCATAAAAATTTCTCTCCTTTATTTTAAACTGTTGACGATAGATTTAAAATGATGCCCGCGAGCCTCGAAATTCGGATACTTATCAAAGCTGGCGCTGGCGGGAGACAGGCTGACAATATCCCCCGGAACAGCTAAGCTCCGGGCCTTTGCAACCGCTTCTTCCATATTGTCAGCATGCTCAATAATCAGTCCGGAACCTTCAAAGCCCTCACAGGCCCGCACCGCAGCCTCAATTTTCGGCCCAGTTGCCCCCATCAAGACCAACACTTTGACCTTCTCGATAATTTTAGGGGCCAGCGGCTCGTAAGGAATTTTTTTATCGTATCCGCCGGCAATGATGATGATTTTCTGCCCAAAAGAATCCAGACCGGCAATGGTACGAGTGGGACTGGTGGCGATGGAATCATTATACCAGGTGACGCCGTCCAGTTCCCGGACCCGCTCGATGCGATGTTCCACTCCGCCAAAGGTTTTGGCGATGGAAATGATCTGCTCCGGATCCACCTCGCCCTCCAATGCGGCTATGGCGGCCAGATAATTTTCGACATTATGCATTCCGGGCAGGAGGATCTCTTCCTTTTTCAGCAGTGGGATTTTTTTGCCATGGCGCACCGCATATAACATCCCGTCCTCGCCAAGGAAAGCACCGTTTTCCGGGACCTCCCGACGGCTGAACCAGGAAAGTTCCCCACGGACTTCGGGGGCGAAGGACCGGGTAATCTCGTTGTCAAGATTCAGCACCGTTCGGGAAAAGGCTCCCTGATGGCGGTAAAGGTTCTTCTTGCTGTCGATATATTCCTGCATATCCTTGTGGACATCCAGATGGTTGGGGGCGACGTTGGTAATCACCGCCACATCCGGGGAACGGCGCATGGAGATGAGCTGAAAGCTGGAAAGCTCTACCACAGCCGCATCCTCTTCCCGGATTTCCTCGATTTCCGGCAGCAAGGCTTTGCCGATATTTCCGCCCAGCCAGACACGCTTTCCCTGGGCCTCCAGCATTTTGGAGATCAGGGTCGTTGTGGTGGTTTTGCCGTCCGAGCCGGTAACTGCATAGATTTTGCAGGGGCAAAGGTCAAAAAAACATTCCATTTCGCTGGTAACGACTTTTCCCTTTTTACGAGCCTCGCTGAGGGCCGGAGAATTAAAATACATTCCCGGTGTGCGGAAGATGACATCGGCATCATCCAGCGCTTCCAAATAGCCGTCTCCCAACCGGAAGCGGGCTCCCTTTTCCAACAGCCGGGAGTAGGTTTCTCCCATCTGCTCTGCGGAACGACGGTCACAAACCGTAACCCGGATCCCTTTTTCCAAAAATTTTTCAATCAGCCTTGTGTGGCTGACACCAACTCCAATAAAAACGACCTGCTTTCTGCGCAGATCGTCAAAAAAGCGGGAAGTTGAAACAGGCATTCCTCTCTCTCCTTTAAATAGCAAATTCTGGGCATACTACATTTAGTATACTTCTTCCCACCAAGATTATCAAGGGGAAAAAGGGCGGTTTTCAAAAGTATCTCTGCCACACGATCCAACCAGTCAGCAGCAGCCAGAGTACCGAAAACAACGGGATCAAAATTTGAAAGGACCGATGCTTCGTCTTATGCCGGAACAGCATCATTCCAATCAAAAATCCCCATGCTCCGCCTAATCCCGAAACCCCAAAAAGTGTCCTTTCCGGTATGCGCCAACGGTTTCGACGGGCTTTCAACTTATCTGCTCCGCAGAGAGAAAAGGCAAGCAGATTCATACATGCCAAATACCAGCCATAAACAGTATACAACAAGTTTCTTTCTCCTCTCTTCGCTGCAATCCCAGCGGCTTCCTTATTGTAACATAATTTTGCATTTGAGGAAAGTTATTCAAAATTATTTTCTTGTATTTCTATATAGAGAATAGTATAATTAGAATATGTAAGTCTGTCTATCCGGCAGTCCATTGCCGGATTTTCCCATATATTCCGGAAAGGAAGTTTGTTATGAGTCAAAATCCCGATTTTATTCCGGTCCTTCTGGGCAGCGATGTCAATGTCTATGGCATGGCCCGCTCCTTTCATGAGGCCTTCGGTATTCCTTCTGTGGCGATCGGCAAAGGCCGCCTGACTGCCACTGCTGACAGCAAAATCGTTACTGTTGAGGTGGAAGAACCCAACCTGGAAGATGATGAAGTATTTCGGAATACCCTGATCCAATTTGCCGGCCGCTATCCGAAAGAGCAAATTCTCCTTCTGGTTCCCTGCGGCGATAACTACATTAAGCTCCTTGCGAGAAATCAGGACGCTCTCCGGCCTTATTACCGGTTCAACTGCATCGATGCGGATTTGCTGATGCGGCTTTCCATCAAAGAAAGCTTTTACCAGGTCTGCACCGAACATGGATTTGTGTTTCCGAAAACCACTACCTGCTCTGTGGAGAATTATAAAGATATTACGTTGCCCTTTGATTTCCCGGTGATTATTAAGCCTTCCAACTCGGTGGCCTATTGGAATTGCAAATTCCAATATAAAAAGAAGGTGTTCGTCGCCAACAACAAAGAGGAATTTGATGCGATTCTCAAGGCAATTTACAGTTCTTCCTATCAGGACCATTTGATCCTTCAGGAATACATTCCCGGCGAGGACGCTCAGATGCGGGTCCTCAACGCTTACTGCGGCAGAGATGGAAAGGTGAAACTGATTTCTTTGGGACATGCCCTTTTGGAAGAACATTCTCCGGAGGGGATCGGCAGCTATGCGGCGATCATCAGCGACCGGGACGATGAGCTGAATCGGAAGATGATTACCTTTCTGGAGGGAATCGGATATAAAGGGTTTGCTAATTTCGATATTAAACTGGATCCCCGGGACGGTCAATACAAACTCTTTGAAATGAATCTGCGGCAGGGGCGGTCCAGCTTTTTTGTCACGGCTGCCGGATATAACTTAGCAAAATGGCTGGCGGACGATGTGGTTTACGAAAAGGATATGGAACTGACCGTTGCGGACAACCAGGTCCTTTGGACGATCATCCCTAAAAAAATCATTATGACCTATGTTAAAGATGAAGCCTTGAAGGCAGAAGTCAGGCGGTTATATAAGGAAGGCAAGGTCTGCCGCTCCCTTCTCTACAAGCCGGATATGAACCCTCGCCGGTGGATGCGGTATTTCCGGAATCAGCTGCATTACTTCCAGAAATACAAAAAATACTTCGGAAACAAAGGATTGCATGATTGATGAAACGCTTAGGAGTCATCGGCGGATTGGGCCCTATGGCATCCGCCTATTTTCTGGAACTGCTGGTACAGATGACGGATGCTTCCACCGATCAGGAGCATCTGGATGTGATTCTGCTTTGCCGTCCCACGATTCCCGACCGGACTGCCGCAATTCTGGATCCCTCCCGGGAAAGCCCGGTTCCTATGATGCGGGAGGCCGCAAGGGAACTGGAACGCATTGGGGCTTGCTGCATTGCGGTGCCCTGTATTACTTCCCATCACTTTTTTGAAGAGCTGCAGCCGGCAGTTTCGATCCCTTTCCTGCATCTGGTGCGGGAAACGGTATCCCATCTGCGGGAGCAAGGGGTAAAAAAGGCGGGAATTTTGGCGACTACCGGCACCATCCGGACCCGTCTTTTTCAGGATGAGCTGGAACGTCAGGGGCTTTCTTATGTGATCCCAGACGAGGCCGGCCAGGAAAAGGTCATGCACCTGATTTATAAAAACGTAAAAGCGGGGCTGCGGCCGGAACTGCCACTATTTGAAGAAGTTTCAACCGGGCTGCGGAAACAGGGCGCAGAATGTGCAATTCTGGGTTGTACGGAATTATCCCTTATTAAGCGGGATTACCCGTTGGGACCGGGATATCTGGATGCGCTGGAGGTTTTAGCCAAGGCGTCTATCGAATTCTGCGAGAAACCGCTGAAGCCTGATTTTCAAAATCTGATTACTAGATAACTGTCTCAGACAGAAAAGAGGATTTGCATGACAGACCATAGTCAATATATTAGGAAAAATTTATTAGATAAGTTTGAGTTCCACAACTATGGACATGCCTTGGAAATCTTGAATGAAGCGTTCCCAATAGAATGGCAGGAAATACAGGATTGCTTAGAACAGCTTACTATTTCTCTGAATGACATCAAAGCGGCCGGCGGTAATGAAACAGCGATTCCTAAAAAGTTTGATGATGTTCTGTATCCGTTGGGATGGCGAGAGATTCGGATTACAGGAGACTTGATTGTTAAACTGTTTCCAAGAAGGGCAAACCAGCGAGGACGTTTTTCAGATGAACCTTTTGATGAAAAAATATTAGAAGGTTATATTGATGGGCATAATATCGATTTTATTAAAGATAAAGTTGCATTTGATTTGGAATGGAACAGTAAGGACCAAACCTTTGATCGTGACCTGCTTGCTATGAGGACTTATTTTGACTGTGGCTTAATTGAGGTTGGAATAATTGTGACACGATCCAAAGAACTAAATGATATATTTAGAGAAGTCACTGATCAGTATGGGAAGCCACTTTTACAAAAATACGGCGCAAGCACCACTTGGATGGGAAAACTTGAATACAGGCTCAAAAGCCGTAGGAATGGCGGATGTCCAATTTTAGCAGTTGGAATCAGAAAGCCTTGTGTTGAGGGGTATGAAACATGAGTAATATAGAACAAACAATACAAGATTTTCGCGGTTATACCGCCGGAAAGAAATATAAGACAATCTATGCAGATCCACCCTGGCAATTTCAAAACAGGACGGGAAAAGTCGCACCTGAACATAAAAGGCTGAATCGATACGGTACAATGCCTTTGGAAGAGATTAAGCTATTGCCCATTGCAGAAGTGGCTGATGATAAAAGTCATTTATATTTATGGGTTCCCAATGCATTATTACCAGAGGGATTGGAAGTAATGAAAGCATGGGGCTTTGAATATAAAACTAATATTATCTGGGAAAAGGTTCGGAAAGATGGAATGCCGGATGGCAGAGGAGTGGGCTTTTATTTTCGAAATGTAACAGAGATTCTTTTATTTGGAATCAGAGGGAATAATAATCGTACTCTTAATGCGGGAAGATCTCAGGTAAATCTGATACGCTCCATAAAACGAGAACATTCAAGAAAACCAGATGAATTTATTTCGCTAATTGAAAGCTGCTCTTCTGCCCCCTATTTGGAACTATTTGCTCGCGGAAACAGAAAAGGCTGGGATATGTGGGGAAACCAAGCTACAGATGACTATGAACCAACATGGCATACTTATGCCAACCATACTGTCGCGACTAAATAAACTAATAATATGCAATAGGACTATAAAACAAGAAATACTCAGCCGGTTTATCCGGTGAAAGGATCTGATATACATGTGCGGATTTGCCGGATTTACCACCAACGGGTTCCAAGGCGACCGTCTGCCCATTATCCGGGCTATGTCTGACCGTATCGCCCATCGCGGCCCCGATCAGGCGGATTACTACATTGACGAAGGGATTGCCATGGGATTCCGCCGGCTGTCCATTATCGACCTGGAAGGCGGCTCCCAGCCGATTTTGAATGAAGACGGCACGAAAGTGCTCACCTTTAACGGTGAGATCTACAACTACCAGGATCTGCGAAAGGATCTGGTGGAAAAGGGCCATATTTTCAAAACCAACACCGATTCGGAAGTCCTGCTCCATGGCTATGAAGAATACGGGCAGGATATGCTCAAAAAACTGCGCGGTATGTTTGCCTTCGTCATCTGGGATAAGACCGAACAGAAGCTTTTCGGCGCCCGGGATATCTTCGGCATCAAGCCGTTTTACTACTATCAGAAAGATGGAAATTTCCTTTACGGCTCTGAAATCAAGTCGTTTTTGGAACATCCGTCTTTTGTCCGTGAGGTCAATACCGACCGGATTCCGGACTATATGTGCTACGAGTATATTCCGACTGAAGAAACCCTCTTTAAAAATGTTTACAAGCTGCTGGGCGGATGCTGCTTTACCTACCAGAACGGCAAGATGGAAATTCGGAAGTATTATGACATCCGTTACCAGATTGACAATTCAAAAACGCTGGAAGAATGGGAAAACCTGATTACCGATGAGTTTACCAAATCCGTGGAAGCCCATAAAATCAGCGATGTGGAGGTCGGCTGCTTCCTTTCAAGCGGCGTGGACTCCAGCTATGTGGTCAAGGAAGTCTCCAAAGCCATGAAGGATGTCAAAACATTCTCTGTCGGCTATGAGGAAGAAAAATACAGTGAACTGTCTTATGCACAGGATTTCTCCAGGGTGGTGGGCGTTCCCAACATTTCCAACAAGGTTTCCGCTGACGACTATTTTGGCGCGGCTGCCAAAATCCAGTACTATATGGATGAGCCGCTGCCCAATCCCTCTGAGGTGCCGCTGTATTTCCTGGCGGAGAACGCGAGGAAATATGTAAAGGTCGTTCTTTCAGGGGAAGGCGCTGATGAGTTATTCGGGGGATATCCCTCTTATGTACAAGAGGGACATTTTGCGGAATACGCTCACATTCCCAAATTCCTGCGGAAAGGCGCTGCTGCCCTGGCTAAACGGATGCCCGACTTTAAAGGCAAGCATTTCATCGTCCGGGGAGCAATGGAACCTTATCAGCGGTTTGCCAGGGCCAACTACGTTTTTACCAGAGATGAACGGTGGACCTATCTGAAAGACAGGATTCCCGCAAAAGACCCGGTGGAATACGCAAAGCCGTATTTTGATAAGGTGAAAAATCTCGACCTCCCAACACAGCTTCAATACGTGGACATCCATACTTGGATGCTTTATGATATTCTCCAGAAGGCGGACCGGATGAGCATGGCCAATTCCCTGGAACTGCGGGTTCCGTTCCTGGACATCAAGATGCTGGAACTGGCGACTAAGATCCCGGTTCAGTACCGCATCCACGGCAACACCACTAAGGTCGCCCTGCGGGGAGCCGCCATCCGGCAAATCCCGGAACGGACTGCCAACAAGAAAAAGCTGGGATTCCCGGTGCCGCTGAACGACTGGCTCCGGCAGGACAAGTACTATGAAATGGTGCGGGAGAAATTCGACGGCGAAGTGGCTGCCATGTTCTTCAACCACGATGCCATCCGGAAGCTTTTAGATGACCACAAGGCCGGAAAGGCCCTCAATATGAAGAAAATCTGGACGATTTACAGCTTTATCCTCTGGTACGAAGAATTTTTTATCAATTTTCAGCCTAAAAAATATCCTACTCCCTAAGCTGATATGACGGTACAAGCATTATGCTCAGTGGGAAATACAAATTATATAGTGGAAAGGAACTGCTATGAGCTTTGACAACAAACGCCGCTCCGGCGGCAAACCTTTGCATAAGCCGTCTGGGCGTCCCGGTGGGAAGCCTGCAGGCCGGAATTTTGACCGCAAACCCGATCCGGTACGCCAACTCCGGCGTGATCGGGATGACGATTTCGCTTTCCGCCCTGATGACGAAGGCACTGTATTTATCGCAGGACGTAATCCTGTGATGGAAGCGCTGAAAACCAATGAAAATCTGGATACGATCTTTATCGAAAAGGGCCAGACCTCCGGCAGCATGGCCAAGGTAATTGCTTTGGCAAAACAGGCCGGTTGTCCCATTAAAGAGGTAACCACTCAAAAACTGGATGCCATGGCCGGAGGAACCTCCCATCAAGGAGTTGTCCTGTCGGTTTCGGCAGTCCCTTACGCGGAAGTGGAGGATATCCTCGCTAAGGCGGAGGAAAAAGGGGAAAAACCGTTCCTGATTATCGCCGATGATATCGAGGATCCCCATAATTTGGGCGCCATTATCCGGACAGCAGAAACTGCAGGTGCTCATGGCGTTATCATTCCCAAGCGGCGGGGAGTAGGTCTGACTGCCGCGGTCTTCAAATCTTCCGCCGGCGCCGCAGCCCATATCCCGGTAGCAAGAGTTGCAAATCTGGCTTCCACTGTGGATGAACTGAAAAAACAGGGGATTTGGGTCTATGGCTGCGATATGGAAGGCCAGACCTGGTGCCAGGTGAATTTCGACGGCGGCGTGGCCCTGGTAATCGGCTCGGAAGGTAAGGGCATGAGCCGACTGCTGAAAGAAAAATGTGATGTTATGGTCAGTCTTCCCATGTGCGGGGAAATCACTTCGCTGAACGCCTCTGTGGCCGGAGGCATCATTATGTATGAAGTAGCCCGTCAGCGTCTGGGACTCCAGGCGGCAGCACCTCGAGACTAAAATCCATCACGTTGGAAAGGCTGGATGGAACTAGTATGGATCAGGATAAAAACATTGAGGAGATCCTTTTGGAAGTAGGATTCTCATCCGGCTCGGCACCTAAGCCGGATGAGCCGGATGTGGATCGGCTCCTGAAGGAGATTCTGGCGGAACAAACGGAATATAAACCGGCCCCCCCTCAGCCGGAAGGCAAAAAACAAAACGCGTCTACCGGTTCCCCGGTTCGAGCAGGCACGGAGAAACACACCACAGAGGAACCGCCTACTAAAGTCTTTAAAACCGGGACTTTCCGGAAAAAACGGCCTGCACCTGCCCAGCCCGCTCCGGCAAAGGAACCACCCTTTTTCAGAAAGGCGGAAACGATACGCGAAACCATCTCCGGCAAAACGCCCCGATCGTTTCAAGCGGATGAGAAGAAACCTGCTCAAACGGAAGCCGCTAAACCGTTAGATGGAAAAAAAGAGACATTTTCCATTGATATTGATGCCATTCGTGCTGGACAGCCGGCTCCTAAAATGATTCCCGCTCAAAAACTGGAGGATTCTTCGGAGGGAGAACGACTTCGTCCGGTGGATTTGCTGCGCAAAAAGCCGCCCCGGCCTCCGGAGGATCAACCGGAAAAGGAATCGTATGCGCCTTGCTTCCAAAGGCTTGGTCAGCGCGCTGCATCTGAGGAGCCGGGCCAGCAGGAGGTAATCCTTCGGAAAGAAGCAAGGATCAGCCTGATTATGGGGCTTTCGGTGGGACTGCTGACGGTCATGATTCTGGTTATCACCATGTTTACCGGATTGCGCCGCGAAGCCGATGCTGCCTTTGTGCCGGGGAGGGCCACTCTGGCTGTAGTGACTTTGTTGGGAGCCGCAGCAGGTGGATTATCTTGGGAAATGGTGGGGGGCGGCATCTGGTCGCTGCTCCGATTCCGACCGGATCGGAACACCATGCCTGCAATCGGATACCTGGTATGTCTTTTGCAGTCAATCGGGCAGTTGATTTTTCCAAAAGGTCTGGAAAATCCTGCAATTCAGATCTACATGGGAGTCGGAACTCTCCTGCTGTGCGGAGGATGGTTGGCCAGATCCATGGCCTGCAAAACAGCTGCCGTCAATGCAAAATTTGCGTTATCCGACTATGAAAAACAGGTCCCTGTTCCGGTAGATGACAGTCGGGTGGCCGGTGAGTTTACCCGGGGACTGGTGGAAGGTTATGGAAATGCAGCGGTTAATTGCCCAACAGAATTATTAGACGGATTTCTTTCCATTGCTCTGGGGGAGGATCACACTGATCGCACCAGCAGAAATTCTTCTGTAGCAGGGTTGGTGCTGGGAGCGGCTGCCGCTGTTTTTACCTTCCTGTTCACCCAGCATAAAAATCTGGCTGTGACAATTTTTGCGGCAATCGTGACGGTGTTTACTCCTATGGGGAACTGGTTTGCTGTCGTTCATCCCCTGCGCCGAGGAGCTGCCTTTTTGAACCGGCTTAGTGCCATCGCTTCCGGAGAGCGCTGCATTAAAGATTACAGTGAGGTCAACGCCGTCGTTGTAGATGCCACTGAGCTTATTCCGCCTGCTTCTGTTACTCTCAGCGGGATTAAAACCTTCGCGGGGATGCGGATCGATGAGGCGATCCTGGATGCGGCATCGGCTCTGATTGAATCTGGAAGCGTTCTGTCGGATGTTTTTCTGCGAATTATTGCCCGCAGAACTGAATTACTCCGAAAGGTGGATGCTATTACCTATGAAGATGGTATGGGGATTTCCGCCTGGATCGGCAACCGCCGCATTTTGATTGGTAACCGGGCTTTGATGTCCAATCACGGGATCCGGGCACCCAGCCAGGACTATGAGCGGCGCTTCCGGGAAGAAGGCAGCGACTTGGTCTACCTGGCCACTTCCGGAGAGCTGACCGCGGTATTCGTCATTACCTTGACCCCATCCCCGGAAGCGGATCAGGCAATCCAGCTATTAGTGGAAAACGATATCTTCCTTTCTGTTCACACTACAGACGCATTTTTAACAGCAGAGCGTTTGGGTCAGCTATATCTGTGTGAGAAGGGATGTTTCAAGATTCTGCCTGCAAGGCTCCATGATAAGTTTGTCTACTACCGGCAGCCTGTTAAAATCAAACCCGCTGTTGTCGTCAACAACGGCTCCATCCGTTCTATGGCGGCGTCCCTGGCGGTCCCCAGACGATTAAAAATTATGGCTTCCATCGCAGGCGTTATCCAACTGGTTTCCGTCATTCTGGGAACAGCAATCGTACTGATGCTGGCACTGCTGGGAGCTACTGCAATGCTGTCCCCTGCTGTACTGGCCGGGTGGACGTTAGGCTGGATGCTTCTCCTATTGCTGGCACAAAAACTGGTACACATTCAATAAATTCAAACAGATCTCCATCTTTTTGGGGATCTGTTTTTTATATGGTCTTGACAGGAGAAGAAAAATTTGATATCATGAAGTTAACTTCACATGAAGTACACTTCATATCTCGGGAGGGATCGACCATTAAAACAAAAATTAGGGATTTGCGGAATTCTACCGGGATCACACAGCAGCAGCTCGCCGATTTGGTTCATGTATCTGCCCGAACGATTATATCCATTGAGAAAGAACAGTACAATCCGTCACTGATGCTGGCGTACCGAATTGCAAGGGTGTTCGGTGTAACGGTGGAAGAGCTGTGCTGTCTGGAAGAAAACATGCGGTTGGAGGATGAAAAATATGAATCGATTTGACCGATTGACTTATACCGACAAGATCAAGTGGCGGATTCGGATATTGTGGGCGCTTCTCATCGGGATGCTGATCTATATGGTAGCAGCCGGGGAACTGGCAGGTGATTCCCGCAAAATGACGGACTTTGCCAATACGGCCGGTGACCTCATCTTTTTCGGCGGGTTGGCTTACGTAATCTGCAGCATCATCCGCAACAAACGGCTGCTGAAAAACCGACTGCTTTTAAAAGAACAGATGCAGATCGAACAGGATGAGCGCAATCAATATTTGCATGACAAAAGCGGCGGCGTTGTGATGGATGTTCTCCTGGTTATGCTGCTGTTTGCGGTGATGACGGCTTCACTGGTAGACATGGCCGCGTTCTATTTTACCGCAGGGCTGCTGGCGGCTGCAGTCCTTTTGAAATGGGCTGCGTACTGGGTATTCAGCCGGTGACATTATAAACATGACAAAACGGCAGGGAGTCGACTTCCCTGCCGTTTTTAGCGGATATGAAGTGCTGTCTACAGGGTGACACCGTCTTTGAAAATGGCAATATCCCGCATACCATGGAGTTCACTGGTGGTACGCTGTTCGCCAGATGCTACCCGCAGCAAATACTGATACAGTTCTTCGCCGCAGGCAGCCGGATCGCCGGTTTCCAGCACCCGTCCGGCATCGAAATCAATCCAGCCATGCTTTTTGGCAGCAAGAGCGGAGTTGCTGGAAATTTTGACGGTGGGCGCCGGACATCCGAAGGGCGTTCCACGGCCTGTAGTGAACAAAACCGCCTGGGCGCCAGCAATTGCCAACGCTGTTGAAGCTACCAGGTCGTTGCCCGGGGCCTGGACCAGATTCAGGCCCTTTACTTTAACCGGTTCACCGTAAGAAAGGACGTCCCGCACCGCCGAAGAACCGCTTTTCTGGGTGCAGCCCAGAGATTTATCCTCCAGTGTGGAGATGCCACCCTCCTTATTGCCGGGGGAGGGATTTTCATACACCACCTGGCCGTACCGCATGAAATATTCCTTGAAGCCGTTAATCAGCCGGACGGTTTTGTCGAACACTTCCCGGTTGATGCACCGCTCCATCAGCAGCGTTTCCGCGCCGAACATCTCCGGAACCTCGGTGAGCAGGACGGTGCCGCCCTCTGCCACCAGAATATCCGAAAACGCTCCTACAGTGGGGTTGGCGGTGATCCCGGAAAAACCGTCGGAGCCGCCGCATTTTAATCCGATGACCAGCTCCGAAGCCGGGATGTCCTCCCGCTGATCTGCCGCGGCAGTCCGACAAAGCTCCTGCAACAGTTCAAGCCCCGCAGCCATTTCGTCTTCCACATCTTGGCAATTAAGAAATTTGACCCGTTCCGGATCCACTTCCCCCAACACCTCACGGAAGGCGGAAATGTGGTTGTTCTCACAACCCAGGCCTAAAATCAGAACTCCCCCCGCGTTGGGATGCCGGGCAAGTCCCGCCAGGGCAAGCTGGGTATTATGGTGATCCTCCCCCAGTTGGGAGCAACCATATGGATGAGGGAAAGCATAGACGCCGTCCACGCTCCCGCAAACAAATGCCGCAGCCTCACGAGCCAACGCCGTTGCCACCGGGTTGACACAGCCGACTGTAGGAAGAATCCAGATTTCGTTGCGGATCCCCGCCTTTCCCGACGCCCGGCGATATCCCCGGAAAGTCCGGGCAGGCTTCGAAACCTCTTTCGGGAGCTTTGGCTCATACTTATATTCCAGCACGCCGGACAAATCGGTTTTTAAGTTGTGGGTATGAACCCATTCCCCGGGTAAAATTTCCCTGCGGGCCGTACCGATGGGAGCACCGTATTTGACAACCGCTTCCCCGGCGGCAATGGAGCGAAGCGCCAGCTTATGCCCTGCCGGAACCGCTTCCTTCAGGCAAACGCCATTTACCGTTTCCCCAGCCTGCAGCGGGCGCAGCGCAACCGCAACATTGTCCTCAGGGTGAATTTTCAAAATATCCATATATGTTCCTCCGGGCAATTTACTGCAAAACATCTTGAAAAGCCCGATACATTCCCTTTTCCCGGATTACACCAAACCAATGGCCGACGGTCTCGACAAAGCCGGGAATTTCCGTCAAGTCCTGCCCCCAGAAGTCACTCCTGGCTGCCAACAGCCGGACAAGCTCCGGATTTGCCGCGTTTTCAGAGAAGAAATCGATCACTGCCTGATCGTCCTTGATCGGATAGGGCACACCGTTTCGGGTTCCGCAAAATCCGTTTTCCGTGAGTGTCCCGCAATAAAACGCCACCAAAGCTGCAAAGGAAAAAGTCAAGCATTGGGGCAGCTTTCCTGTGGCGGCAAGACTGTCCAACAGGCTGGGCAGTACCCGAGCCTTCCATTTGGAAACGGAATTGAGACAGATAGAAAGCAGCGCGTGGTCAATGAAGGGGTTATCAAACCGCTCCATGACTGAGGCCGCGAACGCCCGAACCTCTTCTTCCGGCAACTGCACGGTGGGAAGGATCTCTTCATAAACAGCCCGATCCAAAAACTTCCGAATGGTAGGCTCATGCATACAGTCCCGGACGATGTCCTGCCCTGCCAGAAATGCCCCCGGTACCATAGCGGTATGGGCTCCGTTGAGGATCCGGACCTTTCGCTCCCGATAGGGCTTCTGATTATTGGTGAAGATCACCGGCAGTCCGGCCTGATCCAGCGGGAACCGGCGTTTGGTTTCCTCCGGATCCGCTGACTCGATGACCCACAGCGCAAAAGGCTCCCCCACATCCAGCAGCTCATCCTGGTATCCCAGCTTCTCCCAAATTTTCTCGGCTTCTCCCCGGGGATAGCCCGTAACGATGCGGTCGACCAGGGTCGAGCAGAAGAGACAGCTTTTCTCTGTCCATGCTAAGAAGTCTTCCCCCAGCTGCCAGCGTTCCGACAGCTTCCGGACGCATTCTTTGAGCTTGCCGCCGTTATTCTCGATCAGTTCTACCGGCAGGATCAGGACGCCCTTATCGGGATCCCCGCCAAAGGTTTGAAAGCGCTCATAGAGGAACCGAGTCAGCTTGCCGGGGTAGCTTGCGGGCGGCGCTGCCTCAAAGCGGTCATTTTCATCGTAAACGATTCCCGCTTCAGTGGTGTTGGAGATGATTGTCTCCACTGACTCCAACCGGGCAAGCTTTAAAAATGCTTCAAAATCTGTATAAGGGTCTACCGCATCCTGTACCGCGGTGACAATCCGGCCATCCTCTATGGTATTGCCATTTTCTCTGCCCCGGAGTACCACAGTATAAAGGTAGTCCTGGTGCCGAAAGCGTTCCAAGTCACCCGCAGCAATGGGTTTTATCAAGGCAACGGCGCTGTCCATCACCCCTTTTTCATTGGCAATGTCCACCATCCAGTCCACAAAGGCCCGCAGGAAATTTCCTTCCCCGAACTGGGCAATGCGGATGGGGCGCTCAACCCGTTTGGTCATTTCCTGAATCTGTTTCATAGCTGTCCTCCCGCAAAAGTTTATCGTTCCAGTGTGTAGCCGCAGCCGGCAGCGGGCCGGATTTTCTCTTCTGTTACCCCGGAGAAGGAATCCTCATCTACAAACAGGGTAAAATCCGGATGCTCCTTTAAAATGGTAGCGGGGATCAGGTTGGTTTTGTCATTCTCAAGAGTTTTCTGTACAGCGCCGGCTTTCACGGCGTAAGGAACACAGGAAACAATTCGCTTACACTGCATGATTTGCCAGACAGTCATGGAAACAGCCTGTTTGGGCACCTCGTCCACATTGGCGAACCACCCCTCATGGACCTGCTGATTTTTACAGGTGTCGTTCAGGTTGACGACGATGTAAGCCTCTTTGGTATCAAAGTCAGCTGGCGGATCGTTGAAAGCAATATGGGCATTTTCACCGATTCCAATCAAGCCTATATCCACTGGCTTTTCCCGCAAGGCCGCGGTGATATCCGCAATGCTTTCCGGAGATCCGTCTACCAGATGAGCGGCACCGGGATGGACCTTATCAATGAACCGTTCCCGAAGATACTTACGGAAGCTGGCAATATGGGTTTCCGGAAGGTTCACATACTCGTCCAGATGGAACATCTCCACTTTGGACCAATCCACATCCTTCTGCACCAACGCTTCGAGGGTGGTAAACTGGGAAGCGCCGGTGGACAGAACAATCCGCGCGCTGCCTTTTTCGGCGATGCATTCTTTCAAAATATCCGCCACAAAATCCGCAGCCCGTTCACCTAAGAGTTTAGCGTCTTTGCTGACAATAATTTTCATATAAATCATCCTTTCAGATTACATTGTTACCGCAACCGATCCACTGATCCAAATCGTCCAAATCAAAATGCTGCAGAATCCCTGGAAGTACGATTTCCGCGAAGGTACGATCATCATAGGCATCTGCCTGCACCACTTCCGTAAAGGTAGGCGGACACTCCCGGACACTTGCCGGAATCCCCGCCAGAAATCCAGCAATTCGTGCGTAAACGCTGCCGTCTCCCCACCCTTCCAGTCGGACATCCCCAGGGAGGACGTTTTCCAATAGAGCTGCTGCCTCCACAGCCCGCAGGACATCATAACAACGGAGGGCGCAAAGGCTGTCACCCATACGGATCAGTTTGCTGCCTAGAATGTAAAGTGTCCCGAATTGCTCCTGCAGACTATAGCCGCAGATCGGGAAAGGGCGGGATGCGCCTATCCCGGCCGCATCTATCACAAGAACCATGCGCCCCTGCCTGCAGGTTTGCCGAATCCAGTCTTCATGGCGGCAAGCAGCACGGGTACCGTCATCCCAGACGGCAATGGTAACCGGCAGCTGTTGCCCGTCAAAGCGGATATCCCGGAAAACGGCCGCAGAGGTTACCCTATCCTCTTCAGCAGCCCACAAGCACTTGCTGCAGCAGAGTCCGTCCTCCACCTGTTCATCCACGCAGCGTAAATAAAGCCGGCCAGGCTTCCTGTCACGGAAAATCTGCTTTCTGAGCCAGGTTGAGGATTCGTCCCGACGATGCAGGGGGTCTTTCAACTGCCTTTGCTGCCAAAATGCGTCGGCAACGGAGGCACTGGACTGCCGGACTGTAACTGCATCAGGATAATCCTGCAACAGCTGGCCGCATGAAGTACAATTCAAATTTTCCCTTGGAAGGACTTTTTGCGGCGCGTCACCGCACGGCTTTGGAAGGCCGAAAGTTTCCGCAAAAAACGCAGCTGCCTTCCGGGCCAGCAGGTCGCTGTATTCATGCTCACAGCGGTCTGTCACCAGCTGAGGCCACCCGGGATTCCCGAGGATATCCCAATACCGCCGCGCCCTTTCCACAGTACACACAGTCCCGTCCATGGGGAAGAAATCGTACTCCACTCCCAGCACCATGACAGGCCGAGGGGCTGCTGCCAACAGGATATCCTCATGGTCGATTCCAAAGCGAGACAGCCCCGGCCAAATCTGTTCGGCATCCTGCGGATTTCCCGAGCGGAGTATCGCCTTTTCACTGGTGATAAAAGTCCCTATCGCGGCAGCAGAAATCCGTCTGTCTGCCAACAATAGCATCGAGGTCTGGGTACCGCCGCCGGAGTTCCCGGTTACGCCGATACGCTTTGGGTCCACCTCCTCCCGGGAACACAGGTAGTCTATTCCACCTATGGCATCTGCCACAAAATACCGTGCTAGGCTCTGGCCCAGTGCCCAAATCGGCTTTCCTTCGTAATCATGCTCCTCAATAAGTCCCTTGATCCGCAATTCCCCAGTTTCCGGAATATAGTATTCAAAACGTTCCCCCTGTCCCACCGGGTCTTGGGCCAGCACAGCTATTCCGGCCTGAACCAATCTCCGGCAGACATTCTGATATTGCGGATATGCTTTCCCTTCTTCTGCGTGCCCGCAAAGGAGAAGGATTGCCGGGATTTTTCCGTTTCTCTGTTCCGGCAAATAAAAGTTTGCTGTAATCCATGCTCCCGGCCGGGCCTGAAAGAGGACTTTTTCAATCCGGAACCCATCTTCCTGCAGCAGACCCACCGTTTTTGCGCAAAGAGATGGGTTGCGTTCCGGTAGTCCACCCAAGCAGTCTATAAATCGTTCACGGACTTCTTCCTGCCGTTTTTTCACATCCTCCGGAGAACGCAGCGCATCTCGCTTTCTGTCTCCGTCCGCAGATACATCTTCCATCCGACGGAAGATGCTGTCCCGCAGCTGGCTGCGAAGATCATAAAAGCTCCAGTCTTCCTGCAGTATTTCATTGCAGTACTTCATATGACTTTCCCCCAAAAAAGCAACGTATGTTGTCTCAAGCACGACAATCCGCCTCAAAAACGGAAACGATTTTTTGCAAGAACACGTGTAATTTTTACGCTATAAAACTTTGCCCATAAAAATTATTTTTGCCAGGGAGGGCAGGTGGAATCTCGCACTATCAATTGCGGCAAAATCGTTTGACAAACAGAGCGATTCTCCAGCCGGTTCTGATAATAGTCTTCATACAAGTCCAGCACTGTGCGGACAATGTCTTGTATGGACGGTCCGCAAGTAGTCAGCGGTACCTGATAGATGGATAGTTCCGGAATATCATCGTAACTGATAACGGAAAGATCTTTCGGAATAGAAATTCCCAATTCATGAATACAGTTTATGAGGGCAAAAGCCGTGTCCTGAGAATCAATAATCAACGCGGTGGGGCGGTGACTGCTTTTCCAAAGATACTCAAACTTTCCAGCAGCCTCAGCCCGGTTAGCATTTGTGCCGTCATAGTATTGCGTATTCAAAGCTATTAATCGGCTGGGATGATGCCGCAAGCCCGCATCTAAAATTCCGCGGATAAACCCATTACTTTTCGGCCCCTGAGCGCCGATATATGCAATTTTCTTATGACCTATCTCTGATAAATACCCAACTGCATCTGCAATACCCTTTTCCCGGTCAATTGAAATACGATACGCATTCTCCATACTTCCGCCACCGATAATTGTAAATGCGCCATCATAAAGTCCGCGTTCTTTCAAAAAATCCGTGCTCGCAGTCCAGTCCGGGAAAAACCACGCCAAAGCAAAGTCAATAAAATGCTCCCGGAAGGTCCTTAACGCCTTTGCGGGCTCCGACATGGAGACGACTACATTGATATCTCTGCGGACCGCTTCTTGCTGGAGGCTGCTACAAAGATGGTAAAAAAACAAGCCCTCTATCTGGGGCCAGATAAACCCCATACTGCGATTCTTCTGTTTCACTAAGCGTTTGGCCGCCACGTTGGGGACATAGTTCATCTGCCGAGCCAGTTCGAGAATTCTCTGGCGGGTTTCCGGCCTGACTCCCGGTGCATTGTTCAGCGCCTTAGACACTGTTGGATGGGTCACACCGGCCGCCTGAGCGATATCCTTGATTGTAACATTCGGCATGACGAACATCCACCTTTCACCGTAAAAGCCTATAAATTGAGGATAGCACACGTGTTCTTAATTGTCAAGGGGAGGCTTTTTCCCTTCCCCATTATCGACCTCCGAATTTATCCCGATAACAGCTTGGTGAAAGGCCCATTTTCTTATGAAACAATCCGCTGAAATACAGTGGATCCTCATATCCGACCACATGGGCAATTTGGCCAATGGTCAAATCGGTCCTGCGGATCAGGTCGGCAGCATTTTTCATGCGCAGTCCTATCAAAAAGCCTTGCGGGGAAATTCCCATACAGGCCCGAAATACCGCAGAATAGCGGCTGGGACTTAAATGCTCTATTTCGGCCAATTCTTCCAGTCGGATCGGAAGCGTATAATTATGATACAGATATTCCAAAGATTTTCGAATACGGGTCACACTTGCCATATCCTCGTTGCGTTGTCGGGACCATCTGGCCAACTGTGCAAGAAGAGCTGTGAACATTCCTGCTGCTTCCATCTCAAAAAGCGGCTCTCTTCCATAAAAGCAACGAAAAAGCTCCTGAAAACTCTCAGCTGCCTCCTCCCGGTTTCCGGGATGAAAGAGCTGTCCCGGATTCAGACCGCACCGTTTAAACAGTGCTTCCACACCTGTCCCGGAAAAATGCGCCCAATAATAACACATTCTTTCAGAAGTGCTTTTCCGATAACCATAGCAGGATTCCGGCGGATAAATAATTGCTTCCCCAGCTTGCAGTAAAAAGTTTTTTTCACCGGCCGTGACTTCCAATTTTCCCTGACAAAGATACATCAGATAATAATCGTGCCGGCCTTCCCGATTCAGGTTGGAAAAAGGCGCTTCTGTCAAATAAACGCCGGTGCAATTGATGGTTAGCGGCTGGTCTGTTACCAAAAAATTGCAGCCGTTATCTCCGTCCAACCGATAATAGCTTTGAGACTCCATTATGATCCTCCAAAACAGTCGATTTGTCTATATAAACGGTGGAAATCCCTATCGATTTTCCCTAAAGATTATTATAAACTATAAGCGGAAAGAATACAATTTTCCGCAACAACAAATATGCTTTTTATTGCATTTGCAAAGGAGGAATCCGCGTGAAAAAAGCAATGAATGCCTGGACAATCCCAGGAGAAGTGCCTTTTGAAGAAATGTTTGCCCAAATTTCTGCGGCAGGTTATGACGGTATTGAACTGAATCTGGACGCGCCGGACAGTTCCGCTCATTCTCTCTATATGGATACCGCTCCCGATAAACTGGCTTCTATTCGTGAGCTTTCAGAAAAATACCACCTTCCTGTCCACAGCATCTCCTCGTCTTTATACGGCGCAAATACGCTGGGCGCAGACGAAGGCCCTGATCGCGAAAAGGCCAAAGACCTTCTGCGGAGACATGTGGAGCTGGCCCAATCTCTGGGGGCTGCATCAATTCTGGTGGTGCCCGGCGGCATCGGGCCGGAACGTTCAATCCGCCGCGCATGGGATAACTGCTTTGAAACGCTTTCCTCTTTGCGGAAGGATATCGCCGGCTGCGGCATCAAAGTGGGCTTGGAAAATGTATGGAATAACTTTTTCGCGTCTCCCCGGGATATGGTCAATTTTATCGACGGATTGGACTGCCCGGAAATCGGAGCTTATTTCGACGTGGGAAACGTGGTGATTTTCTCCTATCCGGAATACTGGATCGACCTGCTGGGTGAACGCATTGTTAAAATCCATGTGAAGGATTTCGAGCGCTCCGGCTGGAACGCCGGCCATTTCACCAACCTCCTGGAGGGAAGCGTGGACTGGCCAAAGGTCATGGCGGCTCTGCGCAAGGTTGGCTATGACGGATATCTGACAGCAGAAGTGGCAGCTTTGCCGGCTTCACCCGAATATCAGTACCGGGTGACCGCAATGGCATTGGATCACATTATCAGCTTATAAAAACAAAATTAACCATATGGGAGGTATTTTTATGAAAAAACTGGCAATCATTGGGTGCGGCGGCATCGGTACATATCATTTGGAGCATTTTCTGGAATATAAGGATATCGAACTGGCAGGTTTCTGCGATTTGATTCCCGAACGGGCAGAAGAATTTGTCAGAAAGGCCGGAAAAGGCCGCGCTTTTACCGATTATCGCGAGATGTATGATGCGGTCAATCCGGATATGGTCTTTATCTGCATTCCGCCTACCTGCCACGGGGAAATCGAATTCGAAACCATCCGCCGGGGAATCCCGTTCTTTGTAGAGAAGCCGCTGGCTTTGGATCTGGATCTTGCCCGCAGGATCCGGGATGCCGCGGAAGCAAAGGGCCTGATTACCGCTTCCGGCTTCCAATGCCGGTACTCCAACATTGTACAGCCTACCATCGATTTTCTCAAGACCCACGAGGTGCCTTACGTGGAGTGTGCCAGAATGGGCGGTGTTCCCGGAACTCCCTGGTGGCCCAAAAAGTCCCTTTCCGGCGGCCAGGCAGTCGAACAGACTATCCATCAGTTCGACATTATCCGCTATGTCTTCGGCGAGCCGGATACCGTTTTCTCTATGGCGACCAGAGGCTTCGTCAAAGGAATCGAGGGATATGATACCGACGACCTTTCCAGCACTGTGATTCGTTTCAAAAACGGCGCTCTGGGTACAATCAGCACAGGCTGCTATGCAACAGACGGCGCCTGCTTTGATTCCAAAATCACCTTCAGCGCTCCGGATTCCCGCCTTGACCACTACATCATCGGCAAAGTCAACATCTACGGCCAGAAACCCCAGGAAGATGACGGTTCCGGCCTGGTCGTCAAAGGCGACGGAACCCTCCGGGCAGGCGGCGCAGAAGCTGTAACCATCCAGGATGACGGCACCGCAGGTGTGGTTTGCGACCGGACCTTCGTGGATGCGGTTCTGACAGGCGACGGCTCCAAGATCCGTTCTCCTTATCGGGACGCGCTGCGCTCTGTATCCTTCACCCTGGCATGCAACAAGTCCATGGAAACTGGCCCGCCGGTTAAGGTGGAACTGGATTGACGTCTCAATTACAGAAATTGCCATAATACAAATCCCCCGGCTTTATTGCCGGGGGATTTTGTCATCAATCTTACTTTTACAATCAGAATTTCCGCTTCCGGTCCTTGAGCTTTTCGGCGCCAAGTCCCTGCTTATTGACCTGCCGCGCCCGGGCAATGGCAAAATCCCCGTCAGGAATTCCGTCCGTAATGGTGCTGCCGGCAGCAATGAAAGCCTTGTTGCCCACCTCTACCGGGGCTACAAGATTGGTATTGCAGCCAATAAAGGCATCATCACCAATTTTGCAGCGGAATTTGTGTACGCCGTCATAATTGACCGTCACGCAGCCGCAGCCGAAGTTTACATTACGGCCTACATCGCTGTCACCCACATAGGTCAGGTGGGAAACAGACGTACCAACACCCAATGTAGAATTTTTCACCTCCACAAAATCGCCTATGTGGACATGGTCTTCAATCTCTGAATTGGGCCGGATATGAGAAAATGGGCCGATACTGACCTCGTTCCCGATGCGGGAACGATAGCACTGGGACGCGTTGATGACCGTGCCGTCCCCAATGATGCAGTTTTCAATCCTGCTGCCGGATGTTATAACACAGTTTTCTCCGATAATGGTCTCACCCAACAAAACGACCCCCGGTTCAATGACTGTCCCGGGACCAATGACGACGTCTTCTTCTATCACGATCCCATCGGCACAAAGAATGCGAACATCATGCTCCAGGTGCTTTTCCAGTATTTTCAGGCGCGCTTCTTCCAGCATATGCAATTTTTCCATATTCATCCACCTTTCCTAAACGGGTTCTGTGACTGTCAGCCTCCGGCAAATAAACTGAACCGGCCTTCTTATTATGCCTTTTTTTGCTTAGATTGTAAAGCCCTTCGCGCTTTCTTTCAGGGATTCTGTTAAATTTCATGAAATGCAATTTTTTTTGCAAATTGTCTGGTAAAAGCAGGAGATTTTTGCTATAATAGATAAGGTACAACCTTATGACACATTTTATGGACAGTATGTTGTATTTTTTCGCTTGCAGGGATCCTTCCGGTTTTCTGACAGTCGCCGGAATCTTGCCAGGCAGGCCGTCTTGTCATGTAAAATGCTGTCTTCCGGAAGTAGGAACGCTGGAAAACAGTTCGTTTTCCGCTATCCATAAAGATTATTGGAGGTAGAAAGGAAATGCAGAAGAAATACGTTTATCTGTTTTCCGAGGGCAACGGCAAAATGCGCGAGCTCCTCGGCGGCAAAGGCGCAAACCTTGCTGAAATGACCAATCTGGGAATGCCCGTTCCTCAGGGCTTCACCATCACTACCGAAGCTTGCACCCAGTACTATGCTGACGGCGAAACCATCAATGATGAAATCCAGGCTCAGATCATGGAGTACATCACCAAGATGGAAGGCATCACCGGCAAAAAATTCGGCGACGACGAGAACCCCCTGCTGGTTTCTGTCCGTTCCGGTGCACGTGCTTCCATGCCCGGCATGATGGACACCATCCTCAACCTGGGCCTCAATGAGAAGGTCGTTGAGGTTATGGCTCGCAAATCCAACAATCCCCGTTGGGCTTGGGACTGCTATCGCCGTTTTATCCAGATGTACTCTGACGTCGTTATGGAAGTCGGCAAAAAGTACTTCGAAGAACTCATCGACGAGATGAAAGAGAAAAAAGGCGTCAAGCAGGACGTGGAACTGACTGCTGACGACCTGAAAGAACTGGCTTCTCAGTTCAAAGCTGAATACAAAGCCAAAATCGGCAAGGATTTCCCGGACGATCCCAAGGAACAGCTGATGGGCGCCATCAAAGCCGTTTTCCGTTCTTGGGACAACCCCCGTGCAATCTACTACAGAAGAATGAACGACATTCCTTCTTCCTGGGGTACTGCTGTTGACGTCCAGATGATGGTCTTCGGCAACCTGGGCAACACCTCCGGCACCGGCGTGGCCTTCACCAGAAGCCCCTCTACCGGTGAAAAGAAACTGTTCGGCGAGTTCCTGATGAACGCTCAGGGCGAAGACGTGGTTGCCGGTGTCCGTACACCTCAGAC
>CALXBD010000094.1 GCA_944386445.1 uncultured Clostridia bacterium
ATCTCCTCTTCCGTAACCTTTTCCTCATCGTCTTCGGGCTTGATATGGAGCAGCCGGAGGATACCGTTGGTGCTGATGGTAACAAGCTTGATGAAAGGCTTCGCGACCTTATAGAGGCCCCAAATAACACCTACAACTCCGAGAGCGAGTTTGTCGGGATACTTCATGGCAATTCGTTTCGGGGTGATTTCTCCCAGAACCAAGGTGAAGTAGGAGAGGATGATGTTCAATACCACCAAAACGATACCATGCAGCAGCGATTTGTTGATTGGCAGGAACGCCAGCCACTCATCGAAATAGACGGCAAAATTATCGGCGGCGACGGCAGAAGCCAAAAATCCGGACAGGGTAACGCCTACCTGAATGGTGGAAAGAAAGTCAGAGGGTTCGTCAGTGATTTGCAGCAACAGTTTTGCACGTTTGTTGCCTTCGTCAGCCATTTTTTTCATTCGGTTGGCGTTGGCGGAAATGACAGCGATTTCGCTTGCAGCGAAAAAAGCATTGGTGCCGATCAGAACGAGCAGCAAAATTAAACTGGGGATAGCACTCATGATATAAATAACTCCTTTTTGTGTCGGTAAGAATAAATTTTAGCTGTCTGTACAGGCATCAATGCCCGGGCGGAGCCATTTGTCCGATTTTTGGACAGTAAAAAAACGCAACAACATCAAAACAGGCGAAACACATCCCTGTTCTGAGGCTTTGCGTACCGGCAGAAAGAGCTACATTATTCATGATAAAATTGGTTCGTCGGGGTCCGGGCGCAGGAGATTCTCCCACGGTCAGTCACTCCTTTAAAAATAAATTTGATATTGATTATATCAGTTTAACATCGTTTTGTCAACCGGCAAAGCCGGTACTGGCGGCGGGTCTGAAAGCGAATCCGGCCCTTTCTGGGATTACAGAAATCCAAAAACGCCGGAATCGGGGATTTTTTCCGGATTCCGGCGCTTTTTTAAAATTCTCGTTTGCGATAGAATCGCACAGAGAGCTCCCAGGAGAGGAAGAAGAGCAGCAGCGCGGCTACAAGGAAAACAGGGACGAACCCGGAGATAACATTTCCGGTCAGCAGCCCGGAAGCATCTCCCAGGGCACCCACGGCTCCAAATCCACCGAAGAATACCACAATTAACGCATAGAAGTAAATTCGGCCTTTTTCTGTCCCGTAGCGGAACATGGCCGGCAGCAGCAGGGAAGGCTGGATCAGGCCGGCTACAGCTAGAATCCCCAGGGTAGGCAGCAGAAGGTTCCAGTCGCCGCCTACCACTGCCAGCTTCAAAACTTGAGCAGCTGCGCTAATGAGCAGGGTGATTATCAGTGCAAAGAAGGCAATCAAGTATTTAACGCTGACCAGCTGGCGTCTGGTGTAAGGAAGGACATGGCAGTAGGTATCCCAACGACTTTTTTCATCATATGCCAGAAGGTTTACAGGAACTACCCCAGCCAGCATCATCGGGTATGCCAGAAAAAGAAAATTACCCTGTCCCATTACCGAAACAGCCGCAAAGACAAGCAGAATCACAGGATACACCCGGCAGTATCTGGCGGCCATATAGATATCTTTCAGCAGAAGACCTTTCACTGTTCTTCCCCCTTCACCATAAACACAAAAAGCTCTTCAAGATTTACCTTCCCAGCTGCAATCCCTCTGGGAAGGTTTTCCCGGCGTATGAGTGCTTCCGCGCCGTATGATGACTCCCGTTTCCCCAGGATGGGAAGCCCTGCCAGCTGTTCCGGGCTGCAGCGAATCATAACATATTCTTCTAACAGGCGGTCTTTTTCCTCACAGAGCAGCAGCCTGCCCTTATGCAGGAAAGCAATATAATCGCAAATTTTTTCCAGATCACTTACAATATGGGAAGATATCAGCACTGAATGATCTTCTTCCCTGGTGAAATCGGAAAATAGATCGATGACCTCGTCCCGGACGACAGGGTCGAGGCCACTGGTAGCCTCGTCCAGAACCAGCAGCCGGGGATGATGAGAAAGGGCAGCAGCGATTCCCAGCTTCATCTTCATCCCTTTTGAGAACGAGGAAAAGGCTTTTCTTTCGGGCAGGGAAAGCCGTTTCAAATATTCATAAAACATGGCGGAATCCCAGTTAAGGTAGGTGTTCGCCAGGATTCGGTCCAACTGCCGGGGTGTAATGCAATCTGGCAGCCCGATTTCGTCGGGTACGGCGCCGATGTCCTCCCGAACCGATGGATACTGATAACTGTCCCGTCCCAAAACCGAAACAGATCCGGCATCTGGAGCGGTAATTCCCAGGACCATCCGCAGTGTTGTGCTTTTTCCTGCCCCATTTTCACCGATCAGCCCCAGAATGCAGCCGCTGGGCAGGGTCAGATCCAGGTCTTTTAAGGAAAACTCAGGATAGTGTTTGCGAAGCCCCCGGAGTTCGATTGCGTTCATGTAGATTCCTCCTCGCCGATGATGCGGAACATTTCCCAAATATCCTCATCTTTTAGGCAGCAAGAGGCCGCTAACTTTCGGATTTGCCGGATATGTTCCTCGATTTGCTTCAGGTTTTCCTCCCGCAGCAGCTCCACGTTTTTAGGAGCCACAAAGGAGCCTTTTCCCGCAACAGTGTATAAGAAACCTTCTTTCTCCAATTCGTCATAGGCACGCTTCGTCGTTATGACACTGATGCGGAGATCCTTTGCAAGACTGCGGATAGAAGGAAGCGCTTCATCTTCACGGAGTGCGCCGCTAATGATCAGATCTTTGATTTGGGTGTAAATCTGGTCATAGATAGGCACGCCACTTTTATTGTCGATCAGGATCGTCATAGCATTTTCTCACCGCCTTACTGTATATAAACAGTATACACAGTATAGACACTCTTGTCAAGAGAAAAAACAAAAAAATTTCCGGGCATTTTGCCCGGAAATTTTTCAGCGTACCGAAATATCTAACGTATAAGTATGAGACTCACCCGGTTTCAGGACCTTGGCACCACGTTTCAGCTTAAACTCGTCGCCCTCATCGCTGCAGACGGAAAGCCCTTGCCATGGCTCCATGCAGAGGAAAGGCGCATGGGGGGTCCAGAAGGCGATGAAATCGAAATGGTTATATGCCAGCCGCAGGCTGTGGCCGGAGCGGTTATCCCGCAGTTCCACCCAGGATGAATTCAGATGGTCGAAAATAATGGTATCAACCTGATCGTAGTCAGCGTATCGAAGGGGGAGTGTCTGAGGATCAGAAAGGAAAGAGGTTCGGTTATTGACGTCGATCTGACCAGCCGCCTTATCAAAAATAGGAGAACTGTTGATTTCCGGTTTCTCAAAATGGACGGAGTAATCCTCAAAGGAGCTTTCGGGAGAATTTTCGAATGGCACCTTAAACCCGGGATGGGTGCCTAGGCAGTATGGCATTTCGGCCGAATCATCGTTACACACTTCCAGGGTCAGCCGGAGTCCGTCCTCACGGACGGTATAGGAAGCACGCAGGGTGAAGCGGAAAGGGTAACGTTCCAATGTTTCCTCATTCTGCGAGAAGGAAAAAACAGCGGTATCGCCGCATTGTTTTTCGAGGGTCCATTCATAATTCTTTGCGAAGCCATGCTGGTTGAGCCGGAAGGGCTTCCCATCGATCAGTACGACCCCGTTGCGGACGTTGCTGGCAATGGGGAACAGGAAAGGGGAACTGTTTCCCCAATACTTAGGGTCGCTGTTCCAAAGGTACTCATATCCGCCGCAGGAAAGGCTTTTCAGCTCGCCGCCCAGTGTGCTGATGACGGCGCGGGAACCATTATTACCGGTAATTGTGACGTTCATGCAATCCGCTCCTTTTATAAACTGTTTTCATGATACGACGAAATCCCCGGTTTGTCAAGCAAAACCGGGGACAGGATCACTTCAATTCCAGGATCATATCATACCAGACAGCGCCGCCATGGGCTGATTGAGAGACTCCCAAATTTCGAAAGCCTGCTTTTTGATAAAAAGGAATTTTTTCAGCCTTGCAGGTCAGAATCACGGCTTTTCGACCAGCTTGCCTGCTTTCTTCAATCATGCGGTGAAGCAAGGCAGTTCCTATCCCTTTTTTCCTTGCATCCGGGGCGACTGCTAGGGAAAAGATCATCTGATTGCTGCCGTGAGGCTCATGGAGGGCAGCGTTTTCAAAAAGTCTGTCCTCGATGCGGGGAAGGTCGGAAGCACAGCCGTTGATCAGGCCGATAATCTGTCCATCCTCTTCTGCCAGGAAAAAAGATTCCGGAAAAACTGCCAGCCGGTCCCGGATAGACGCTTCGGAAGCGGCTTCTTCCGGCGGAAAGCTGGCAGCTTCCACCAGAAACAGCGCATGGCAGTCTTCGGGAAGAGCCTGCCGAACCAAAATACTCATAAAACCTCCTAAAACTGAATGACTCCCAAATGTTCCAGCAGAATTTTTAAGCCGATGAGGATCAGGATAATTCCACCGGCCAGTTCCGCTTTGGAGCGGTACCGGGAACCGAATACATTTCCGATCTTGACACCTACGATGGATAATGAAAAGGTAATGATCCCAATGAAAGACACTGCGGGCACGATGCTGACTTTCAGGAAGGCAAAGGAGATTCCCACCGCCAGCGCATCAATGCTGGTAGCAAGGGCCAGCACGACCATTTCCTTAAAGCCGACAGCGTCGCTGCAATGCTCCTCCTCACCAAAGGACTCGCGGATCATGTTGATACCGATAATTGCCAGCAGGGCAAATGCGACCCAAGGCGCAAAAGTAGTGATGAGCTTTTCAAACTGCCTACCTAAGAAATACCCTGCCAGCGGCATAGCAGCCTGGAAGATGCCGAAATAAAGGCCGACGATTAACGCCTTTTTCCAACTCATTTTGGACATTGACAGTCCTTTACATACGGCAACCGCAAACGCATCCATAGATAACCCTACAGCCAGAAGGAAAAGTTCAGCTAAACTCATAAAGTCCTCTCCTTTTTTGGAGCACAAAAAAACGAGCCCTATCCTGCACATCCTGCAAGATAAGTCTCGTTATTTCAAGCAAAGCCAGATGCAAATCAGTATGTTGACTTTACTGCGCTTAAAGCGCCAACTACTCCCTTATCAGTTCTTTTATTATAAAACACCGATTTGAGTTTGTCAACATTTTTTTAATATTTTTATCGAGTCAAATCACCTGCCGGTTTTTCCACTTTCCGCTGAAAAAGCGCCAGACAAAGCAAATATCCCGGACAACCCAGTCACAGATCATTGCGATCCAAACGCCCATTAAGCCCATATCCAGCCAAAGCGCGAATACATAGCTGAAACCGATCCGGCAGACCCACATGGAAATAATGGAAACGATCATGGTAAAACGGACGTCGCCTGCAGCGCGCAGGGAGTTGGGTAATGTAAAGGAAGTGGGCCAAAGAAAGATAGCGCAGATAGCATAAACCCGCAGGATCTCCACTGCCATATTCCTTGTGACATCCGACAAATGGAAGACACTGACTGCTGCGGGGGTGAGGAAAAACATAACAGAACAGATAACACCCATACAAACATGGGTGAGAATCATCAATTTAATAGTAAAACGTTTTGCTTGAGAAAAGTCTGCAGCACCGACACAGCGGCCGACGACAGTAATCATAGCCAGCCCGATGGCGGAGCCGGGGAGCACCTCAATGGAGGAGATATTGTTACCTACTGCATTGGCAGCGATGGCAGCGGTACCCAAGGAAGCCACCAGGCTTGCAACCAAAATTTTCCCGATTTGGAACATTCCGTTTTCCAAGCCATTTGGGATCCCGACTTTCAAAATATTGCGTATCATTCCCAGGTTTAGTTCCGGATTGAGCAGTCTTCTTACGAAAATAATGTTGCGGCTATTTCGAAGAAGCACTAACATAATGATTGCGCCCACTGCCCTGGAAAGCAGGGAAGCCGAAGCGGCGCCAGCTACTCCCCAGTTCAGCCCATAAATTGTAATGGCGTTGCCGCAGATATTGATAATATTCATAAGCAAGGAGGTGAGCATTGAAATTTTGGAATTCCCCATCGCGCGGAACAAGGCGGCGCCGGCGTTGTAAGCTGCCAAAAATGGGTAAGAAAGCAGGGAAAGAATCAAATAAGTACGACAGTTATCATAAACCGCCTGTTCCACATCGCCGAAAATCATGAGAACGGGCTTTTGAAAGATCAGAGCCAAGATCATAATAACAGTTGCCAGAGCCGTAGTCACATAAATCAGCCGTTTTGCCGCCGAGCAGGCACTCTTGGCGTCTTGACGGCCGATGTACTGGGAGGCAACGACTGCACCACCGGTGGCCAGGGCGGAAAAAATATTGATGAAAAGAATATTGACAGAATCTACCAGCGAAACACCTGAAACGGCTGCCTCACCGACGGTGGAAACCATAACAGAGTCAGCCATTCCGATGGTTACAGCCAGAATTTGTTCAATAACCAGGGGTATGATCAGCCGAATCAGATCTTTTCGGGAAAACAGTAAGGGCTTTGCGGTTTGTTCCATGATTTTGCTCCAATCTATTGTGCGGTTTACCTAGAATTTACATTTCATTTCTATTGTGCAACATTTTTTTAAAATGCGCAAGTACTATTTTAAAAAATGAAATGTATAAAATAGAATAAATATTCATTTTTTGATATAAGTT
Source organism: uncultured Clostridia bacterium (assembly GCA_944386445.1). GTDB lineage: Bacteria > Bacillota > Clostridia > Oscillospirales > Ruminococcaceae > Merdivicinus. The sequence goes on from CALXBD010000094.1 coordinate 6,611, forward strand.
AAGCCAGACTTCGAAACTCATTTGGCTTTGCATCAGGAAAAATGAGGAGCAAATATTAAAATTTTGAGTAAAAAATCAGATAATATTCAAAATATCCAGAAAATTAAACGCAAAAACGGAATATAAATGGATATGTATACAAATATTGAAAAACCCCTTGCAATTTCCGCATATTGGTGTATAATGTAACCAAGGAAATAATTCTGGACGCCAAGGCGCCCTATTCGGAAAGGACGAGACAAATGAGCGAGATCAAAAAAGTAGTATTAGCATATTCCGGTGGCTTGGACACCTCCATTATCATTCCATGGCTGAAGGAAAATTATGGCTGTGAGGTTATCTGCGTAGCTGGTAATGTCGGTCAGGACGCTGAACTGGAGGGCCTTGAGGAGCGTGCGAAAAAGACCGGCGCTTCCAAGCTGTACATCGAAGATATTCAGGACGAATTCGTAAACGATTACGTTTTCCCCACCCTGAAGGCGGGCGCAGTTTACGAAAATAAATACCTGCTGGGGACTTCTTTTGCACGGCCGGTCATCGCAAAACGGATCGTGGAAATTGCTAAGAAGGAAGGCGCTGACGCTATTTGCCATGGCTGCACCGGAAAGGGAAATGACCAGGTCCGGTTTGAACTGGCCATCAAGGCACTTGCTCCGACAATGAAGATCATCGCTCCCTGGCGGATCTGGGATATCAAGTCCCGGGAAGAGGAAATCGAGTACGCAGAGGCTCGGCAGATTCCTATCAAAATCAACCGGGAGACAAACTACTCCAAGGATATGAACCTCTGGCATCTGTCCCATGAAGGGCTGGATCTGGAGGACCCTGCCAATGAGCCTCAGTACAACAAGCCTGGTTTCCTGGAAATGGGCGTTTCCCCCGAAATGGCTCCCGATAAGCCCACCTACATCACCCTTAGCTTTGAAAAGGGCATTCCGGTTGCACTGGACGGCAAGAAAATGGACGGCGTGACCCTGATCAAGACTCTGAATAAGATCGGCGGCGAGAACGGCGTAGGCTTGGCTGACCTGGTGGAAAACCGGCTGGTAGGTATGAAGTCCCGGGGCGTTTATGAGACTCCTGGCGGCACAATCCTTTATCACGCCCATGACGTTTTGGAGACGATCTGCCTGGATAAGGAGACCCAGCATTACAAACAGCAGATTGCCCTGAAGTTTGCAGATCTGGTTTACAACGGCCAGTGGTTCACTCCTCTGCGGGAAGCCCTTTCCGCATTCGTGGATAAGACCCAGGAGACCGTTACCGGTGAAGTTAAGCTGAAACTTTATAAGGGCAATATCATCAATGCCGGTGTCACCTCTCCCTATACCCTCTACGACGAAGAAGTGGCTACTTTCAGCGAAGACCATGTTTACAATCAGGCCGATGCTACTGGGTTTATCAACCTGTTCGGTCTGCCGATCCAGGTCAAGGCCATGCTCGACGAGAAGAGAGGCAAATAAGTCCGATAAACTGACGGGTATTTTCCCGCACGCGGGGCAAGGCCTGACCTTGCCCCGCTCCTGTGTTTTAGTATAGAAGGAAAGGGTTCGGTGGACCATGGCAAAAATGTGGGCTGGGCGCTTTAAAAAAGAAGCAGACAGCAAGGTAAATGACTTTAATTCCTCCATCTCCTTTGACGCACGGATGTACCGGCAGGATATTATGGGCAGCATTGCCCATGCGACAATGCTGGGAAAGACCGGCATCATCGCCGCGACGGAAGCAGATAAAATTGTGGACGGCCTGACGGGGATCTTGGCGGATCTGGACAGCGGCGCTTTGGCGTTTGACCCGGATGCGGAAGATATCCACATGTTTGTGGAGGCAGAGTTGACAAAACGTCTTGGGGATACCGGCAAACGGCTCCATACGGCCAGAAGCCGTAACGATCAGGTCGCGCTGGATATCCGGCTGTATCTGCGGGACGCCATGAAAGTGGTTTCCGAAAATGTCCGGGTACTGGCGGAAACGCTTTGCGATTTGGCGGAGGAGCATTTGGATACCATTATGCCCGGGTACACCCACCTGCAGCGTGCCCAGCCGATCACCTTTGCCCACCACTTGATGGCGTACGCCAGTATGTTGATCCGGGATTTGGGAAGAATTTCCGATGGCGTCAAACGGATGAATCAGAATCCGTTGGGCAGCGGCGCTTTGGCAGGGACTACTTATCCCATTGACCGGCAGCTCACCACCCAGCTTCTGGGCTTCGACGCGCCGGTGATGAACAGTCTGGACGGAGTTTCCGACCGGGATTTCTGCATCGAGCTGGGGAGTGCTATTGCCACTATTATGATGCACCTTTCCCGCTTTTCGGAGGAAATTATCCTTTGGTGCTCTTGGGAATTCAAGTTTCTGGAGCTGGACGATGCCTTTGCGACGGGGTCATCCATCATGCCCCAGAAGAAAAATCCCGATGTGGCGGAGTTGGTCCGGGGCAAAACCGGACGTGTGTACGGCGATTTGATGACCCTGCTCTCTATGATGAAGTCCCTGCCCCTTGCTTACAACAAGGATATGCAGGAGGACAAGGAAGCGATTTTCGACGCTATCGATACCGTGAACCTTTGTCTGACGACCTTCACCCCCATGCTGAAAACCGCCCGAGTGCTGAAGGAAAATATGCGGGCTGCTGCGGCTAAAGGGTTCATAAATGCAACCGACTGCGCCGATTATCTGGTGAAAAAAGGTCTTCCGTTCCGGGACGCTTACAAGATCACCGGGACACTGGTGGGAATCTGTGTGGATACAGGACGGACGTTGGAAACGCTGCCGTTGTCGGAATATAAGGCCCTCTGCGATACCTTCGAGGAAGATGTTTTTGAAGCAATCAAGCTGGAAACCTGTGCCATGACCCGCAGCGCTCTGGGCGGCCCCGCCCGGGAAAGCGTGAAGGCTCAGATCAGCTGGGCAAAGGAGCAGCTGGCAGCGTTTTAATATGAAAAGAGGGGATGAAGTGGTCAGTATCGGTCGAGGGATACGTTGGTATAATCATTATTTGGACGAAGTGGATTTTTCCAAAAATAATGGCTTTGATTTTATGCAGATCTGGTATCAAAATGGTGAAATCTGCATCAATAATATACCTGATCCCAAAATAGAATACATAAAAACCATTGGGTTCCCTGTAATTATTCATGCTGTTTTTGATCCTATCGACTTTGAACTGTATGGGAATGACTTGCTTGAAAAAGTGAAGATTTTGGGGATGAACGAGGTGATTATACACCCTGTTTCCAAAAAGCGTAAAGTTACCGCTGATACCCAGTCGGAGCTTGTTAAGCAGGCTAAATTATTTTCTGCTAAGGCCAAAAAACAAGGCGTAACTTGGTATCTGGAGAATAATAGTGTAATCGATGGCTTTCATTATCAACCGGAGGATATCAAAAGGGTTTTTGAGGCAGATGATTATGCGGAACAACTTTTGGATATTGCACACATTGACAATTATGATCACTTAAAAGAAATAATCAATGTTAAATTTCCTAAATGCCTGCATATAGCCGGAAAGCATTTTGATGTGCCCCATGAACACCTTCCTTTATCACAGGGTGATATTGATTATGGATTCGTATTTAAGAAATACTTGCCGGGTTTTAGCGGACGGGTTATTTTGGAAGTCGACGGAACGGACGAAGAAATCATACTTTCCAAAAATATCATAGAACAAGCGCTACACACATTATGAATATGGTTTCGCGATTCAATAGATATGTGTGATGCGCTTAGCTGAATGTAGATGGTGGCTTTGAAAGGGCAACTTATATGCAGAATGAGAAAATCGATCACGGGAGGGACTTTGACTGGGGAAAAACTTCCGAAAGTTACGCGAAATACCGCGATATTTATCCGGAGGAGTTTTATGACAGAGTGCTTTCAGCCGGGATCGGCCTGCCTGGACAGGAAATTTTGGATATCGGTACCGGTACCGGCGTCGTCCCCCGGAATATGGCACGGTTTGGTGCCCACTTTACCGGAGTGGATCTTTCGGAAAACCAGATTGCCATGGCAAAAAAGCTGACTGCAGATGCAGGGTGGGATATTGACTATCAGGTTTGCCCGGCGGAAGAAATCGATTTTCCGGCGGAAAGCTTTGACGCTGTAACGGCCTGCCAGTGCTTCTGGTATTTTGATAAGCAGGTTCTTCTCCCTAAAATTGCCCGTATACTGAAGCCGGGAGGTCGATTTTGTATCCTATCTATGGCTTGGCTTCCTGAAGAAGACGCCATTGCCCAGGCTAGTGAGGAACTGATACGTCAGTATAATCCTCAATGGACAGGTGGGGGCATGAAACGGTATGCATTGATGCCACCTGAATGGGGCAGGGAGTGGTTCCGGACCGAACGGGCGGAAACTTTTGACCTTCAGGTTCCGTTTACCCGGGATAGCTGGAATGGCAGAATGCGTGCCTGCCGGGGAATCGAGGCTTCGTTAACACCTGAACAGGTGGAAGCCTTTGAAAAGGAGCATGGCGTGCTGCTCCAGCGGATAGCGCCTGAATCTTTTGAGATTTTACACCTAGCGACAATGCTGGTGCTGCGGAAAAAATAAAATTTGCGTCAGGAGGATATGACGTTGAAGACGAAAATTTTCATAGACGGCAGCGAGGGAACGACCGGTCTTCGGATCAATGAGCGGTTTCGGGGAAGGGATGATCTGGAAATTCTGCCCATAGCCCCGGAACTGAGGAAGGACCCCGCAGAACGGAAGCGGTTGATTAACGCTTCGGATATTACCATCCTCTGCCTGCCGGATGCGGCGGCGAAAGAGGCGGTTTCCTTTGTGGAAAACGATCATGTCCGGATTATCGATACATCTACCGCCCACCGTACCGAACCGGGATGGGCATACGGCTTCCCAGAGCTTTCGCCGGAATTCCGGGAGCGGATCCGCACCGGAAAACGAATTGCGAATCCAGGCTGCCATGCGTCCGGCTTTATCGCGCTGGTATACCCGCTGGTGAGAGAAGGAATCCTTCCGGCGGATTATCCCGTGACCAGCTTTTCCCTGACGGGCTACAGCGGCGGTGGAAAAAAGATGATCGCTCAGTATGAGGCGGAAGGCCGTGATAAATCTTTGGATGCGCCCAGAGAGTACGGCCTTAATCAGCAGCACAAGCATCTGAAGGAAATGACCCTTATAACCGGTCTGAGCCGGAAACCGGTATTCACTCCGATTGTGGCCGACTATTACAGTGGGATGATCGTCAGCGTGCCTTTGGATGCAGGGTTGCTGAAGCGAAGCCTTTCGCCGGAGGAAATGCGGGATTTCTTTGCCGGATACTATAAAGGAGAGAAATTCTTAAAAGTGGCACCTTTCGGCAGTGAAGCCGAAAGCAGCGGATTTTTAAGCGGAAACGCTGCCTCCGGTTGGGATGGAATGGAAATTTTTGTGACAGGCAGCGATGAAGGACGGCTGCTTTTGTCCGCACGGTTTGACAACCTTGGGAAAGGCGCTTCCGGTGCCGCAGTACAAAGCTTGAATATTATGATGGGCTGCCCGGAGGATACGGGACTTTGCTTGTGAGAGGAAGAGTAATATGAAACTGGTATCGTTTGACGGATTTCCCTTTGTGGAAGGCGGCGTGACCGCTGCTAAAGGTTTTTCAGCTGCAGGAATTCACTGCGGCATCCGGGCCAATAAGTCCAAAAAGGATCTGGGGCTGCTGGTGGCGGACCACACCTGCTCTGCAGCTGCAGTTTATACCCGGAATAAGGTAAAAGGCGCGCCGCTGCTTGTAACCAAGGCCAACCTTTCCAACGGGACAGCGCAGGCTGTGATTGTCAATTCCGGCATCGCCAACACCTGTAACGCCGACGGCCTGGAAAAAGCCGAGGGAATGTGTCTGATTGCGTCGGCAGCGCTGGATATCCCGGCCTCGGATGTGATCGTTGCATCAACAGGGGTGATCGGGCAGCCCCTGCCCCTGGAACCGGTTCAAAACGGTATCGGCAGCCTGAAAGAAGGACTTGCCCCGGAAAACCATACGGATTTTGCAGACGCCATTATGACCACCGATACCGTCCGTAAGGAAGTCGCTGTGGAGTTTACTATAGGCGGGAAAACCTGCCATATCGGCGGCTGTTGCAAGGGCTCCGGCATGATTATGCCCAATATGGCTACTATGCTTTGCTTTCTGACTACTGATGTGGCGATTGTCCCTGAACTGCTGCAGGTGGCCCTGAAACAGGTGGTAGATGAGACCTTTAACATGGTCAGCGTCGACGGAGACACCTCCACCAATGATATGGTATCCATTCTGGCTTCCGGAGATGCCGGTAATTTGCCGCTGGACTGCCAAAATGGAGATTTTGAGGAGTTCGTCAATGCTCTTTATGTAGTGCTGATGAATTTGTCCCGGAAGATCGCCGGTGACGGCGAGGGCGCTACAAAATTGCTGGAATGCGTGGTCACTGGGGCGGAAAGCAAGGAACAGGCACGGATTGTCGCAAAATCCGTAATCAAATCTTCGCTGCTGAAGGCGGCTATGTTCGGAGCAGATGCCAACTGGGGGCGTGTCCTTTGCGCCATCGGTTATGCTGAAACAGAAGTGGATGTTACGGCTGTGGATGTTGCTTTTGCGTCGGAAAACGGAGCCATTGAAGTCTGTAAGGACGGCGCCGGTGTTGATTTTTCTGAGGAAAAGGCCAAGGAAATTCTGGTCGCCGATGAGGTTAAAATCCTGATTGACTTGAATTCCGGTGAGGAAACCGCTACCGCCTGGGGATGCGACCTAACCTATGATTATGTTCGCATCAACGGCGATTATCGTTCTTAACGAGCAGCTCTGTTTATGGAATATATATTGCTTCTAGTCGGCGGGATTCTTCTGGTTGCTGGGATTCTTCATTTCCATGACCGTTCCGTCAAGCTGCGGAAGCTTCAGGAAAAACTGAAGGCTCAGTACGGTCTGCCGCCCGGCAGGAAGGGCGGAACGGAGTTTGAGAGTGTTGAGTCCTACTGGGAAGAACGCCGCAAGGCGGATCCGCCTGCACAATGGATTGACGGACTAACCTGGAATGATCTGGACATGGATGAGGTTTTCGAGCGTATCAACACTTGTCAGACCTCGGTTGGAGAGGAATATCTCTACAGTGTCCTTCACGAGCCGCTTTTCGATTTGGAAATGCTGGACCGGCGAGAACAGCTCATCACCTATTTTCAGGAGCATCCGGCGGAACGGCTGGAGGTCCAGACTTTTTTAGCACAGATGGGAAAGTCAAATTACAGCGGCCTTGCGAATTTCCTGTATCACCCTGAGGTGCGGGAGATCCAGGGTGGAATATTGTTTAACGTTCTGCCATTTTTGCCACTTTTTTGCCTGGCGTTTATGCTGGTAAATCCGGGCGCAGGGCTTACCGGAGTCATACTGAGTATCCCACTCAATATGGCTGTCTATTATTTTTTTAAGCGCAAGATCGAGCATGAACTGGCGACGGTTCGCTATATTTCTGCCATGTTTTGCTGCTGCCGGCGGCTGCTTCAATGGAAATCCGAAGCATTGCCGGAGCTTCGCGAAGAGTTGGAAGAGAATTTCAGAAACTTTCAATCCTTCCGGGGGCTTGGGCAGATGGGACGGGTGAGCGCTTCCGAAGCAGACTTTCTGGTCGACTATGTAAACATGCTGCTTTTTGCGGACCTTAGGAGCTATCACCGCCTTTTGAGTACGGTGAAAAAGAACCGAAGGGCTTTTCACCGGCTTTACCGACTGATCGGAGAACTGGATGTGGCGATTTGTACGGCTTCTTTCCGAGAGAGCCTTCCCATATATTGTGCGCCGGAATTCAGTGAGGATAATGCCATTGTTTTCCGCAGCCTGGCACATCCTCTGCTCCAACACCCGGTCACTAATTCAGGAACGTTGCACAGTGCCCTTGTCACCGGCTCAAACGCCTCAGGAAAATCTACCTTTGTCAAGGCGCTGGCAGTGAATGGTATTCTGGCGCAAACCATTCATACCTGTTCAGCGGCCGCATTTTCTACCCGTCCGGCACTGGTCATCACCTCCATGGCCGTTCGGGATTCCATAACTGCCGGGGACAGTTATTTTGTTACCGAGATTAAGTCTTTGCGCAGGATCCTCCGCAAGGCGGCCGGGGAGACTTACTGCGTTTGTTACGTGGATGAGATCCTCAAGGGTACCAATACCATTGAGCGGATCGCAGCTTCCGCGGCTGTGCTTTCCAGCCTGCAGCGGATGAATTGCCTGTGTATCACGGCTTCCCACGATGTGGAATTGACCGCCCTCTTGGAAGGGCAATATGAAAATTGGCATTTCTGTGAGACCGTCACCCCCGACGGGGTGGAATTTGACTATAAGCTGAAAGCAGGCCCTTCCCGGACCCGCAATGCGATAAAGCTGCTGGGAAAGATGGATTTCCCAGATCAGATCACCGGCGGTGCAGAATGGATGGTGGAGCAGTTTGCTTCTACTGGTATTTGGAAGCTGCCACCGGAACCGGAACATAAAAAGGATGGGGAATAGAATATGCAGAACATTTCCAATGTGGTCAAGGCACAAGTCTTGAATGATGCGCTGCCCTACATTCAGAAGTACCACGACAAAATTGTGGTGATCAAGTATGGCGGAAACGCCATGACCAGTGAAGAACTCAAAAATGCGGTCATGAGTGATATCGTCCTGCTGTCCCTGGTAGGGATCAAAGCAGTGTTGGTTCACGGCGGCGGCCCTGAGATCAATGAAGCTCTGAAGCGGATGAATATTGAAAGTAAGTTTATCGGCGGGCTGCGGTATACCGATGCGGAAACAGCAGAAGTAGTGCGGATGGTTCTGGCCGGTAAGATCAACAAGTCCCTGGTTTCACTGTTGGAGCAGCACGGAGGCCGTGCATTGGGACTGTGCGGTTCTGACGGCGGCATGATCCGGGTGAAAAAGCTGGAAGGTAAGCAGGATCTGGGCTTTGTCGGTGAGATCACCGATGTTCGGGTTCGACCGGTTCTGGATGCGTTGAACAATGGATATATTCCTGTTATTGCTACGGTGGCAACGGATGAGTCCGGGCAGGTCTACAACATCAATGCGGATACTGCCGCAGCCCGTATCGCAGCAGCGTTGCAGGCGGAAAACCTGATTCTGATGACCGATATCCGGGGGCTGCTCCGGGATAAGGACGATGAATCCACCCTGATTCCGGAAGTCCAGGTCAGCGAGGTTCCGGGCTTGGTGAAACAGGGCATTATTTCCGGCGGCATGATCCCAAAAATTGAGTGCTGCGTGGAAGCCGTCCGTCGGGGTGTCACAAAAACCTGTATCATTGACGGCAGGATCAAGCACTCCATCCTGATTGAAATGCTTTCCAACGAAGGTATCGGCACCCTGTTTAAATAATAAGTTTATGGTGTTCGGAGGAATGATTATGGCAGATATGTTGGTAAAACTTTATAACGTTCAGGACGACCCTGCTCTTTATGAGCGTTTGAAAGCCGAGGGTATCAGCATCAAACAGGCCCTCTCTCCGGATAAGCATCTGGTGCTGAACTTTATCCGCGAGAATTTCGGAGAAGGTTGGGCCAGTGAGTGCGATGCGGCCTTTGCAAATCAGCCGGTCAGCTGCTATATTGCGGTAAAAGATAAAAAGGTGATCGGATTCGGATGTTATGAGGCAACGGCTCGGGACTATTTTGGACCTACCGGTGTCCGTGAGGATATGCGCGGCCGCGGGATCGGAAGGGCAATTCTTTTGAAATGTATGCTGGGGCTGGCCAATATGGGCTATGCTTATGCGATCATTGGTTCTGCGGCAGAATCGGCAGTAAAATTTTATCAGGATTCCGTTGGTGCCGTAGCAATCGAAGATTCTGTCCCCGGGGTCTACGCCCGGATGGTAGGCCATGACTGATTTACCGTGAAAGAAGGAACTGATATGAATTTCAAAGAGGTAAAAGAGCGGGATCAGGAGTATATCCTGCCCACTTATAAACGGTTCGATGTTTGCATTGAAGAGGGAAAGGGTGCTACCTGCACCGGCTCCGATGGAAAGAAGTATATCGATTTTACCAGCGGAATCGGGGTGAATTCCCTGGGCTACAGCGATCCGGAGTGGGTAAAGGCGATTTCGGAGCAGGCTGCCCGCCTGAACCATACTTCAAACCTCTATTATACTCTGCCGGATGGGGAGCTGGCTGAGCGTCTCTGCAATAAGACCGGGTACAGTCGGGTGTTTTTTGGGAATTCAGGCGCTGAGGCCAATGAAGGCGCCATCAAGACCGCACGGAAATACAGCTTTGATAAATACGGTGAAGGACGCAGTACAATTGTTACGTTGGTAAATTCCTTCCATGGGCGGACAATTACGACATTGACAGCTACAGGTCAGGACGTATTTCACCAGTATTTCAGCCCGTTTACCGGTGGCTTTCGCTACGTGGAAGCAAACAATATTCTGTCGCTGGCGGAAAACATTGACGATACCGTTTGTGCCGTTATGCTGGAGTTTATTCAGGGCGAAGGCGGCGTTGTCCCTCTGGAGGAAGGCTTCGTTAAGGCTTTGTTTGAGCTTTGTCAGGAGAAGGATATCCTGGTTATTGCCGATGAGGTCCAGACCGGTGTCGGACGGACAGGAAAATTTTTGGCTTCGGAGCATTTTGGCGTGCAGCCCGATATTACAACCCTGGCAAAAGGGTTGGGCGGCGGTCTGCCCATCGGAGCGGTACTGGTCAGCGAAAAGCTGAAAGATGTGATGGGACCTTCCAGTCATGGTTCTACCTTTGGCGGAAATCCAATCGTCTGTGCCGGCGCTAACGCTGTTATGAAACGGGTGGCGGATGATAATTTCCTTCGCGAGGTCTCCGCAAAGGGCGATAAGCTCCGTTCCTGCCTGCTCTGCTGCGGGAAGGTGGCCTCGGTGACCGGCTTAGGAATGATGCTGGGCATCGAGCTGAAATCTGGCACCAGCGGTGAAGTGGCTCAGGCGTGTTTGGAAAAGGGCCTTTTGATTCTCACGGCTAAGGAAAAAGTCCGGCTGCTGCCGCCGCTGACCATTACAGATGAGGAACTAAAAAAGGGCCTGCAGATTTTGTGGGATGTACTTTCCTAAGATAAACTTTAATCCCGTTAAGAAAGGTTGAGAATGATGAAACATTTACTGAAACTCAGTGACTGGTCAAAAGAGGAGATCATGGATGTCCTGAACCTGGCGGACCAGTTGAAGTACGAACAAAAACATGGAATTGCCCATCACCGTCTAGCCGGGCAGACACTGGGTATGATTTTTCAGAAGTCTTCTACCCGTACCCGGGTGTCCTTTGAAACGGGAATGTATCAGTTGGGAGGCCAGGCGCTGTTTTTAAGCTCGAGAGATCTTCAGATCGGCCGTGGCGAGCCGGTGCAGGATACAGCGCGGGTACTTTCCCGGTATTTGGACGGCATTATGATCCGGACCTTTGCCCAGAAAGAAGTGGAGGATCTGGCGGAATACGGCTCGATCCCGATCATCAACGGACTGACAGATTATTGCCATCCCTGTCAGGTGCTGGCCGATTTGATGACCGTTCGGGAATATAAGGGCGGCCTTGAGGGGCTGAAGCTCTGCTATGTGGGCGACGGCAACAATATGGCAAACTCTTTGATCGTCGGCGGCTTGACAGTGGGAATGAAAGTGTCCATTGCCTGCCCGGATGCTTACCGTCCGGATCCGTTCGTGTTGGATCTGGCGCGTAAATATGGGGATAAATTCTCCATTTCCTCGGATATTCCGGCTATGGCGGCTGATGCTGACGTCCTCTATACTGATGTGTGGGCTTCTATGGGCCAGGAGGAGGAAGCGGCAGTCCGCCGGAAAGCCTTTACAGGCTATCAGATCAATGATGATGTGGTAGGGGCAGCGCATCCAGGCGTCATGGTTCTTCATTGCCTGCCGGCCCACCGGGAGGAAGAGATTACCGGTAAGGTATTCGAAGCCCATGCCAATGAAATTTTCGACGAAGCGGAGAATCGGCTCCATGCCCAGAAAGCTGTCATGGTCCGGCTGATGGAACGCGCTTAAGCAAAATAAAAAATCCGCAGGGGCATTTCACCTCTGCGGATTGTTGCGTTTTGGGGAAGTCCTGCGGCAATTGCAGGTTTTTTATATTCAGTCATCCAGTGAGAAAGGACCTTTGGGCATTGGATCAGGGCACACCCATTTGCCGTTTGTGAAATCCGGAAAGGCAACAGGCATACTTCCCATTGCGATGGAATCTTCCGACAAGCAGGTGACAGCCATCCAGGTAGCCGCGTCATAAACGTTGATGGGGGTTTCGATTCGGTTTTGGATGCAGTAGATGAATGCCCGCAGCACCAGGTAATCCATGCCGCCGTGGCCGCCGGTGACGCCGTCGTTTAGAAACTCCTTCCAGATGGGATGCTCATACTCCTTTAGATATTCGTCGATGCTTTCCCATTTTTCCTCGGGGCTTCTGCCCTTGATGTGGATCCCCATGTGTTCCTCAGACCAGATGCCGTTTGTGCCCTGGACCTGATTTGCCCGGGAATAGGGGCGGGGCAGGGAGGTATCGTGGGTAATTGCGACTGTTTCACCGCCGGCGCACTTGATGAGTGTTGTTACAATGTCACCCAGCGCGAAGGGATGCCAATCTACATCCTGATCCTTCAGAAGTTCTTCAGCCCGCAGGGTCAGCCCCCGAGATTTGGATGCCATGGAGGTCAGGGTCAGGAATCGGTTTCCGCGGTTGATATTCAGATATTTGGCGATGGGGCCGATTTCATGGGTGGGATACAGCTCTGCATTTCGTTTCATGTGATGGAAGGAACGCTGATGATTTTTAAGAAGCCCCCTCGGAATGGCACTCAAATCGTGACGGTAGCCGCCGTCGCAGTGGACGATCTCCCCGAACAGCCCCTGCCGGATCATGTTCAGCACGGCAAGCTCATATCTTCCGTAGCAGCAGTTTTCCAGCATCATGCAAGGGGTGCCGGTTTCTTCATAGGTTTCGACCAGCTTCCAGCATTGTGCAATGGAACTTGCCCCACCGACTTCAAAGGCGGTATATTTTCCGGCCTTCATACTCGCAATTGCAATCGAGATATGTTCGTTCCAAGAAGTGGCAATGATAACCCCTTCAATATCTGGCATTTTAAGCAGTTCGTGATAATCCTCATACAGTGCCACCGGATAGTCACGGGTTTTGCGGATAACGGCGAGCCCTTCCTGCATCCGTTCAGGAATACGGTCACAGATTGCGCCGATTTCTACAAAATCCATACCGGACAAGGTTTCGATGAGTCCCTGGGCCCGGGCACCAATTCCGATGACACCAATTCTTACTTTGCGTCCTGCTTCCATTATGAGAAGACCTCCTTATCATGACAAGTAGTCATGTATTCTGCCCCAATGGTAGCATACTTGTTGAAATCACGTCAATAAACAATTTTACTGCGAAATTGAATTTTTTTGTCATAATATGCTAAAAGCGCAGCTGCAAATCGGGCAAGCCCATTGCAGCTGCGCTTCGGACGCTAAATTTTATTTACTCTTCAGCAGGCGGGGTAGGAACATGACCATAGTGAATTTGGGGAAGGTCCTTTGCCGGAGCCGCCCACCGTACGGCGTTGACAATCACCTTTTGGATTTCCGGGTTATGGTAAATCGGGAAGGATTCATGTCCGGGTTTAAAATAGAAAACCTTACCTTTTCCACGATTGTAACAGCAGCCGCTGCGGAAGACATCCCCACCGGAGAACCAGCTGATAAAGATCAGCTCATCCGGTTCCGGAATATTGAAGTGCTCCCCGTAAGTTTCTTCATGCTCCAGGACAATTTTTTCTCCCAGTCCCTGGACGATGGGATGGCCGGGTTTTACCACCCAGAGGATTTCCTTTTCATTATTCTCACGCCATTTCAGATCCTGAGAGTTTGTGCCGCAGATTTTTCTGAAAATCTTGGAAGCGTGACCGGAATGGAGGACAATCAGTCCCATTCCATCCATGATCCGTGCATAGACCCTATTCACAATGGCGTCATCAACCTTGTCATGCCCCATATGTCCCCACCAAATCAGGACATCTGTACGGTTGAGGACTTCCTCTGTCAAACCGTGTTCCGGCATCTCCAAAGTGGCAGTACCCACTTCCATATCACATTCCTTGCTGAGAAACGCCGCAATGGTTCCATGAATTCCTTCCGGATAGATTTCCGCAACCTTCTGATCGAATTTTTCATGGAGATTTTCATTCCAAACAGTGACATGAATTTTTTCCATTCTGACCATCCCTTCCATCATTGCCATTGAGAGAACAATGTAATCGTTTTCAATGTTAGAATACCATCTTTTCCCGCACTTGTCAATAATTTTTTCTCCAAAATTTCACAAAAAATTCCGGGATGTTTTTTAAACATCCCGGATCATCATTATCGTGAAACCGCTTTTGTGGCAGAAGCTAACCATGCTTTAGCACGGTCGCTGACCAAAGGAGAAACTGCGTCCCATACCCGACGATGATAGGCGTTCAGCCATTGGATCTCATGGTCAGTGAGCAGCGAAAGATCCAGGCACTTTGTATCGATAGGAACCAGTGTAAAGACATCAAATTTCAAGAACTGAGCATATTCAGTTTTGTTTCCCTTTACGACCGTAACGACATTTTCTGTCCGGATCCCGTGGGAACCCTCGGTATAAACTCCGGGTTCCACTGTCAAGACCATTCCCTCGCGGAGCTTGACCGAAGACCCAAAGCCCTGGGGGCCTTCATGAACATTCAGCATGAATCCGACGCCGTGACCTGTGCCGCAACGGTAATCCAAGCCTTCCCGCCAGAAATATTCCCGGCAGAGCACATCCAGCTGAGAACCGCTGATACCTTCCTTAAAGACAGCCTCCAAAAGGGCGATGGAACCTTTCAAAGCCAGTGTAAAGTCATGACGTTCTGCTTCGGAAATCTCCCCTAAGGCTACCGTACGAGTGGTATCCGTAGTGCCGTCCAGATACTGTCCGCCGCTGTCGATCAAGAGCATGTGGCTTTTTTCCAGAACTTTGGAGCAATCCGGTTTAGGCGCATAATGCATCATGGCGGCATTTTCCCTGTATGCTACGATTGCAGTAAAGCTGTCGCCGCGGTTAAGAGGCTGTGCACGACGGAATTCGCCGAGTTTTTCGGAGCAATCCCATTCCGTAAGGCGAACACCTTTTTCCAGCTGTTCAAACAGCCAGCCGTAGAATTCCGCCAGCGCACAGCCATCTTTCAGGTAAGCATGATGTGTGTTGCGGGTTTCGGTCTGGTTTTTGCATGCTTTCAGCAGGAAAACGGGGTCGTCCTTGTTGACCGGGGTCAAAGCGGCGTTCTCTTTCACACAGGCATAAAGGCTGCTGTTGAGTTCGGCTTTATCGCACAAAACCCGCTCTTTTTTATCTCTGACGGATAAAAAGCGATAGATATTTTCGTAAGGCTCCAAGGAAACACCTTGTACTTCCAGGCCTTTTTGAACCTCAGAAGGGATACGGGAGCTATCCGTAAAAAGGATCGCCTCTTCCGGAGAGACGAACGCATACGCGATCACAACAGGGTTGTTTTCCACATCATTGGAGCGGATATTGAACAGCCATGCGATGTTATCCAGTTTGCTCAAGACGATGGAATCAGCATCCTCGGAAGCCACCGCTTTCCGCAGATCTGAAATTTTCTCCTCCGCGGTGCGGCCCGTGTAACACGGATCCAGCAGATACACCTCTGTAAGATTTTCAGCAGGGCGGTCTTTCCAGATTTCATTGGCGAAATCCACATTGATATCGGTTGAAATGGATTTGCGTGCAAAATCCTTCTCCATTTTTTCAACCGCGGAAGCAGAAAAGAGTTTCCCATTAAAGCCGACGATGCTGCCCTCCGAAAGGTGATCCGCCAGAAAAGCAACAGGGGTAGGGCAGTCCGGCTCGGAAGCCCGGAAGAGCTGTGCCTCGGACCCTGACAATTCTTTTGCGGCCTGGACATAATATCTTCCGTCAGTCCACAGCCCGCTCATTTCCCGGGTAATGACAAATGTGCCGGCGCTTCCGGAAAATCCGGAAACGAATGCCCGTGTTTTCCAATGGTCGGAGAAATATTCGCTCATGTGAGGATCCGCGCTGGGGATAATACACGCATCAATATGATTCTCCTCCATAAGTGTGCGGATCTTTGAAATTCGTTCATTTACAGTCATAGAAACGGCCTCCATTAAAATCTTTGTTGAATTCAGTATATCATTCTTTCCGTAAAAAAACAAGCCGAGTTCCTCTGTAGCAGACCTTTAAGAATACAGCACAGTGAATCTTAAATTGTAAAATTTTCGGGAAATCCTCCAATTCTTTTTCGGTCTGTGCTATAATAATGAGGCATGCGGATTTTCCGCGAAAATACGGCACAGAAAGGGTACCGGAATGATTACCGTCTCTAACCTTAGCCTGAGCTTTAACGGCCAGGCGCTTTTTAAGAATGTTGACCTGAAATTCACCGAAGGAAATTGCTATGGCGTCATTGGCGCCAACGGAGCGGGAAAGTCTACGTTCCTGCGGATCCTGTCCGGGGAATTGGAGCCGTCCGGCGGCGAAGTGGTCATGGATGTCAAAAATCGGATGTCAGTTTTGAAACAGGACCATTTTGCATTTGACCAATATACGGTTCTGGATACGATTATTATGGGGAATCGTCGGCTTTATGATATCATGAAGCAGAAGGATGCTCTTTATGCCAAAGAGGATTTCTCTGAAGAGGATGGAATTCTGGCCTCTGAACTGGAATATGAATTTTCCGAAATGGGTGGCTGGGAAGCTGAGACAGAAGCCGGAAAGCTCCTGCAGGGATTGGGGCTTTCGCTGGATCTTTTGGAACAGTCTATGGCAGGGCTGCCGGTTCGGGACAAGGTCAAGGTGCTGCTGGCGCAAGCACTGTTCGGACAGCCGGACATCATCCTGCTGGACGAGCCTACCAACCATCTGGACAACGATTCCATCACTTGGCTGGAGGATTTTCTGATGGATTATCCCGGGACTGTGATTGTTGTGTCCCATGACCGCCATTTTCTGAACAACGTCTGCACCCATATTGTGGACGTGGATTATAACCAGATTAAGATTTATGTGGGAAACTACGATTTCTGGTATGAATCCAGCCAGTTGATGCAGCGTCTCATCCGGGAACAAAACCGCAAGGTCGAGGATAAAATCAAGGATTTGCAGTCATTTATCGCCCGGTTTTCGGCCAACAAATCCAAATCCCGGCAAGCGACCTCTCGGCGGAAGCTGCTGGAAAAGCTGTCAGTGGAAGAAATGCCGGCATCCTCAAGGCGGTATCCCTTTGTGGGCTTTACTATGGACCGGGAGCCCGGAAAGGAAATTTTAGAGGTTGAAAATCTGACAAAGACCATTGACGGGGTTAAGGTGTTGGATCATGTTTCCTTCCGTCTCAATCGCGGGGACAAGGTAGGTTTTGTCGGAGAGAATGAAATCGCTGTTACGACCCTGTTCCAGATTCTGATGGAGGAGATCGAGCCTGATGAAGGGCGGTTCAAATGGGGCATCAGCACCAGCCGGTCTTATTTTCCGAAGGATAATTCCGCTTATTTTGATGGATGCAAGCTGTCGATTCTGGATTGGATCCGTCAGTATGCCCCGCCGGAATCCCTGGATAGCTATCTGCGGGGATTTTTGGGCAAGATGCTGTTTTCTGGAGACGATGTGTTAAAGCCGGTAGAGGTGTTGTCCGGAGGAGAAAAAGTTCGGTGTATGCTTTCCCGGATGATGATGTTCGGCTCCAATGTACTGATTTTGGATCAGCCTACAAACCATTTGGATTTGGAATCTATAACGGCTGTCAATAATGGACTGACAGCTTTTAAAGGAGTCGTCCTGTTTTCCTCCTATGACCACGAATTCGTGGAGACCGTAGCCAACCGCATTATGGAGTTTACACCTGATGGACTGATTGACCGGATGTGTACCTATGATGAATATCTGGAATGGAAAGGCCGGAATCGTCAAGCGTAAATCTTCAATATTTGAAATAATCGTTTAAAAAATGCCTGTACAGCTCGATGTAGAGCGATACAGGCGTTTTTTTTGACGTTTTACAGAAATATTTCCGGAATTTAACGAAAAATTCACGAATGGCTGTTTACAAATCCAGTCAAGAGAAGTATAATGAAAAAGCTGAAAGTTTGCTTTCAGAAGAAAGGACGTGAGAGAATATGGACCTTAGTCCGTATCCCCCTAGTACCAAATTGAATATGCTGGGCAGCTGATGGTTTCCGTTTTTTGTGTTCCGGGGAAGAATTGCCGGAATAGAAAAAACGGAAACCTAGGCGGCTCGGATGAGAGAATACGTGCCAGAAAAGCGCCCTGATAACAGGACGCTGATTTCTGCGTGCGCTCATTCGGGCCGTTTGGCTTCGGCTGCCCGAATGGGAGGCTGAAGATGATGAATCGTGCATTGGAACTCATCCAGGACAAGAAATTCGCCGAGGCCCGGGCCGCTGTGAAGGAAATGAATCCGGTGGATATTGCAGCGCTGTTTGAAGAACTGGAGCCGGAACAGACAGTGATGCTGTTTCGGTTGCTGCCGAAGGAGACAGCTGCGGAAGCGTTTGCTTATATGACACCGGAAGTCCAAGAACAGGTGCTTTCCGCACTGACAGACGTGGAAGTGCAGACGGTATTGGACAGCCAGTTTATGGATGATACGGTGGATATGCTGGAAGAGATGCCGGCGAATGTTGTCAAACGTGTGCTGCGGCTGACGGATTCGGAAACTCGCGGAATGCTCAACCGGCTGCTGAATTATGCTGACGGCAGCGCGGGAAGCATTATGACTACTGAATACGTAGACCTGAAGCAGGATATGACCGTAAGACAGGCATTTGACCACATTCGGCGGACTGCAGGGGAGATGGAAACGATCAATACCTGCTATGTAACAGACCGAAACCGTATCCTGGAGGGTGTAGTCACCGTCAGAGAACTGCTGATGGCGGAAGAAAATACCCTCTTAGGAGATGTGATGGAAAAGGAGCCGTTGTCTGTTTCTACGGATGAATCTGACGAAGAGGTTGCCCAGCTGTTTAGCCGGTATGACCTTTTGGCACTGCCGGTGGTAGACCGTGAGAATCGTTTGGTGGGGATTATCACCATCGATGATGCTGTGGATGTCCTGCAGGACGCAAATACGGAAGACTTTGAAAAGATGGCGGCTATGGCTCCTAGCGAAAATACCTATTTGAAGACCTCCGCCTTTACCCATGCCAGAAAACGGGTGGTCTGGCTGCTGGTACTGATGATTTCAGGGGTGATCACAGGCAATATCATTAGTCATTATGAAGATGCGTTTGCGGCGATTCCGCTGTTGGTTTCTTTCATTCCGATGCTGATGGATACAGGCGGAAACTGCGGCTCTCAAAGTGCTACCCTTGTGATTCGCGGAATGGCTTTGGATGAAATCCGCCCAAGGGATTTCTTCCGAGTGGTTTTTAAGGAATTCAAGGTTTCAATTTTAGTAGGCGCAGTATTAGCCCCCGTCAATATTCTTTGGATCTGGCTGCGGTATCAGAATTTTTGGATTGCCTTAACGGTAGGATTGAGCACGCTGGTGACAATTTGTGTTTCCAAACTGATGGGATGTATCCTTCCTATGGCTGCCAAGCGTTGTCATTTGGATCCGGCCATTATGGCGTCTCCGCTGATCACAACCATTGTAGACGCATGTTCTATTTTTGTGTTTTTCAATATGGCCCTTCTAATTTTAAAGGTTTAAGTAGTCTTTTTATTGGAGAAGGATCCGGTTTGCATAAACTGCAAACCGGATCCTTTTGTTGTATGCTTTAGCAACATAAGAACCCTCAGCTCCACTGGGGAGAGTAAAAAAGCTTTTGCTTAATGTCTGATTTTGTGCTTTAAAAGCTCATTTGTAGGCCATGGGGCAAGTGATAGAAGTCGTAGATCTCTCAAGCTTGCCAGCATAAAGCCTTTCTAGGGCTTTATCAAGTCCCGGCTGAACGGGGGGGCCTGACTTGGTTGGAACTGACGGTGGAAAGGTTTAATTCATAGGTCAGGTATTCGTGTGCCAAATGGTATCCCAGCTTTTGCGCCAGTGCCACTGATTCCAGGTTTGCAGCGTCCCACGAAGGATATTTCCCCCGATTCAGACATTCCAAAATCAGCCGCGCACAACAGGCCGCTGCCAGTCCCTGCCGCCGGTATTCAGGACGGGTGTCCACCTCGATTTCGATTCCTGTGCTGCAGCCAACATATGAAGAAGCTCCGCTGACCGGTTTTCCTTCCATCAAAGCAACAAATCCAAGTCCAAACGTCCTGTAGCTTTCCCAAGAGGAAAAATTGGAGCAAAAGTCTCGGCTCCATTCCTCTGTCAGCAACCGTTCATACAACACATGGTTAATCGGGCAAAGAGCCGCACCTTTCGGCAGACGTTTTGCCAAAACAGCCAGATGCTGCCGGTCAAAAGCGTCCGGCTCCCGGTGGATGGCATACCGGAGAATTTTGGTATACCGGCCGGGCCAGGCCGCTTCAATAACCGGGCCCCATCCAGGGCTGCAGGGAATCATCAAAAGGAAATCTTTTCCAATCTCTGGCAGTGATGATGCTAAGGCAGAAGCAGCAGGGCTTCCGGGATCCCCGGCCAAAAAGCAGAAATCCCCGCTGATTGCCCGTACTGCCCGGGGATGTACGGGATCATCTGTCCAAATCTGACCCATAGCTCCTTCCAGACAGGCTTCGATCAGCATATCCTCCCAGCCGGAGAAGAAATGCGCCAGTTTTTTTCCGTCCTTCGGCAAAACCAGATTAAAAGATGGGGACATAATTGGACTCCTCAAAGGCGGTGCGGCCGGCATCGGAGAGAATCCAGTTGTAAAGTTTTCGGGTAGGACTGTCTTCCGGTTCGTCAGCGCGGATGGCAAGGTAAAAATCATTGAGCAGCGGATAGCTGCCGTCGGCAATGCTTTCGTTGGAAGGTGCTACCCCGTCTACCGCAAGCAGCTTAAGATCGGGATTTTCATACATCATGGCAGCGTAGTAGTAAACGGAATAGCCGATAGCGCCGTCGCTGTTGTCATAGCTAGCCACGCTGTCGATCAGCTGGCCCATAGCGCCGGAAATCAGCTGTTCCGGCGGGTCCATGGGCGTGATATCGCCCATAAGAAGTTTTAAGAACATAGTTTGGCTGCCGCTGGTGGCGTTCCGTTGGAAGGGGAAAATTTCCTGATCCTTTCCGCCCAATTCCTTCCAGTTGGTGACCTTTCCGGTGTAGATATCGCGAAGCTGATCTTGAGTTAGCCCATCCAAAGAGTTCCCGCTGTTGACCAGAAATACCAGTGCGTCCCGGCCTACCGCCGTAACTTCCAGCTCTACACCTGATTTCTTGATTTCCTCTTGTGTTTCCTGAGGGGCCTCATATACCAAGAGTAGATCTGCCTCATTATTGACCAGACGGTTCCAGGACGTATTGGTGCCGGTATTCTGCGTCAGATTTTCGGCCTCTTCCGCGGAGATGCCGCAGGTATCCTGCATCACCCGGGCCATCAAAGGAAGATTGGCCGTAGAGCCGTCCACTCTGGGGTATTCCTCAGCAGATGAAAAAATCGGTTCCGGTGTGGTTTCCGAGGCCTCCGCAGTGGAAGATTCCGGCACGGAGGAAGTTGTTTCTGAAGAAGGATTGCCCGCACTTCCGCAGGAGCCTAGTATCAATGCCGCGCACAAAGCGGCTGCCAACATGTTATACCAACGTTTCATTTTCATAAAGATCCTCCTTAGTCGTCCCCAAAGGTTTGGAAGGTCGAGGTTTGATAAAGCCAGTTGCCTTCCCGGTCCAGAATTCCGGCGGAAAAGCCCTTCTCTACCGCAAAGTATTCTCCGTCTGTCTGATATAGATTTTTCAGTCCGGACAGGATAATATTTCCCTCCAAATTCAGCACATCCGTCCGGTAATTTCCCTGTCCGGTCTGATAAATCCCGGTAAACAGCGGTAGCCGTTCCCCGAGGTTATAGCAAATTGTCAGCCATTCATATCTGCCTTTCGGAACAATGACATTTCCCTGCGCGTCAATGGCTTGACTGTAGGCAGCAGACTCTCCATTAACAGTTTCGATCCACGAAAGACTATAAAGGTTCTCGCCTATCGGAGAGAGGCTCCCATCCTTTTTTTGGAGGAGGATGGAGCCATCTCTTCCAATAAGCGCACAGCCATCATCTCCTGAAGCACAGAAACTTTGTATCGGATAGGAGACAACACCAACATCAATATAGTTCCAGGGCTCTTGGGTGAGAAAATTCCCTTTCGCGTCTATCAGACGGCTTTCCAGGACATCGTAATTTCGGATAATGCCTACCTCTCCATCGAAATAATTCAGCGCCCAGCCTTCCATGGAAAAGACTTCCTTCATTTCCGGAAGCTTGATTGCCCGGGAAATATACCCATCCCAAAGCAGGACGTAATCCCCCGTGATGCTGACATTTTCGTATTCCGCCGGGAACACCTCCCCGAAAGACGAATCCAAAAGGCCATACCGGCCGGT
>CALXBD010000095.1 GCA_944386445.1 uncultured Clostridia bacterium
GATAACTTCTTTTTCAATTTTAGCGTTATACTCCATTGCCACCAGAGAGGCGGTATCGAAATCGATGACCTCATTCTGAGCGGCCATAACGCCCAGCATCATCAGTTTTTTAATGACGTCAGAGACAGTTACTTTCAGCCTGGAAGCCAATTCAGAAACAGTGATTTCGTCAGGGATCAGGACTTTCAATTGTTGTTTCCGTGCGCGCTCCAAAGCAAGACGCTGGAGTTTTTCCGCTTCTGTTTCCCTCTTGGTAGAGAAGCGCTCTTTCTTTTTAGCCTGGGATTTCTGTTTGATTTTCTGTTTACGCTGCTGATTATCCTGACGGCCGGACTCCTGGGGAGCGATTGTCTCATAACGCTCATTATATTTATCGAGGTTGACATCGCCAGTACGGGTATCCACATGCCGAACAGTACGTTCCTTTTCCACAGGCTCGGTAGTGACGGCCGGTTTTGCAGTCTGTACAGCGGGACGAGCAGGAGCGTTCTGAGGATTGCGCCGATCCTGAGGACGAGAACCGCGATTATCGCGATTATCCTGACGCGACCGGTCATTGTTGAATCCCGGGCGGGTGGAGCGATCTCCCTGCGAGCGGCTGGCAGCATCATTTCTGGGGCGGTCATTGCGGAACCGTTCGCCGGACGGAGCTGTAGAGCGGCTATTATTATCCTGATTTGTTTTCGGAGCCGGTTTAGGTCCTTCCGCCTTAACTTCCGGAGCCTTGGGAGCCGGTTTGGGCTCTTGCGCCTTAACTTCCGGAGCTTTCGGAGCTGGTTTGGGCTCTTCCTCCTTAACTTCAGGAGCTTTCGGAGCCGGTTTGGGCTCTTCAGCCTTAACTTCGGGAGTCTTCGAAGCAGGTTTTGCTGCTTCCGCCTTGGCCTTAGGCGCGGACTTTGCAGACTCCTCCTGCGCTTTTTCTGTCAAGATCGGAGACTTTTCCTTATCCGCGAAATACTGGTCAAAATTGGGGACCTGTTTTCCCTGTGTGTAGTGTTCAAAAATCACATTGAGTTCTTCTTCGGTAAGGACCGTAGCATGTTTGCGGGGTTCCCCTCCGAAATAGCCGTCCAGCAAATCGATAATTTCCTTTTTGGGGACGTTAAGATCCCGGGCGACCTCGTGTACGCGATATTTTAATGTCATAGAATCGTTTCCTCCGTTTCATTGTGGGCGAGCGTGAGCTTTGCAGCGAATCCCTGATCGGTCACACCGACGACTCCGGTTTTACGTCCGATAATGCCGGCGATTTGTTCCATGGAATGGGGCAGCAGCAGGCAGGGTATCGAACATTTTTCGGCAAGGAAGCGGACTTCCTTTCTCGTTTTCTGTGAAAGGTCAGCTGCTGCCAGCAGAAGGAAGACCTCCTTGTGTTCTGCAGCCGCCTTAACGGTTTCGAAGCCATAGGTGAGGCGTTTTGCACGCATACATAGGGAAAGGGTGGAATCAAACCGGTTCAAACTTTTCTAATCTTCCTTTCCATAGGTCATGGCGGTCAGTCTTGGCGATGTTCCAGTTCTGCCTCCATGGCGTCGTAGATCTCATCCGGGATTTTGCACTGAAAAGAGCGCTCGATCCGGCGGTTTTTCCGGGCTTTTCTGAGGCATTCCGGAGAAGGGCAAACATATGCTCCGCGTCCGGCCTTTTTCCCTGTCAGGTCGAGGGAGATCTCACCTTCCGGCGGTTTCACAACGCGAACCAGCTCTTTTTTAGGTTTCATTTCTCCGCAGCCGGTACACATCCGCAGCGGGACACGTTTTACTTGCATAACAGACTCCTTTCTCCGGAACCGAAAGCCGTTTATTCCGCGGCGGAGGCAGCCTCATCCGCAGTTTGTTCCGCAGGGGCGGGATCCTTCGCAGCTTTTTCGGTATCCAGGACGCCGCTTTCCGGTCGAATATCGATTTTATATCCGGTCAGTTTAGCGGCCAGTTTGGCGTTTTGTCCCTTGTTGCCGATTGCCAGGGACAGTTGGTTATCAGGGACGGTAACCCGGCAGACCCGCTCATCGCCGGGGAGGATTTCCACACCCACGACAGTAGCGGGGGAGAGCGCCTGGGTAATAAATTCGGCATCGTCCTCACTATATTTGACGATATCGATCTTTTCGCCTTTCAGCTCGGCGACCACGGCAGAAATACGGCTGCCCTTGGGGCCGATGCAGGCGCCGATGGGATCGACATCGGGGTTTTTGCTCCAGACGGCCATTTTGGTACGGGAGCCGGCTTCTCTTGAAATCGCCTTGATTTCGACGGTGCCGTCGAAAATTTCGGGGACCTCCCGTTCAAAGAGGCGTTTGACCAAATCCTTGTGGGTTCTTGAAATTTTTAAAGAGCAGCGTTTTTCAAGGTTTACGACATCCACCACATAGACCACGATGCGGTCGCCTTCCTTGAGGTTGTCATTGGGAAGCTGTTCGTTTTTAAACAGCAGCACTTCGTTGTGATCGATTTCCACTGTGGCGTTGCCGGTAGCGGGTTCGATTTTCTGGACGACTGCGCTGACAATCTCATATACCTTATTCTGGAACTGTGCCACCATCTGGGAACGTTCCGCTTCGCGGATTCCCTGACGGATGACGTGTTTAGCGGTCTGTGCGGCGATCCGGCCGAACTGCCGGGTATCCAGCTGAATTTCGAGGGCCTGACCGACGCGGGCGGCCGGGTCGTAGGCGATTGCCTCATCCAGCAAAATCTCGGTTTCGGGATCTTCTACGTATTCATCGACAACCATTTTAGTAATGGAAACAGTAAAAATTCCCTTTTCGGGGTTAATGGTTACGTTGACATTATCCGTCACCTGATAATCCCGCTTTACAGCGATGACGATCGCGTTGGTAATTTTTTCGACAAGGTAATCGGGGCTGATGCCTTTTTCCTGTCCCAGCAGCTGGAGTGCTTCGAAAAAATCTCTGGTTTCTTTGGTGTTCATGGTAATCCTCCCATTATATTGAACAGCGTTAAACGATCAAAACGGCAAATCATCCTTGCGCCGGACGAATCGGAGTTCGGAAAGGACAAATTCGTGATCCTGACCGTCGGCATCGGTGACGACAATTGATTTTCCACGGTATTCCTTCAAAGTACAGACAGGCTCTTTTTCGCCGTTAAGAGGCTGAAAAAGTCCCACGGTTACCTTTTGGCCGATTGTCTGAAGGAAATGGAAATCTCTTTCCAAAGTACGGTCCATGCCGGCGGACCAGACCTCCAGGTAGTAGCTTTGAGGGATTGGGTCGGCTTCATCCAGCAAAGGATCGATTCGCCGGCTCATAGCCTCGCAGGAATTGATATCGACACCGCCTTCTTTGTCGATAATGATTCTAAGGAAGTAACTGGCACCTTCTTTTTCAAAGCGGACATCCCAAAGGGTAAGGCCCAGTTCTTTTGCCACAGGCTCAGCCAAAGCCCATACAGCGGCGATGATGCTGTTTTTGCTCATGATTTCAACCTTTCCTGAATTGTGGAAAAATGACGTTTGAAGAGAAAACTCCCCAACATAAACGGAAGGCCGGGAAGTTCCCAGCCTTTCTATCATTTCATATTCTACCTTAAAAATTATATCACACTTCATTTAGAATTGCAAGGGATTTGCGTTGATTTTTTTACTTTTCTGTAGGTATAGGAGAAAAATACGATTTTCTTAGAAAAGTTCAAGCTTTTGTAACAAATTCAGACAAAAAATCTGTTACTATTTGTAATAGATATCGTAATTATTTGTAACCTTTTCCCTGTGAGTGAAAAAGTTCCGAAAAAATGCCGGAATTCCTTGCATTTTTCCGGAAAATGCGATAATATGATAGTGTGTATATCTGGGATATTTGCGGGCATTTCCGGTGCTGCCCGCAGTGGTAAGCCCGGAACCAAATTCTTGCTAAAGGGGAAGTAAAATTATGTCTAACCGTTTGTTCCAGGGTGTTGTTCATCAGATGCGCGATACTATCGATCGTGTTATCGGTGTGATTGACGAAACAGCTGCTATTATCGCCTGCAGCGACCTTTCTAAAATCGGCACCAACAGTGACTATTATGCGGCAGACTTTGGTGATTCCCATGATGTGTTTGTTCGGGATGGCTATACTTATAAGCCCTTCGGACCGCATATCAAGGCGGATTATGCGGTCTTTGTGGAGGGTACCGATGAAATGGCGGCCCGTTATGCCGCGATTTTGGCAATTTCCTTGTCCAGCATCAAACAGTATTACGACGAAAAATACGACCGGAACAATTTCATTAAGAATGTTGTTTTGGATAATATTCTGCCCGGCGATATCTACATTAAAGCAAGAGAGCTTCATTTTAATATCGATGTCAATCGGGTTGCCCTTTTGATTCGGGTAGTTTCCACCAACGATGTTTCTGCATATGAAGTGATTCAGAACCTCTTCCCGGATAAACAGAAGGATTTCGTGTTTAATATCAGCGAAACGGATATCGTGCTGATTAAGGAGATCAAAGCCGGAATCGAATCAAAGGATCTGGAAAAGCTGGCTCGGTCGATCGTGGATACGCTGAGTTCCGAATTCTATACCAAAGCAGTGGTGGGTATTGGTACCGCAGTGGTCGGTGTCAAGGATTTGGCTCGGTCCTTTAAGGAAGCACAAATTGCTTTGGAGGTCGGCAAGGTCTTTGATACAGACGAATCGATCGTGAGCTACGATAATCTCGGAATCGCCCGGCTGATTTATCAGCTGCCGACAACCCTGTGTGAAACCTTCTTAAAAGAGGTATTTAAAACCGGTTCTATCGATTCTCTGGATCATGAAACACTGTTTACGATCCATAGATTCTTTGAGAATAACCTGAATGTTTCAGAAACTTCCCGTAAGCTTTTTGTCCATCGGAATACCCTGGTCTACCGGCTGGAAAAAATCAAAAAGCTGACGGGCTTGGATCTGCGGGAATTTGATGATGCGATTATCTTTAAAATTGCGTTAATGGTGAAGAAGTATCTGACTTCCAATCCGATGAAGTTTTGATCCACACCTGCAGATGGCGGCGTTTCAAGCCGCCATCTGCAGAGATTTACCGGGGCCTGCAGCAAACGCTGCGCAGAAAAAGAGGGTCCCGGTTTTGCTTTGCGGCAGTCAGTCCGGCAAAGAGACATTTCGGGCGGAGGAAAGGATGTAGGTAGATGATCGATTTAATCAACGTCTCATTTTCGTATGAAAACGGTACGGAGGCCCTCCATGATATTAACCTTAGGGTGGATAACGGGGAATTCGCGTTTATCGTCGGATCTTCCGGAGCGGGAAAAAGTTCCATTATCAAGCTCCTTCTGCGGGAAACAACAGCAACAGAGGGAACCGTGATTGTAAACGGATACAATTTGAACCGGCTTCGGAACAGTCAAATTCCCAAATTTCGGCGGAGTATCGGCGTGGTGTTCCAGGACTTCCGTCTGATCCCCAATATGACGGTATATGATAATGTGGCTTTCAGTTTGCGTGTAACCGATGCATCTACAAAACTGATCCGGCAGCAGGTGCCTTATGTTCTGGAACTGATGGAGTTGCAGGATAAGGCCCGAAAATTTCCTTATGAGCTGTCCGGCGGCGAACAGCAAAGGGTGGCATTGGCACGGGCATTGGTAAATGATCCTCCCCTGATTATCGCGGACGAGCCTACGGGTAACATTGACCCGGAATTTTCTTATGAAATAGTAGAGATGCTTCGGGGCATCAATCGATGCGGCACTACCATCGTAATGGTCACCCACGAGCACGAAATGGTGAAATATTTCGGCGGACGCACAATTAATATTGAAGATGGCGTCGTGGTTTTTGATGATTACATAGGAGGAGCCAATGAGAGCAAGTAGTTTCCGGTATTTGGTAAAAAATGGCGTAAGAAATCTTTGGAACAACCGGATGATGACAATTGCATCAGTGGGAACACTGATCGCTTGTTTGCTGATCGTGGGATTTGCCGTGTTGTTCAGTATTAATGTTGACAGTATCGTGGAGTATATGGGGCAGCAGAATGAAATCGTGATCTTTATGTCCTTGGATACTCCCGACGATTATATGGCCGTGATGGAAAGCGATCTGGATGCGATGGATGGTTTGGGAGAAATCACGTATGTGTCCAGGGACCAGGCATTTGAAGATTATAAGGAGAAGCTGGGGGATAAGGCGGACATCCTGGATGGGATGGAGGACGACCACTATCTGCCGGCAAGTTTCCGGGTGAAAATCGATGCGCCGGAGGACTTGGATGTTTTGCTGACGTCGATCCGGCGGATGGATTATGTGGATGAGGTCCAGGCGCCTACCGACTTGGCAGAAACCTTGGTGAGCATTCGCCAAATGGTCAACACGCTGGGCGGAGTGATTATTCTTGCATTGGTAGTGGTTTCTCTTGTAATTATTACCAACACAATCCGTGCCTCAGTCTTTAGCCGCAGAAAAGAAATCAATATCATGAAATATGTAGGCGCTACCAATACCTTTATCAGAATTCCGTTTTTGGTAGAGGGTGTGCTGTTGGGAATCATTGCGGCAGTGGTAGCTTATCTGGCAATCTGGGGCAGCTATTCGGTTCTGTTGGGAGCAATGTCTACGGAATCAACTTCGTGGCTGGCAACAATTACGCAGCATATCGTACCGTTTGAAGAGTTTTCTTATCAGCTGTTGGGCGGTTTTTTGCTGGCCGGTATCCTGACAGGTGGCCTGGGAAGTACTTTCAGCATGCGTGGGCATCTGAAAGTGTAAGGAGGCAGGCCTGTTATGAAAATGAAACAAGCAGCAGCGCTGCTGACAGCAATTTGTGTGTCATTGACCATGTGCCTGTCAGATTCGGGAATGGATTTAAGGGTGTCAGCCTCCCTTTCTTCCGAAAAAAACGAGCTGGACTCTAAGAAGGACCAGATCGAAGCAGAACTGGATCAGATCGAAGCAGATCTTCAGGCAACGAAAGATAATATCGCACAGGAAGAACAATATCAGGCATCTCTGACACAGAAAATTCAGTTGAATCAGGAAAAGCTGAGCGTGCTGGAGCAGGAGATGTCCGCACTGTCTGATGAGTTGGCTGAAAAAGAACAGCAGCTGACAGAAAAAGAAGCGGAGCTTTCCGATAAGGAAGCCGAAATAGCAGATACATATGAGACATATAAGCAGCGGATGAGAGCCATGTATATGGCCGGAGAAGTATCTGTGCTGGAAATGCTTTTTGAGGCGGATAGTTTTGCAGACTTTTTGACCAATATTGAAATTATGAAGGCAGTGTCTGCACATGATGCCGATCTGGTGGATTCGCTGGAACAGCAGAAGAGCGATCTGAAAAATGCGCAGGCTCAGTTGGAACAGACAAAGGAGGACCTGGAAGCGCAACAGGCAGCTATCGCTGTCAGCCAACAGGAAATCAACGAGACAAACCAACAGTTGCAGGCTGATTATCAGGAAAGTAAAACTGCTACACAAGACCTGGAACAGGAACGGCTGAATTTTGAGGCAAATAAGGAACAACGGCTGAAAGAAGCAGAAGAAATCGATAACGAGATTCAAAAGCTGCTGGCACAGATCGCAGCAGAGAACTCCCAAAATCAAAACCAGGGAGGCAGCGGAATCATTACGGAGCAGGGTTTCCTGTGGCCTCTGCCCGGTTTCTCCAATGTCAATTCTCCGTATGGCTGGCGCTGGAATAATTCGGATTTCCATACAGGAGTGGATTTGGGCGGTTCAGGTGTTTATGGCGCTAATATCGTCGCAGCCAAATCCGGCGTAGTGGTAAGTCCCATGACCCACTGGAGTTATGGAAATAATGTGGTTATCAACCACGGTGACGGATATGTTACCCTGTATGCGCATTGCTCGCAGGTGCTGGTCAGCCCCGGACAGACAGTCAATCAGGGTGATGTGATCGCTTTGGTGGGCGCTACGGGCAATGTGACCGGTCCGCATCTCCATTTCGAGGTGTATTATAATGGCGTCCGGCAGGATCCGGCCGCGTTTATCAGTTATTCCTGAATGAGTATCTGGGGAAGGAGCTTCAAAATGCGTTTTCGCAAAATTACAGCAGCCGTGGCCGCCGCTTGTGTGACAATAGCCGCAGTCGGCTATTCAGTACCGGAGAAGGAAGTTTATGCATCGACTCTCTCCAGCCTGCAAAGCCAGAAACAACAGCTGCAGTCTGAAATTAATCAGGTGCAGAAGGAACTGAATGAAGCCAAAAATGATATTGCCAAAGCGGAACAATATCAGTCGTCCTTGAATTACCAGATACAGCTGAATCTCCAGAAGGTCGGGGTCATGGAGCAGGAATTGAATCTCCTTGCTGAGGAACTGGAACAGAAGGAGCAGGAGCTGGATGAGAAAAATGCCGAACTGGACCAGAAAGAGCAGGAAATAGACGCAACTTATGAGCAGTATAAGCAGCGGATGAGAGCAATGTATATGGCCGGAGAAACATCGGCATTGGAGATGCTTTTTGAAGCGGATAGCTTTGCGGAGTTTTTGACGAACATTGAAATGATGAAGGCAATTACTGCCCATGATACCGAGCTGCTGGACACGCTGGATACCCAGAAGAAGAGTATCACAAACCAGAAGACGCAGGTTGAGCGTGTAAAAGCTGAGATTTCGGAGCAGCAGGAGCAGGTGTCTGCCAGCAAAGCAGAACTGCAACAAACAAATAAGGACTTGCAGGCAGCCTATGAGGAAAGTAAAACTGCTATGCAGGACATCGAACTGGAAAAAGAGCAGTTTGAAGCCAATTTGGAGGCTAAAAAAGCCGAGGCCGCCCAGGTCCAGAATGAAATCGATGCCATATATGCAGAATTGGCGGCCAACGCCAGCAACTCCAGTAATTCGTCTATGAAGGACAGCGGATTTATCTGGCCGCTGCCAGGCTATACAACGATTACGTCCGGGTACGGCGCCCGGTGGGGAAGTACGCATACGGGAATCGATATCAGCGGCGGCGGATGCTATGGTTCAGGAATCGTAGCTGCCGCATCTGGAACGGTTATCAAGGCAGCATCCCATTGGAGCTATGGAAACTATGTGATTGTGGACCATGGCGGCGGATATACAACACTGTACGCGCACTGCTCGCAGCTTCTGGTCAGTGTGGGGCAGAATGTAGCACAGGGACAGAAAATCGCGTTGGTGGGCTCTACAGGCCAGTCAACCGGTCCGCATCTGCATTTTGAAGTCAGAATCAATGGCAAAACTCAGAACCCGCGGAATTTTGTCTGAGAAAATTCAAAAAATGTTTTCAGCAATGTTCGGAACTTTGCCATATTTTTGAGGATAATGAAACAGGAGCGAAATAATTCGCTCCTGTTTTTGCGAGACGCTCCTCCGCTGTGGGGTGGATTCGCTATAAAAGCGGCACAGCGGAGAAAGAGGTGGCCATGAATAAGAAGGTTTCTTTGGGAGCAGCCATATGCTTTATGGCAATTGCTGCCGCAGTTACATTTACGATCACAATGTATTTTTCCCTGAACATTTTCAATTCCAAGATTGCAAATGTGGCGGAACGGGATGAGTTTTACGACAAGCTGGCAGAGATCGATACCATTGTCCGCAACAATTATCTGGAGGATATTGACGAAGATGAATTGATGGATTCGGTGGCAGATGGCTATATGGCCGGATTGGATGACCCTTACAGCCGCTATATGAATCAGGAGGAGTATCAGCAATACCAGATGGACAACGCTGGGCAGCTGGTAGGCATCGGAGTTACCGTCCAGCTGGATGAAAGCGGATACATCCTTGTAAATAGTGTAGAGGAAGGCTCGCCTGCTGAAAACGCGGGGATTCAGGCCGGAGACCTGATTATTAAAGTAGGGGATCTGGACGTCCTGGCAGCAGGCTACAATGAGGCAGTCAATGCGGTTCGCGGCGAAGAGGGAACAAAGGTTACGCTGACCATACGGCGCAATAACGAGGATATTCAGGTTGAAGCCGTCCGTAAATTAATCACATCTACTACGATTACTTATCGGATGATCGGTGAAGACGGTTATATCAAGATTTCGGAATTTGACGCAACGACTCTGAATGATTTTAAAAACGCTGTGTCTGATTTGATGTCACAGGGCGCTACCGGCCTGATTTTTGATGTGAGAAACAATCCTGGCGGATTGCTGGACAGCGTTGCCGGCGTGCTGGACTATCTGCTTCCGGAAGGTACCATTGTGTCCGCCACTAACAAAAAGGGCGATACCAGGGTCTTGTATGAATCTGACGCTGACTGCATTGATCTGCCCATGATTGTCATCTGCAATGGCGAGACTGCGTCAGCTGCAGAGCTTTTCTCGGCGGCTTTGCGGGACTATCAAAAAGCGGAACTGGTAGGGACGAATACCTTCGGCAAGGGAATTATGCAGACAGCATATAATCTGGCAGACGGTTCCGCGGTAAGCCTGACTACGGATTATTATAATCCGCCGTCCGGGATCAATTTCCACGGAGTGGGCCTGAAGCCGGATTACGAGGTGAAGCTGACTGCCGACCAGGAGTTGAATCTCGCAAATTTGGATGAAAACAGTGATCCACAGCTGCAGAAAGCGATTACAGTTCTGGATTCAGAAAAATAAATATGATGCCATTTCTGTATGGGTTCAAATTGGCAAATAAAAGGGGACTGATCTAACAAGATCAGTCCCCTTTGCTGTATTGTGTCTTTATCCAGTCCTTTAATTCAAGGATTCTGTTTTCTGTTTCCTGAATAGTATCAAGAAACACTTCATCAGGTTGACCTGTGGGATCGTCCAATCCCCAGTCCATACGATACCGGCAGGGCAGATAAGGGCACTGGACATTACAGCCCATCGTTACTACAATATCCACCGGCGGAAGTTCAGAAAGTAATTTGCTATGCTGAGTCTTTGACATATCGATGCCATAACGCTGTTTCATTAGACGTACCGCGTCCGGATTGATTTGCGGCTTTGTCTCGGTTCCTGCCGAAAAGCTTTCAAAAACCTCAGAAGCCAGCAGTTTGCCGAGAGCCTTTGCGATTTGGCTGCGACAGGAGTTGTGTACACAGATAAATGCTACGGTAGGCCTTTTCATCATTTTTGAGCTCTTACCTTCTGGATCAGAGACTTAGCTTCTTCCTTCTTTAGCACCTTGCCATAGGATACAACTTTGCCATCTACTACCAAAGCCGGAGTCGTCATGACACCATAACCGGCAATTTGTGCAAAATCTGTTACGTGTTCAATAGTAGTATCCATATTTAATTCAACAAGGGCAGCGCGTACTGCTTCCTCCAGGGCGTTGCATTTGGCGCAGCCGGATCCCAGAACCTTGACCCCTGCAGTTGCCTTAGAAGCCACCGCCTGCGCCATTTCTTGAGAGGAACAGCTGCACTTACAGCAGCAAGATGCAGTTCCTTTTTCTTTTTTTCCAAAGAGTCCCATAATCAGTACCTCCTAAAATTATATTAAAAAAATTTGAAACACATTAAATAGATAACCTACCACAATGATCCCTGCTGCACAGATACCCACAAATAGCGCCAGCAGCTTGGGTTTTACAGCCTTGCGAAGCATGATAAGAGAGGGCAAAGAGAGGGTCGTGACAGCCATCATAAAGGATAAAATCGTACCAAGTTGGGCGCCTTTTGCAAGTAAAGCCTCAGCGACGGGAATCGTACCAAAGATATCGGCATACATGGGAATACCGACTAAAGTCGCCAGGACAACTCCAAAAGGATTACTGCTGCCCAGCACGGTCTGGATCCAGGTTTCAGGAATCCAATTGTGGATGACTGCACCGATGCCCACTCCCACCAGAATGTAGGGTAGCACCTTCTTAAATGTGCTCAGCATCTGATCCTTGGCATAAGTCAAACGCTCTTTCTGCGTTAGAGAAGGAGCCTCTATGTCAACATTACCTGCCGTCATAATGAAGCTCTCCACATACTTTTCCATGTGCAGTTTTTCGATGATTGTACCTCCCGTTACGGCAATGATAAGGCCAACGATTACATAAATCACAGCGACTTTTGTGCCAAAGATACTTATCAGCAGCACAAGGCTTCCTAAGTCCACCATCGGCGAAGAAATCAGGAAAGAAAATGTGACTCCCAGCGGCAATCCTGCACTTGTAAAACCGATAAACAGCGGGATTGAGGAGCAAGAGCAAAACGGCGTTACGGTTCCCAGCAACGCAGCCATGATATTGGCACCGATTCCATGAAACCTTCCCAGAATACGTTTGCTTCGTTCAGGTGGAAAATAGCTTTGGATGTAGGAGATAACGAAGATCAAAAGACAGAGCAAGATTGTAATTTTTAGCACATCATAAATAAAAAATTGGATACTGCCTCCAATACGAGTCTCAGGATTTAGTCCCAGCATGGACAGAAGGCTGCCAATCAGTTGGTTTAGCCACTTCATACCCAAAATCTGATCCTGAATAAACTGCCACACATTCATAGATAGTCACGCCTTTCCATACATATCAAAAAAAATTGATGTATTGTGTGTTAAGAAACGCCATCAAAAAGATGGCGCTCAATTGTTACATTGACAGCAGTCTCCTGTTTGTTCGGTATTTGGCATCGTAAGGGCCAACAATAATTTTACCGCTTTTTGCCTGCCTTCTTTACTCAGCCGGTAATGTGTCCATTTACCGTCCTGGCGGCTCACCACAAGTCCCGAATCACACAGTATCTTCATATGGTAGGAGAGTCCTGACTGTGTCAAATTCAAAGGTTCCTGCAGGACACAGGCGCATTTCTCGCCACTGCGCAACTGTTCCAGAATCGCAAGACGTTTAGGATCACATAATGCTTTAAACACTTTTGCATCTTCTTGATACGAATCCATCTTATCACATCACATCAAAATATTTTGATATATATAGTATATGCTATCAGATGGTTTTTGTCAATAGTTTTGCCTACAATTTTACGGTATCCAAAACAAAAAGAAAAAATCTGAAGTAACATTTTACTTCAGATCTCATCGTTGGTTGGGGTGGAAGGATTCGAACCCTCGGAATGTCAGAGCCAGAATCTGATGCCTTACCACTTGGCGACACCCCAGCGAATATAAAAAATTGGTTGGGCTAGATGGATTCGAACCATCGGAATGCAGGAGTCAAAGTCCTGTGCCTTACCACTTGGCGATAGCCCAGTGTATAAGTGGGGTGGGTAGTGGGATTCGAACCCACGGCCTTCAGAGCCACAATCTGACGCGCTAACCAACTGCGCTATACCCACCATATAATAAATGGCGCGCCCATCAGGACTCGAACCTGAGACCTACTGCTTAGAAGGCAGTTGCTCTATCCAGCTGAGCTATGGGCGCAGGACCCGTAAAAACGGATTGGAGCGGGTGATGGGAATCGAACCCACGTAGCCAGCTTGGAAGGCTGGAATTCTACCATTGAACTACACCCGCAAGGAAATCACAGAACCTACTTTCCTGCCGCCGCCGATCGTTTCATATCAGCAGCATGGTCTATTATATCAGCTTTTACTCTGTTTGTCAACACTTTTTCGAAAATTTCTCAATTTTTTGCCAGTACACTTACCGCAATTTCGGAGTATAAAGGAGCCGGCGACAGCCGGCTCCACATTTCCGATTACTTTTCCTGTGCGCGTTTCCGTTCCAACAGTTTGTTGATACGGTACACAGGATTGAGCAGGTTACTGATAGACTGGTCGTGATTCAAATTATCCACAATATACGCAATGTACTTAGAAAGGTCGACAGGAGTATACCATTCCCTCTGAAGGAGATCCGGTGTCCGGTAAACCAAATTCGTTGTAAACACCCGATAAATTTCTCCGCGCTCAAAAGCTGCATCAAATTTTGCCAAGCCTTCACAGAAAAGGCCGAATGTTGCAAACACAAAGATTCTTCGAGCACCCATTTTTTTCAGCTGTGCAGCGATATCCAAAACAGATTCGCCGGAAGAAATCATATCGTCTGCGATAATCAAATCCTTGCCCGCAACATTATCTCCCAAGAATTCATGGGCAACAATGGGGTTTCTGCCGTTGACGATTACGGAATAATCGCGGCGTTTGTAGAACATTCCCAAATCGACGCCCAGAACAGATGAGTAGTACATGCAGCGGCTCATACCACCTTCGTCGGGGGAAATCATCATCAAATGCTTCTGGTCAAATTCGATATCCGGGACTGTGTTGACCATTGCTTTGAGGAACTGATAAGTCGGTTGGACATTTTCAAATCCCTTCAGCGGAATAGCGTTTTGGACGCGTGCGTCATGGGCGTCAAAGGTAATCAAATTTTCCACGCCCATATTCGCCAGTTCTTGCAGGCAGAGGGCGCAGTCAAGGGATTCCCTTGAAGTACGGCGATGCTGTCTTCCCTCGTAAAGCATCGGCATAATGACATTGACCCGGCGTGCTTTGCCGCTGACTGCGGAGATGACACGTTTCAAGTCCTGATAGTGGTCATCGGGGCTCATAGGGACATTCATGCCATACATTTTGTAAGTTACGCCATAATTGAAAACATCGCAAAGGATATACAGATCGTGGCCGCGGACAGACTCTTTCAACGTTCCCTTTGCTTCACCGGTACCGAAACGCGGACAATCCGCCTGCAGCTGATACGTATCCCGGCAATAACCGATAAAATCCGCATCGTTCATCATTTCTCCGTGACGCTGGGAACGCCAGTCTACCAAGTATCGGTCTACCTTCCCAGTAATTTCCTCACAGCCCTTCATACTGATCAGGCTCAGCATTCCCACCGGGATCGAAATTTCATGAATCGGCTCCTGCACCATGACTTCCTCCTATTGACAAAAACAATTGTACGGCATTTCAGCCGTTCCTCTATATATTTATTATAACTTTTTCGTCAAAAGATTGCAAATTTTTTCCCATGGAAAATCCGCTAAGAAATCCGTATGCTTTTAGTGATTATGTCATTTTTTACAAGTTTTTATCCGTAGCGGACTGAAAGAAGCTGTTTGGTGAATTTTGTTTCAACAAATCTTCATAGCCCATAATATATTTGCTGCAAATCTGTCTCATGGGCAGTTCTTCCGAGGGAGCATGTTTTTCGTAAATTCCCACTGTATAAAATCCCGCGTTTACGGCTGTTCTGGCGCAGTAGTAGGCATCCTCAAAGACCGCACATTCGGAAACAGTGTAGCCCAGCCTTTTGGCGGCCTCCAAGTAGATATCCGGATGGCTTTTGCCGACACCGACATCATCGCAGCAGATCACGAATTCCATGTACTGCATAAATCCAAGCCGTTCCAGTGCCAGCATAGCGGATCTTGTACGGGTAGCCGTTGCCACGCACATCCGAACCCCTTTATCCTTTGCCAGCTTAAGAAAATCGAATACATGCGGGATAGGCTGAATAACGTTTTGATAGTATGGGTTTATGGCGTGGTAATAAGCGTCCTGAAAGCTTTTTACATCCGGGTACTTCAATCCGTATTCCTTTTCGAAAAAATCCTTCATCTCCGATATGGACATTTGGTGATAGACCTTTTCATCCAAGCCATCCTCTTTTGGGGACAGTCCATTATCGGCCAAAAAGATAGTTGCCAGTCCTCTCCACATACCCATGGAATCGACCAGAGTTCCGTCCATATCAAAAATGATTCCTTTCAAGCTCATAAGCAGCCTCCAATTCATTTCTGAAAACAGTATACCAAACAAGGCTTCTTCTGCGCAACGGCACAAACGGAAATTTTGTCTCTTTTTTTTTGAAAAAATACAGCTGTTCTGCCTACATTTTCCGTAAAAATTCGGAAACACTACTGCTGCCGGCATTTATTGCCGCCAATCCAAAACAAAAAGGGTGATTGTTCAATGAATGCACAACCTTCCCGTCTTTTCCGTCAGACAGCTGTTATTGTCCTTTTGAACGCTATGGTAGTGGCGATTCTGTATTGGGCATTTCCTTCGCCTGCCGTAGAGACCCTTTCCAAGTATGGTTCCACCGGCGCGGAGGTAAAAGCGATTCAGCAGACACTCAAAGAACGGGGCCTGTATAACGGCAATGTCGACGGTATTTATGGGACACAGACCCAGGAAGCAGTAAAAAAATTTCAGAAACAGCAGGGGCTTGCAGTTGATGGGATTGCCGGACCGCAAACCCTCAAACGACTGGGAATTACGATCGGTACTATACCGCAGGCCAATGAGGCAAACGTCAATCTTCTGGCTCGCATTATCTCTGCAGAAGCTCGGGGCGAGCCTTATTCCGGCCAGGTAGCAGTAGGAGCTGTTATTCTCAATCGGATTGAGCATCCCTCGTTTCCGGATACACTTTCCGGCGTCATCTATCAGCCAGGCGCGTTTACAGCTGTCACAGACGGCCAGTTTGATCAACCGGTAGCAGAATTCGCATATCGTGCTGCCCGGGATGCGCTGAATGGGGTAGACCCGTCCGGAGGCGCAATTTATTATTATAATCCGGACCGAGCTGTCAGCCAATGGATCCGTACCCGGCCTGTCATCAAACGAATCGGAAGCCATTTATTCTGCTCGTAAACTTCTGAATTTCTTATGTAAAACTTTATTCCTCCTTGCAGATTTTCCGTATTGGGGCTGGTAAAATAAAAATGTCCAGTCAACTTGAAGGAAAAAGAGGTTGTTCGTCGTTCTTAGCAATAAGAGCGTAAAAACACTGACAGGAGGATTCCTATGAAATTACTGCTTACGTTGTGCCAGGATCTGGCCTGGGGCCTTCAGTGCATACTGATTGCCTATGCGCTTTATAATGTGTTTATTGCCATCCCTTTTTTCGTGCGCCGGAGGCCAAGAAAAGAATTTGCCCCTCAAAAGAGATTCGCGGTATTGATTGCGGCGCGAAATGAAGAAGGTGTGGTAGGCAGTCTGGTAGAAAGCCTGTTGGCCCAGGACTATCCCAGAGAATTATTTGATGTGTTTGTTCTCCCCAATAACTGCAGCGACGATACGGAGGGAGCTGCCCGGCGTGCGGGAGCAAAAATTCTGCTCTGTGATACACCGGTTACTTGTAAAGGCGACGTTCTTCGGTTTGCCTTCGAGTACTTTTTCACGAAAGCGGATCATTATGATGGCTTTTGTATCTTTGATGCGGACAATCTGGTAGATCGCGGATTCCTCCGGGCAATGAATCATGTGCTTTGCAACGGAGCTCGGGTAGCTCAGGGCCGCCGGGACAGCAAAAATCCATATGACACAGCCATTACCGGAAGTTATTCCATTTACTATTGGATGTTCAGCAGATTTTACAACCAGCCCAGAAGCCTGTGGGGACTTTCAGCAACGATCAACGGCTGCGGCTTTATGGTCAGCGCCGATCTGTTGAAAGAAATGGGCGGATTCCACACTAATACCATGACCGAAGATCTGGAATTTACAACCCAGTGTGCTCTTCGAGACGTTAAGGTGGAATGGGTCCCTGAAGCAGTCATTTACGACGAATCCCCCCAACAGTTTATTCCCTCCTGGAAACAGCGGAAAAGATGGTCTACGGGTCTTCTGCAATGTCTTCAGCAGTATGGACCTAAGCTTCTGGGGAAAATCGTCCGCGACCGGAGCTTTTTGTGCCTAGATCAATTCATTTTCCTGCTGGCACCTTTGATGCAGGTACTCTCCATTCTTCCCGCGGCGGCAGCTTTGGCAACAGTTCTGCTCTCTCCCGATAGTCCGGCACTAAAAGTAGGCGTATTGCTTTCTCCGTTTATGTCACTGGCTGTCTCCGTAGGTCTTACAACCTTGGGAGCAGTGGGTACCGTTTGGCTGGAGCGGGGAAAAGATATCCGGATGTCCAGGGCAATCGGGTATTACTGGTTTTTCCTGTTCAGTTGGATTCCAATCAACATTCTTTGCATGTTTAAGAAATCTACCGTTTGGGTCGAAATCAAGCATACCAGAGGGATCCGTCTGGCAGAGCTGTCTGCCGGGAAATAATTCCTTTTTCCAAAGTTTTACATGAAATCTGTATTACTGTCTTGAAATGTGTTGGCAGAACTGTTACAATAATTACAGTTGGATGAAATTGTGCATCAAGGGAGGACGAAAGAATGATACCGGCATTGAGGGCGGCCGATGACAGGATCCTTTTCCATATTCAAAGGCGTTTCCGCTGCGAGATAGGGGACCGTATTATTCCGTATATCAGCGCGCTGGGAAACGGTGGCGCGGTATGGCTTGGTACTGCGTGCTTCTGCCTCTGCTTTGAACGCACCAGAAAAGCCGGCATTAATGTTCTGCA
The DNA here is from genome assembly GCA_944386445.1 of uncultured Clostridia bacterium. GTDB lineage: Bacteria > Bacillota > Clostridia > Oscillospirales > Ruminococcaceae > Merdivicinus. Next base: position 18,163 of record CALXBD010000095.1, read on the forward strand.
GGCCCTGTTTTTTGCTATCGTTCTGATTCTGCTCTTAAAACACATTTTTTGCCGCGCACGCCCCTGTGACGATCATAAAGAAGTGAAGCTTCTGATCCGCAGACCGCCGGATCATTCGTTCCCTTCGGGACACGCATTGTCGTCATTTGCGGCTGCAACCGCATTGCTTTCAGCGGGTTCGTTTATTGGAATCCCTTTTATATGTTTGGCAGCGTTTATCGCGTTTTCACGGCTGTATCTCTTTGTTCATTATCCCATTGATGTTCTGGCCGGCAGTGCATTGGGCATCTGTGTTGGAGTTTTGGCAATACTTGTTTGAACTATTTATGACAGTAGTAGTCTCTGTACAATTAAGAGTAAAGGCAGACACATGAGGGGAATTTCATGTGTCTGCCTTTTGTGTAGATGTCAGTGGCGATATTTTCCGCAAACAAAAACGGCAGTGCAAAATCACTGCCGTAATCCTATCATCAGTCGTCGAAGAGGGGAGTGCTGAAATAGCGTTCTGCCGTATCAGGAAGGACGGTTACCACGCACTTTCCGGGACCTAGCCGGGCAGCCAGTTTTCTGGCGGCAGCCACATTGGTACCGCTGGAAATCCCGCACATCAAGCCTTCCAGCCGTGCCAAATCCTTAGCGGTCCGAATTGCTTCCTCGTCTGTAATGATGCAGATATCATCGTAAATGTTCTGGTTGAGATTTCCGGGGATTAATCCGTCGCCGATGCCCATCTGCAGATGGGTACCGATACTGCCTCCGGAAAGGATTGCAGCGTTTTCCGGCTCCACGGCCCAAATGGTGATATCCGGATTCGCGGCTTTCAACACTTCGCCGATACCGGTAATCGTACCGCCTGTTCCGACCCCGGAACAAAATCCGTCGATCTTTCGGCCGGCATCCTTTAAAATTTCTTGAGCCGTCTGCT
>CALXBD010000096.1 GCA_944386445.1 uncultured Clostridia bacterium
GCAAGGTGGCGCTCTACCAGATGAGCTAAGTCCGCGTATGGTGCTTCCGGTCGGAATCGAACCAACGACACGAGGATTTTCAGTCCTCTGCTCTACCGACTGAGCTACAGAAGCATAGAACTGATCCCCAAAAGGGGAATTGGCGACCTGCATGGGGCTCGAACCCACGACCTCTAGCGTGACAGGCTAGCGCTCTAACCAACTGAGCTAGCAGGCCTTATTTATGGTGGGGACAACAGGACTCGAACCTGTGACCCCCTGCTTGTAAGGCAGGTGCTCTAACCAGCTGAGCTATACCCCCGTATTGCTGTCACGGTTCCACGGAGGAACATTCTAACTGTCGCGCAACAACATTATTTATTATACACATAAGGTTACATTTTGTCAACCGGTTTTCTGATTTTTTTCTTAAAACAGAAAAATTCACACTTTTCGCCTTTACACCTCTCCTTTTTTATGGTAAAATATTAAGACTGACTTGATCCACATCCTTTCATTTTATATACAAGGAGGTTTTCTTATGGACTGTGTTTTCTATAAAGGTCGTCCCATCGTCCGCTGCGGCGATACCATGTACTATGGCCGCATGGGTGACCCGTTCGTCGTCATGCTCCAGGTCAAATCCCACAAGAATTTCAAGGACCTTTCCCTTTCCGATGCCATCTCCGTCCAGATGATGGCTACTGATCTTTCGCTTCCGCCACAGAAGCTCATCCTCAAGCGCGCTGACAAACAGGGCCTATATCAGGCTCTCGACATCGCGGCGATCTGGCTTGACCGCGAAGAAAAAGTCAACTGACGATTTCCCTCCCGGCTCCGCAAACACGGAGCCGGGCCTTTTTTATTCTCCTCCCAGCCAGCCACGCTCGTTTTCATGTCGACTGGGTCGTCCCATCAGATCCCGCAGCGCCTCCCGCGGAGATCTCCCGTCCAGCACCAGACACAGCTGCTCCGTGATCGGCATCGACACGCCGTTTTCTTTTGCCAGCTCCAGTGCCGTCCGGGCAGCGATGCAGCCCTCTACCGTCATCCCGATCCGTTTGACCGCCTCCTCCGGCGGCACTCCCTGACCAATCAGGATTCCTGCCCGGTGATTCCGCGAATGCATACTCGTACATGTCACGATCAGGTCTCCTACGCCAGCCAGTCCCGAAAATGTCGCCGACTCCGCTCCCAGCGCGCGCCCAAGACGGGCAATTTCCGCCAGCCCACGGGTGATCAGTGCCGCTTTGGTATTGTCTCCCAGCTGCAAGCCGTCGCAGATACCCGCGCAGACTGCGATGATATTCTTGAGCGCTCCCGCAAGCTCCACACCGGTCACGTCGTCGCTGACATAGATCCGCAGTGTGGGATTGGTCAGGATTTCCTGTACCCATTCCGCGCTTTTCCGATCCCGACTGGCCGACACGATGGTGGTCGGCACCCCGCGGGCGATTTCCTCCGCATGAGAAGGCCCCGAAAGCACCACAATCGGATTTTCCCGGATTTCTTCGGATATCACCTGGGAAAGCCGTTTTTTGCTGCCTTTTTCCAAGCCCTTACCCACGTTGGCCACAACCGTTTCCGGGCGGAGAAAAGGCGCTGCCGTCCGGGCGGTTTCCCGCACCGCGAAGGAGGGAACCGCCAGAATAACCAGTTCCGCCTCCGAAATGGCTCTGATATCGTCCGTCAGCCTGATCCCGGTATCCACAGGGACTCCGGGAAGAAGACGCTTATGCTCGCCATAACGGCGGATCTCCGCGATCTCCTCGGGGAATTTTCCCCACAGCGTAACCTCATGGCCATAGCGGTGGCACATCACGGACAGTGCTATACCAAAGCCGCCGGTGCCGAGGATGCTAATTCTGGACATAGACATTTCCTTTCAAAAGCTATTTTTTATTAATCATCAAGGAAAAACTTGAAAGCATCTTAGCGCATGCGCACTCCAATCACCATTGAAAATGCTGTTCCACCTTATATACGGTTGCTTCTACTGTACTGCTTTCAGTTCTTTCAAGCCAAAAATAATGGCTGTTTTTAATCTTGTTACACCTTTCGGTATTAATCGCCTGCAGTGTTCTGTTACACGTCAATTTTGCACCTTCAACATTTGTGCAACTGTTAATAAACTCACTAAAGCCCTGGTGATCTGGTCGATTACAATAATCTTCGACAAGATTCATAGGATCCCTTATCAGAAACACCACTCTTGAAACGTCTGTCAGCCGATCGGCTTCCTCCACGGTTAAATGGCAATCACACAATACGATTTGATTTTGCGAAAGCCGAATCAAATCCAACAATACAAAATCCAGTTGTTCACGGGTGTTATCGATCAGCCATTTTGCATATTCTTCAACCGAACGTTCGAAAAATTCATCCGCATTTTTAAAATTGTGATTCATTGAAGGCTGAAATTTCACATCAGATCGTTTTTGATGCGTCGGAAATTGTTCATCAATGTCATAAACAACAAAGCCGTGTTTTGCTGCTAATGCTCTTGATATCGTCGTTTTTCCCCCGCAAGGCGTACCTGTTATGAAATATACATTTTTCAAATACTCTTTCAGCACATTATCCTGAAATACCATCGTAGCGCTCCTTATATTAAATAGTTTTACTGTCCGGTTTGGCATAAAACTATTTAACATAGCTTTATGCACTTAGATATTTCTTAACCGCAAGAATGCCACCATTCAGATCACCTCAAAATTTTGACTTTTCAATACCCGTCCATGTTTAGGACGAGATTGACATAAACCAACTACTTCTTTTTGCTTCCGAATTTGTTTTCGGTACCATTGAGCAGCCGCTTGATATTGGAGCGGTGCATAAAGATAACCAGCCCGCCGATGACCAAGGCAGCCAAGGTATCCAATACCGGGTGAGGGGCCTTTTCCAATAGGCTGACGATCAAAGTTGCAATAGGGAACATCGCCGCTGCAGAAATAGACCCCAATGAAACCGTTTTGGTCAGAAGGACAACCACCAAAAAAGTAGCGAAGATAATCAGCAGGACCTTCCAGTCCAGTACCAGAATCACGCCTGCGGAAACCAAAATCCCCTTTCCGCCCCGGAAGCCGTAAAACAGTGGAAAGCAATGTCCCAGCATCACCAGCAGCGCAATCAGGTAATCGGCATAGAAGGGGATACCGTTCCCCAGAAACTGGAGGATCAGGTGTCCTAAGAAAACCGCCAGCATCCCTTTGCAGAAATCCCCGACTGTAACCAGTGCTGCAGGGCCTTTTCCCAAAGTCCGCAGGACGTTGGTCATGCCGGCATTGCCGCTGCCGAAATCGCGGATATCCTTTTTGGCAAAAAGCCGGGTGACGATAATGGCAAAATTGATGCTGCCGATCAGATAGGCAGCGATACATGCCAAAAGCAGCGCCAGTATCTGCAGGAAGATTTCCATATTGATTGTCCTTTCCGTTTAAAATCAGTCGGTGTCGCTGCGATCCCTCTCCCGCACCAGGAAGCGAATGGGCGTTCCATCCAGGCCAAAGGTTTCCCGGATCTGGTTTTCCAGATATCGCTGATAAGAGAAGTGGAAAAGCTCCCGACGGTTGACAAACGCCACAAATGTAGGCGGCTTTGTGGATGCCTGCGTGATATAATAAATTTTCAGGCGGCGGCCCTTATCCGACGGCGGCTGGACCCGAGCGGTCGCATTGGCCAGCAGGTCGTTGAGGGCGCCGGTGGGAATCCGCATAGCGTTTTTCTCCGCCACATCCCGGATCATTTCATACAGCTTTGTAATGCGCTGGCCCGTCAGGGCGGAAATAAAGATAAAGGGCGCATAACTCATGAAACTGAAATCCACCTGCAGCTTGTCGGTAAATTCCTTCATGGTCTTATCGGTTTTATCCGGCACGGCATCCCATTTATTGACAGCCACGATACAGGCCTTTCCCTGTTCGTGGGCGTAACCCGCCACTTTGGAATCCTGTTCGGTAAAGCCTTCCGTCGCGTCGATCATGATCACACAGACATCCGCCCGATCCACAGCCATATAAGACCGCAGCACGCTGTAGCGTTCCACATTTTCCAAAACCTTGGATTTCCGCCGGATCCCGGCGGTATCGATAAAGGTAAACCGCCCGTACTCGTTTTCAATATAGGTATCCACCGCGTCCCGGGTGGTTCCGGCAATATCCGAAACGATCATCCGGTCCTCGCCGGCCAACCGATTAATCAAAGATGACTTTCCTACATTGGGCTTACCGATGACAGCCACCTTAATCGTATCGTCATCCTCCTCCCCGGAGTCCTCCGGGGGAAGGTGCTTGAGCACCTCGTCCAAAAGATCTCCGGTACCGTGGCCGTGGACAGCCGAAACTGCCACCGGGTCTCCCAGCCCCAGGTTGTAAAACTCATAAAATTCCGGCGGCGCCTCACCGATGCTGTCCGCCTTATTGACGCAAAGCACGATCGGCTTTCCGCTTTTCAAAAGCATCGCCGCCACATCCTGATCGGTGGCGGTCACCCCGGAAGCCAGATCCGTCACCAAGATGATCACATCCGCGCTTTGGATGGCGACTTCCGCCTGGCGGCGCATCTGTGCCAGAATCGGGTCATCAGAATGGGGCTCGATCCCGCCGGTATCCACCAGCATAAAGCTCCGGTTCAGCCACTCGCATTCGGCGTAGATCCGGTCCCGGGTGACGCCGGGGGTATCTTCCACAATGGAGATCCGTTTCCCCACCAGCTTATTAAACAGGGTGGACTTGCCCACATTGGGCCGTCCCACCACTGCGACAATTGGTTTTGCCATGATTGCATCCTTTCTGAATCTATCATTACTTTTTCAGAGCCACTAACAAATATCGATGGACAGACGCTTCAATACACCCCGTCTGATCTAACATCTGCTGTGCTTTGCAAAGGCGCTCAAAGCAGGATTCTACTGAAAAGCCCGGAAATTCCCATTCGATTATCCGCGCAAACCACACCAAGGCTCCTATGTCGTAAAACCGAATAGGGGAAAAGTTTTCCTGTGCCTGCAAAATTTCAAACCCAGCGGCCGAAAACCTTTCGCTCGCTTTTTGAAGGAATTGTTCCGGATAGGGTATTTCGGTACCTGGAAGCAGCAGGTCAACCAATTCCCGGTCATTTTTGGCTCCTACCTGTTGCGTAACGAATACGCCATGAGGCTTTAAAATGCGAAGCAGCTCCGGAATATCGAAGTCTCCATGCCGGTTTATCACAATATCAAAGGATTGGTCCTCAAACGGCAGGTGCCGGACATCATCCGCCTCTCGGAAATCGATTCCCAAAGGCTGCAAAACCTCTCTGCACAGTGCAACATTTGGTGGATATCCTTCCGTCGCGCTGGTATTCCGATACGGATGATTTAAGCTTAACAAGAACTCCCCGCCGCCTGTATCGATATCCAAAAGCTTGGAATCCCGCTTCAAATAGCGCTGCACGACATCCTTGTACTCCCACGGGATATCCCGGCCTTCTTCGTAACGTCCTTCAATATGGGAAAAATCCCACCCTTTTATATGTGCGACGCGTTCTTCCTGTAACCATTGTTCCTTCAAATCCGCAAAATTCATATTGACTACCCCATTTCATAAGTTTGGTTTATGAGATCGATGCAGTCAATTGATGACATTTTCAAACTCCCCGATACAATCTGCCATCAAATCACTGCATCGGGTAGTTACCTTGAAGAAGTCTCACAGGAATTCACCGCCTTCCGGAGTTATCGCTCACAGGATTCCAAACCGCTAGTCCTCCCCCAAAACGCACCGCAGCAGGTCATAGCCGTCGGCGGTGGGGACGATGCTCACAGAGACACCCAATGCCTCCTGTACCTCTTCCAGAGACACATCGTCCAAAAAGACATCCTCGTGATATTTAAACATCACATCCGGAATCAGCAGTTCCTCGCCCAGGTCTTTTCCCTTCAGCTGGGCAATCAGGTCCCGACCGGTAACCAAGCCGGCCACAGTTATGGTATGCCCGAAAAAGTCGTTGACAATCGGATAGACCTGTACACTTAAATTATGCCATGTTTTGGCAGCTTCGTCAACCAGTTTCCGGATAAATGGTGCCGCGGCTACACCTGTGGCAATAGAAATCTTCCGGCAGCGGCTGTCTGCTTCAAAAAAGGCAAAAGCTTCCCGGAATTGCTCCCGCTGGAGGGTGAGCATTCCCACACCGTTTTCCAGCTGGGCATAATCTTCATAAAAGCTGCCCTCTGGCAGGGGACGCTCCGCCTTCAGGTAAAATTCATCGGCGGCATAGAAGACCCTGTGGCCGGTCTGTGCAAACTGCTCTTCGCCGAAGCGGTCAATGGTATCAATGACCTCCGCCGCCTGTTCCTTGGTGTAGGGGGAGAGGGGATAGAGCCCGTCCCTGAATTTCGTCAGCCCCACCGGCACGCAGGAGACCGTTTTCAGCGCCGGCGTCAGCCGGGAAAGATCTTTTAAACTCCGTTCCAGCTCGGGCCCGTCGTTGAGGCCCGGGCAGAGGACCAACTGGGCATTCATGGAAATCCCGGCTTCCGCGAACCGGTCCATGATTTTCAGGGATTCCCCTGCAAATCGGTTATTCATCATCCTGCACCGCAGTTCCGGATTGGTGGTATGCACCGATATATTGATAGGGGAGATCTTCATCTCGATGGTCCGGCGGATATCGTGCTCCGTCAGGTTGGTCAGGGTGATATAGTTCCCGTAAAGGAAGCTCATCCGGGCATCGTCATCCTTAAAATAAAGGGTCTCCCGCATTCCGGGCGGCATCTGGTCAATGAAGCAAAACACGCACTTATTCCGGCAGGTCCGCTGGCTGTCCATCAGGTAGCTATCGAAAAGCATCCCTGTTTCCTCGTACTCTTCCTTATGAAGGACCACCTCACGCTCCCGGCCCTTCTCGTCCCGGACCAGCACCTTAAGCTCCGGCTCCAGCATATAAAACCGGTAATCCAGCACGTCCACAATCTCATGCCCGCTGATGGCCAGAAGTGTCTCACCTTTCCGGATCTTCCCCCGAAACGCCGGACTTCCCGGCTCCACACCCGCAATACGAACCGCCATACGCGCCGCCTCCTTTAAAAAAAGTGCCCGATAAAGCTTACGCCTTATCGGGCCCCACAAACTCTCATACAAAAAGGCTTATGCCTCTTTCTTGATAACCTCTACGCCTTTGTAATATCCGCAGTGCGGGCACACTTTGTGAGGAGCTTTCAGCTCACCGCACTGGGTGCACTTGGAAAACGCAGGCATGGGGAGTTTCCAAACATTAGAACGCCGTTTATCTCTCCGGGCCTTCGAAACTTTTCTCTTCGGTACTGCCATGATTGCACCTCCTTCATCCAATTAAGGACCAAGACCATCCTCAGTCCAGCAATTGACTCAAAACGGCAAGTCTAGGGTCAATCTGTTTTTTCTCGCATGTGCAGCTGCCCTCATTGAGGTTTTTCCCGCATTGACAGCAAAGTCCCTTGCAATCCTCCGAGCAAAGCACCTTTCCGGGAAGCTCCAGCAGGACGTCTGTCCGCACGGTATCCTCCAGATCCAGAACTCCATCGGCGCAGACCAGGTAGTCGTCATTGTCGGAATTGAGTTTTTGGACCAGGATATGCTCGAAATGCATGGTAAAATCCTGTCTGAATTGCTTCAAACACCGATCGCAGACCAAATCCAGGACAAATTTCACACAGAAAACCAACCGTACCACTCCGGCATGGTTTTCAATTTCTCCCGAGCAGTCTACGGGGCCTTGAAACGGGAAGCCGCCATACAGCTCTTCGCCTGAAAAGTCAAAGGAACACTGGAATTCCTTCCGTTCCCCGACAATATCAAACAGCTGTCTCAGGTTTAGTTTCATATCGACACCTCATAATGCCACAAAGTTTATTATATCCTACCAATATCGGCTTGTCAACAGTTTTTTAATCTTTTTCCGATTTTTTTCCGTTCCCGGATTCTTCCTCCACAGACAGCTGTCCGCTGCCTTTTTCCATGGCAATTGTCCCGGTGCGCACCACGCCTTTCAACCCGTAAGGCCGGCACAGGGTGAGAAAATTCTCTACTCTCTCGGTGGTATCACAGAACTCCACCGTCACAGAGTTTCTGGTAATATCGCAGATTTTTCCTCCGGCCAGGGCTGCCAGCTCAGAGATTTCCCCGCGGGTACGGGCGCTGGCATTGATTTTCACCAGAGCCAGTTCCCGGCTGATCACTTCTTCCGGCGCAAAGTCCCGCAACTTAATCACGTCGATCAGCTTATTCAGCTGTTTTCCCAGCTGCTCCATGACATTTTCCCGGTCGTCAGCCACGATCGTAATACAGGATACCGCCGGATCAGCTGTCGTTCCCACTGCCAGGCTTTCAATATTGAACCCCCGCCGGGCGAAAAGTCCGGCCACCCGGGAAAGGACGCCTGCATGGTTTTCCACCAGAATCGAAAGGGTATGCTTCATCGCCTGACCTCCTTAAAATGCTCCGGACAGCGGCGGCAGCGTAGGCTCCTCCGGATCCGTCTCCACTTCCAGCAAAAACGTGCCTTCCGTCCGGAACATCGCATCCAGCGCGACAGGTATTTCCTCCGGTCTGGACAGCCGCCTTGCCGGAATCCCGTATGCATCTGCAAGTCTTACAAAATCCGGGCTTCCATCCAGGCAAACGGCTGTTTCCTTCCCATGCTCCCGCTGAAATTCCGCAACCATTCCCAAACGGTTATTCCGAAACACCACCAATTTCACTGCCACATTATGCTGCCGCATCGTTGCCAGTTCCATCATGGACATCTGAAAAGACCCATCTCCGCAAACAGCGACCACCTGTCTATCCGGGCAGGCCACCCGGGCGCCCAAAGCGGTCGGAACAGCGCAGCCCATAGTGCCCATTCCTCCGGACGTTAAAAACCTGCCTCCCGGCACCTCAAAGGAGTCCGCCGCCCAAATCTGATTCTGCCCTACATCGGCCGACAAAACGCCTCCCGGCTCCATCCGGCTGCACAGCGCCTTCAGCACTGCCCGCGGATCCGGCCGATCCCGAGACGGCAGCTTCAGCAGAACTGTCTTTTTATAATGTAAGGCTTCCCGCTTCCAATCGGTCAGCGGATTCAATTCCGGCCCTTCCAATTCCCCGCAAAGCTGTTCCAAAATCAATCTCAGATCTCCCACTACCGGGATATCCGCAGGAATATTCTTCCCGATTTCCGCCGGATCTATATCAATATGGATCACTTTTTTATCCCGGGCCAGCAGCTCCGGCGCAGGAATGGAACGGTCTCCCACCCGGGTGCCTGCCAACACCAGCAGATCCGCCCGGTTCAGTGCCAAATTTGCCGCCTCCGCGCCAAAGACGCCGATCATTCCCAGCCGCAGCGGATATTCAAACGGCAGTGCGCCGATGCCCATCATGGTATGGACCGCCGGCATACCGGTTTTTTCAAGAAATGTTTTCAGAACCGTACCGGCCCCGGAAGCAAAAACGCCTCCTCCGGCCACAAGCAACGGCCTGTCCGCGTGGCGAATCGCTTCCGCCGCACGACGAATCTGTCCTATATGCCCCATGCTGCTGGGCTTGTAGGAGCGAATGGCCGCCCGTTCCGGATAAGCAAACCGGGTTTCCCGCTGCTGTACGTCCACCGGCACGTCGATCAATACTGGTCCCGGTCTGCCGGATTGTGCCAGATAAAACGCTTCCTTAAATACCCGACAGGTATCCGCCGGATTTTTGAGCAGATAGCTGTGCTTGATAAACGGTTCCACCATACCGGTGGTATCGACCTCCTGGAAGACATCCCGGCCCAATAGATGGGAGTCCACCTGCCCGGTAATCACCACCAGCGGAATCGAATCCATATATGCTGAAGCAATCCCGCTGATCAAATTCGTGGCGCCGGGTCCGGATGTAGCGACACAGACCCCGCATTTTCCGCTCATTCTGGCGTAACCGGAGGCGGCGTGTCCCGCATTCTGCTCGGTACGTACCAGGATATGGCGGATCGGCGACAAGGCCAGAGCCTCGTAAAAGGGGCAGATCGCCGCGCCGGGATACCCAAACAGTACGGTTACCTCTTCTTCCTCCAAACAGCGCACCATGGCTTCACTGACCTTCACGCTCTAACCTCCTTCGCCGCAAAACCTTCTGTTAGGTATTATACGAGTTTCTGTGTTTTCCGTCAAGCGCTGTCCCCAATCACGATACAATCGCAGGAAGTCCTGAGGCTTGCAATTTTTTTAAAAAAGGATTTGCATCAGGGCAAAAAGGACGTTTAAAATCCAAAAATTGTACAGAATGTTGAAAACTCTGTGAAATCTGTGGAAAACCTTTTTATTTTGGAAAGCTTTTTTGAAATTCCGCAGGCCTAAAACATTTAACCAGTATTTTATAAAAACTTGCGCAATGAAGGAAATCTTTTTCGAAGTGAAAAGTAATGTAAATGTCTTGACAATCATGCGCTGGGAGAATAAAATAAAAAGGTATAGAGCATTTTTCTGAAATATTGGCATCGCTGGGGGAAGCAGGCCTTTTATGCCTCTGAAACCCGCCCTGCCGTTGCTTATAGAACGATTTTCATCATAAATGATACCCCGGGGACTGGGCCTGTGGGATAAATATTTACGCTGGAAGCTCAGGATATTCGGAACGGACTGGCGTGATGCGGTTGTCGCCGGCGTTCTGCCTTATGAAGAATGTGCTCTAAGTCTGCCCTTTTGAGAGAGCAGGCCTGGAGATTTGCGGCTTTTACCGCCATTTCCAACGATATTTTTCTATGAATTTTGAAATTTTAGAGAAAGGGAGGTCATCGAAACAATGCAATTTACTCTGGGCACCTTGATCCTTTATTGCACGATTACTTTTTTGATTGCTCTAATCATTGGCGGCGTGATCGCATTTTTTATCGGCGTCGCTTATCGAAAAAAAGTAGCAGAAACAGAAATCGGCAGCGCCGAAGACCAAGCCAAAAAAATTATCAATGAAGCCTACCGCTCCGCTGAGGCAAAAAAGAAAGAGCTTTTGATTGAGGCTAAAGAGGAAGCTCACCGGACCCGAACTGAAGCCGACCGCGATATCAAGGAGCGACGCACGGAGGTTTCCCGTCAGGAACGTCGCGTCCAACAAAAAGAGGAAACGTTAGACCGTAAAATCGATAACCTGGAAAAGAAAGAGGAACTGATTCAGGAAAAACTCAAACAGGCGGAAGAGCAGCTGGAGGAGGCGGAACGAATCAAGAAGAGCCAGATCGATCAGCTGGAACGGATTTCCGGCCTGACTGCCAGTCAGGCGAAGGATCAGCTGCTGGAAAGTCTGGAGGGCGAACTGGTACATGAAAAGGCTCTGAAAATCGCAAGCTTTGAACAGCAGCTGAAGGATGAGGCCGAAGATAAGGCGAGAGAGATGATTTCACTGGCAATCTCCCGCTGCGCCGCGGATCATGTCAGCGAAGCAACCGTTTCTGTGGTCACATTGCCCAATGACGAGATGAAAGGCCGGATCATCGGCCGCGAAGGACGCAATATTAGAGCGCTGGAAACTTTGACCGGTGTGGATTTGATTATCGACGATACGCCGGAAGCAATTACTTTGTCCAGCTTTGACCCGGTGAGAAGAGAAATCGCTCGCCTGTCTCTGGAAAAGCTGATTACCGACGGACGAATCCATCCCGCACGTATTGAGGAGACAGTCGAAAAGGCTACCAAAGAGGTGGAGGCCCGGATCAAAGCCGAAGGCGAACGCGCTATGATGGAAACCAATGTGCATGGACTCCATCACGAGTTGGTCCGGCTGCTTGGCCGGCTGCGATACCGTACTTCTTATGGTCAGAATGTGCTGGATCACTCCATTGAGGTGGCGCATTTGGCCGGCATTATGGCGGCTGAGCTGGGTGTGGATGTAACCATGGCAAAACGAGCAGGTTTGCTCCATGACATCGGCAAGGCGTTGAGCCATGAGGTGGAAGGTTCCCATGTGCAGATCGGTATGGATATCTGCCGGAAATACAAGGAAAACGCTCAGATTCTGCATGCGATCGAAGCCCATCACGGCGACGTGGAAACCAAGACGGTTATTGCCGCACTGGTTCAGGCTGCAGACGCAATCTCCGCAGCGCGTCCCGGCGCACGGCGTGAGAATTTGGAAAACTACATCAAACGGGTCGAAAAACTGGAGGAGATCGCCAAGTCTTATGACGGCGTAGAAAAATGCTACGCCATCCAGGCCGGCCGCGAAATCCGCATCCTGGTGAAGCCCGAAGCGATCAAAGACGATGAGATGGTCATCGCCGCAAGGGAAATTGCCAAACGGATCGAAAACGAACTGGAATATCCCGGACAGATCAAAGTGCATATGATTCGCGAAAGCCGCGCCATCGACTACGCGAAATAACGTTCCTTGGGCGGGACGATGCGGCACCGCCGCATTGTCCCGCCTAATTTTATTTGCGCGGAAATGGGGGATCTTTCTGTATACAAAAACCTTGAGCGCCGGCGTTTACGGCATGAACGCGTATCCGGTGGAGGTGGAGGTGAACACCTTCCGGGGGCTGCCGTCCTTTGAAATCGTGGGATTGCCCGATGCGGCAGTCAAAGAAAGCCGTGACCGGGTGAGGGCGGCTTTTCAAAATTGCGGATATGAATTTCCGACGCAGAAAATTACGGTGAACCTAGCTCCGGCCGACTTGAAGAAAACCGGACCGATTTATGATCTGCCTATCTTTTTGGGACTGCTGGCTGCCACCGGACAGACTACCGCGGATTTCGAAAACACACTGTTCTTAGGGGAACTGTCTATGAAGGGGGAGATCCGCCGGGTACAGGGTGTGCTGCCGATGACGATTCTGGCCAGAGAAAAGGGAATCGGGCGTATTTTCGTCCCGAAAGACAACGCCAAAGAGGCCAGTGCCGTTCAGGGCATTGAAGTATACGGGGTGGAAAATGTGTTTCAGGTGATTGAATTTCTGGAGAATATCCGGTATCTCACGCCGATGCCGGCACTGGAATTCAAACCCAATTCTTCGCCCCACCGGCCGGATATGGCCGACGTCATGGGCCAGGAATTCGCTAAACGCGCATTGGAGATCGCGGCGGCGGGGTTCCATAACGCGCTGCTCATTGGCCCGCCCGGCTCTGGAAAAAGTATGCTGGCACAGCGGCTCCCGTCCATTCTTCCCGACCTGACCTTCGAAGAGGCCATCGAAAGCACCAAAATCCATTCCGTAGCCGGAACACTGCCCGATGACCAACCGATCCTGACGGAACGTCCTTTCCGGGCGCCTCATCACACCGTTTCACCGGCAGGGCTGTCCGGCGGCGGCACCATCCCCAGGCCCGGCGAAATTTCCCTGGCCCACAACGGCGTCCTCTTTCTGGATGAGCTGCCTGAATTTTCCCGCCAGGCAATGGAAGTCCTCCGCCAACCCATCGAAACCGGTACGGTGACCATTTCCAGAGTCAGCGGGACCCTTACATACCCCTGTACTACGCTGGTGGTAGCCGCTATGAACCCCTGTCCCTGCGGTTACTACGGCCATCCGACCCATCCCTGCCGCTGCACCCCCGGCCAAGTCGCCCGTTACTTAAACCGGGTCAGCGGCCCGCTGCTGGACAGGCTGGATCTCCATATCGAAGTGGCCCCCGTGGAATTTGCCCACATTTCTTCCGGGCGGCGGGCAGAGTCTTCCGCCGAAATCAAAAAGCGGGTGGATGCCGCTCGCAAAATCCAGCAGGAACGCTTCCGTGGAACCGGGGTCCGCGATAATGCCCACATCCCGCCGGATATGATGAATACCTGTTGCCCCATTACCGACGAAGGAAAGAAATTGCTGAAAAAGGCGTTCGAGCGCATGGGTATGAGTGCCAGGGGATATCACCGGATCCTGAAAGTGGCACGTACCATTGCCGATTTGGAGGACAGCGATACCATTCAGACAGCTCACCTGCTGGAAGCGCTGCAATATCGAAGCATGGACAGAAAATATTTTAACGGATAAAAATACAGCGTCTCCCGGGGTCTCCGGGAGACGCTGTACTGTTTCTTCTAATCCAAAGCCTTTTCCAATGCTTCGATGACAATCCGGATCGCCTTCAAACGGGCATACCGTTTATCCGTGGATTCGATAATATGCCAGGGCGCATATTCCGTCGAGGTCTTTTGAAGCATCTCGTTGACAGCTTCTTCATACTGCGGCCATTTTTCCCGGTTCCGCCAGTCCTCCGCTGTGATTTTCCAGCGTTTTTCCGGCGTATTTTCGCGCTCATGGAATCGGGCCAGCTGCGTATCCGGATCAATATGGACCCAGAATTTGAGCACGACCGCTCCCCATTCGCTCAGTTCCCGCTCAAACTCGTTCATTTCCTGATAGGCCCGCTGCCAGTCGGCATCCGAACAGAGCTTTTCGATCCGCTCCACCATTACCCGGCCATACCAGCTACGGTCAAAAATCGCAATATGCCCCGTCTTTGGCAGCCGGGTCCAGAACCTCCACAGATAATGCCGCGCCAATTCCTGAGGCTCCGGCGCTGCCACCGGCACTACCTCATAGCCTCTCGGATCCAATGCGGCGGCGATCCGCTTGATATTACCGCCTTTCCCCGCGGCATCCCAGCCTTCATATACAATTACCACCGGCACCCGTTTCCGATACAGCCGGTTATGAAGCGCTGCTAGCCGCTTTTGGGCGTCTTTCAACTGGATATGATACTCTTCCTCCGAAACCTCCTGATTCAGCGGGACATCTTTCAACAGCGGCATGGATCGCAACGGAAACTTTTCTTCCGGGATTTCCCATTTAGCCCGGCGGCCTTCCAGCGCAGCGGCGATGCTCCCAGTCAGCACCTGCAGCGCCTGAAGGCGTTTGGCGCGTTCGCTGCCGTCGATCAGATGCCAGGGCGCCCATGGAGAATCGGTGGCATCCAAAATGCCGTCCCAGGCATCCGCATACTTTTTATATCGCTTATTTTCCCGACGGTCCAGCTCCGAAACCCGCCAGGCGGTATCTTTCGATTCCAGCAGCTCTTCAAACCGTTCATCCTGCGTTTCCTTGGAAATGTGCAAGAACAGCTTGATTACCAGATACCCGTTGTCACAAAGCTGCCGCTCAAATACGTTGATGCTGTGAACCCGGTCGGCATATGCGCCGTTATCCAGCCCGTCTTCCATGACGTTTTTAATCGTTTCGCCGTACCAGCCGGAATCCAGAAACAGGAACCGACCCTTTGGGGGGATTTTTTCAAAATACCGCCAGAGAAAAGGCTTGCGTTCCTCCTCCGCAGTAGGGGAGACGATGGGACATACCCGGAAGGACCGGGGATCGATGTTCCGGATCAGGTCCCGGATCAGGCTTCCTTTTCCGGAAGCACCCCAGCCTTCCAGCAATACGATTACCGGAAGACCTGCCTCCTTAATATGCTGCTGCTGAACCGCCAGCTTCGATTCCAATGCGGCGATTTCCGCTTTTACGGCCGCTTTCCCGCTCTCGGACAGGGAGGTCATTTTTTCAAACATCGAATCACTCCTATCGAATTTCAAATAGGAAACCAAGAATTCCAATTGCATTATATACCTTTTCCGGGGGAAAAAGCAAGGGATTTCCATACGCTTTGCCTAAATTCGCGGAATCCTGATATTTTCCCACAAAAAAGGCGATTGCTCCCCCGAAAAGTCCTAAAAGGTATAATTTTGAACTGTTTTTTTCTTAAAATATGATTTGCAGCCCTTTACGTCACAGGAACAGCTATGATATAATGTCCATGTATGATGGCCAGGTTGTTCGTGCAACGGCCGATTCCATCCTGAATTTGGAGATTGTAAAATGAAAATTGTCATTGTGGGTGACGGAAAAGTCGGGGCTACCCTGACCGAACACTTGTCAAAAGAAGGACATGATGTCGTCGTAATCGACCAGAATCCGAAAGTCGTGGAGGAAATGGTCAACCAATACGATGTTATGGGTATCAGCGGAAACGGAGCCAGCTATGGCGTCCTGATGGAGGCCGGTGCCAATAAAGCCAATTTGCTGATCGCCGCAACTTCCTCCGATGAGCTGAATATCCTCAGCTGTATGGTCAGCAAAAAGATCGGGGCACGGCATACCATCGCCCGGGTGCGCAATCCGGAATACTCCCAGCAGCTGGTATTCCTGCGGGAAGAACTGGGTCTGAGCATGGTCGTTAACCCCGAAATGGAGACTGCTACCGAAATTTGCAGACTCTTGCGGTTTCCATCTGCAATCAATATCGAGACTTTTGCCAGGGGACGGGTTGAACTGGCTGAAATTAAGGTCAATCCCGGAAGCGCACTGGATCATCAGCCCCTTTACAACCTGCCGGATCGTTTAAGAGTTAAAATCCTGATCTGCGCTGTTCAACGGGATGGGAAAGTCATTATCCCCGACGGAAACTTCATCCTTCAAGCAGGGGACAAAATTCATGTGACTGCGTCGCATGCCGAATTGGCAACCTTTTTCAAAATCTTGGGCATCTATAAGCAGCGCGCCCGCAATGTTATGATTGTCGGCGGTGGTAAAATCGCCCATTACCTGGCCTTTCAGCTGCTGGACGCCGGAATGCAGGTCAAAATTATCGAGTTGGACCGCCAACGCTGCCATGCTTTAAGCGAATGGTTGCCAAAGGCAACCATCATCCACGGAGACGGCACGGATCAGGAACTGCTCCTCCAGGAAGGCATTGAACAGATGGATGCCGTTGTCTCTCTGACCGGTATGGATGAGGAAAATATCTTGATTTCCATGTACGCGCAGTCATTGAAGCGCGACAAGGTCGTTACAAAAATCAACCGTCTCGCTTTTCTGGATATGCTGGGAAATATGGGACTGGATACCATCGTTTCGCCAAAGACGATCGCGGCGAATCGTATTATCCGCTATGTAAGAGCGATGCATAATTCCACCGGCAGCAGTGTTCAGACGTTATATAAGCTGGTGGGCGGCCAGGTGGAAGCGCTGGAATTTATTGTAGCAGAAAACGCAAAGTTTGTAGGGATCCCCCTTAAGGATCTGAAAACAAAGCCGAATATTCTGCTGGCATGTATTATCCGCAACAACAAAGTGATTATTCCCCGGGGAAACGATACCATGGAACCCCGGGATTCCGTAATCGTCGTGACAAACAGCCAGTATCTGCGGGATCTGAGTGATATTTTGGAATCCGAAAGGGGGTTCCCGCTCTCATGAATGGACGTATGATTGTCTACGTTTTGGGGCGGGTCATGCTGATTTGCGGCGTCTTGATGCTGCTGCCGCTGCTGGTCGTATTCCTGTATCAGGAAAAAACCGCGGTTAGCTTTATAATCCCTATCGTTGTGCTGATCGGGGGAGGATTCGGCATTTCTTTCCGAAGGCCTTCCAACCGGCGCATCTATACACGGGAAGGATTTTTTATCGTGGCGATGAGCTGGGTGATCCTTTCGGCGTTCGGCGCGCTCCCGTTCTGGATCAGCGGGGAAATCCCCAATTATTTGGATGCGTTTTTTGAAACGGTCTCCGGTTTCACGACAACGGGGGCCAGTATCCTGCCAAATGCGGAAGCCCTTTCCCAGGGGATGCTTTTTTGGAGAAGTTTTACCCATTGGGTAGGCGGTATGGGCGTATTGGTATTTGTGATGGCCGTATTGCCGCGGTCTGAAGCGGAGTCCCAATCCATGTACATCCTGCGAGCGGAATCCCCAGGCCCCCAGGTCGGCAAGCTGGTATCCAAAATGCGGCTGACCGCACGGATCCTTTATGGGATCTATCTGGGTCTTACGTTAGTGGAATTCATTTTGCTGGTCATAGGCGGCATGCCTGTTTTTGACAGTATATTGACCGCTTTTTCTACTGCCGGAACAGGCGGATTCGGCATCAAGGTGGAAAGTATCGCCTATTATGGCAGCGCTTACATCGATATCGTCGTCGGTGTGTTTATGGTCCTTTTCGGCATCAATTTCAACGTCTTTTTCCTGCTGCTGGCAGGAGAATTTTTTCAGGCGTTTCGCTGCCAGGAGGTCCGCTGGTATCTGGGGATCATCGGGGCCGCTACGTTGCTGATCGCGGCCGATATTTACCATATTTACGGAACAGTAGGCCAATCCCTGCGATACGCGTTTTTCCAGGTGTCTTCGATCATTACCACCACCGGATTTGCCACGGCGGATTTTACCCAATGGCCTATGTTCTCCCAGGTCATTTTGGTCTGCCTGATGTTCTGCGGCGCCTGCGCCGGGTCTACAGGCGGTGGTATTAAGGTTTCCAGGGTCCTGATCTTAGGAAAAATCGCAAAAAAGGAAATCAAGCATATGATTTCCCCCAGGTCGGTCAACTCCATTAAGTTCGAAGGGAAAACCGTTGAACAGGAGGTCTTCAGCGGTGTCAGTGCATTTTTTATCGTGTATATGATTATTTATGCCGTTTCTTTCCTGCTGATGAGCCTGGACCAGGTGGATTTTTCCACCGCCTTTACCTCCGTAGCCGCATGCATCAACAATGTGGGACCCGGCTTGGGCGCTGTTGGCCCTGCAGGCCATTTCGGCAACCTTTCATGGCTGTCTAAGGTCGTCCTTTGCTTCGATATGCTGGCCGGCCGTTTGGAGCTGTTTCCCATGCTGATGCTCTTTTCTCCCCTGGCTTGGAAGCGATAACCCTCTGTATAAAATTCGTTATTTAGTATAAGATTTGCCTAAAAATTTTTACACAGCTTAATCATTTAATCAATTGTTTACAGAATATTTTTGACAATCTTCATATTTCATGTTACACTAAAATTACTGTATCAAATTACACTGGAACGGTTTTGTATTCGATAGCTGATCCAGCTCTGATTTCCTCCGGGAACACACATAGGAAGACTGAAAGGACGATTTCATCATGAAAATGCAAGTGCTGTACTTCTCCAAAAATGGCAAGGGCAATGCTGAGGCTGTTGCTACTGCTGTAGGCCGTACCTTTAAATGTAAATGTGACCAGATTCCGCCCGCATATCCCTGCGAAAAGGAAAAACTGGTCATTATCGTCTTTGACGACTATGGCAAAAAAGCAAAACAGTTGGTCGACTTCTGCAAAGACCTCAGCGCTGAACGTGCTGCTAACGTCGCTTTGATCCCCCTGTCCAACACAGGCGCTAACGATATCGGCGAACTGGCAGATATCTTTAAAGCTAATGGCGTTGCTGTTGCAGGTATCCAGGGTGTGGAAATTAAAAAGGGCCTCTTCGGTATCGGAAAGCTGACTGACGAAAAGGTTAAAGTTGCTACCGATTTCGCAACTAAGATCGTCACCACCCTCTTTGAACATATCGGTTGAGTTTGATAAAAAACCCGGATCGCAATTGCGATCCGGGTTTTTTATGCTCCTTTCAGGATCCTGTTCCGAGATTCACCTTCTGAACATTGTCCTCATCTACAAATGTTTTTACATTATAGCAAAACAGCGCCTGCGTATACTCCTCCAGCGGCACAATTTTTTCAAAAGAGGTTTTCAGGTACCGCAAATCTACCAACGTGATCTTACTGTAATGCAGTGCCAAAAACGGTGCCAGTGAATTGGCGTAAGAATCCTTAAAAATAATCAGACTGTTACCGCTGCTGGAATTCGTCTCGATCGTCACAATGGGCTGGTTCTGCCCCAGAAACACGGAATACTGATCCTTCTTCTCCAAAAACTCCCGGTAGTACAGGCTGTCTCGGACTTCCCAGGTTTGGCCGTTATACACCGAGACACTGGTCACCTCCGCTCCAGCAGGATAAGAATACAAATCGATCGTGTCCGCTTCCACGCCTTTATAGATCACCTTGCTGTAAAGTGATCCCCGGAAATTATGGCTGGCATGTTCCACATTAAACCGGTCCAGAGCCACAGGCGTAAATCCCATTTTTGATGACAACGCCCCGTACCCCAAATACGCCCCTCGGGAAGTCCAATGATGATCGGACCGATAATACAGATACTGGTCACTATAGGCGCTTAATGAGGCATAGACATCCACCGTGGTAACATTCTGAGCCTTTTTATAAACTTCGTCGATGGTGGTCCGTTGGGAGAGGGTCGGCGCACCCGTAGGCAGCATCCCGTGATAAATTTCCGCTGCTGTTGGTACCAGCATCAGATAGGTTGCCCCATCAAATCGCTGGGCAAATTCACTCATGGCAAGGACGGAATTCGCCACATTGGAACCGGCCGGAGGATCTACCCGTTCCAACAGCCTATCCTTCAAAATATAGACCCCATTGATCTCCTTCTGGCCCAGCAGAAGCTGCAATCGTGTCTGCAGCCCGATCCAGCTGGAGCGGAAGGGGAAATGATCGGCAGCGTACTCTTCAAACCCTGACATGAAGGTCTTATCGCGGATGGACGAAACCGAAAACGCCGGAAAAGATGCCAGATATTTGTTCTCGTCCTCGGAAAACTTCTCTTTGGGTATCAAAAATGTAGCGGCACATCCCAAAAACAGCAGAGTTAAAAATAAAACTGCTGAAACAACTCTGACTGCAGCCGAAAGACTGTCGTTCTTTTTTCCAATGGCATGTACAAATTTCATAACGACCGCCTCCTCAGAACCGGAAATACAGGAAGGGATTATAGGTGGCGTTCACCAAGAATGCCGTAGACGCGATCAGAAGAAGCACCATCCATACCGGTCTTAAAACCTGCACGATGGGAAAGCGCTTTTCCGCACGGGCCAGCAGGGATGGCAGCCAGTTATTGGCTGCTATCCCGCACAGCACCATCAGCATTCCGAAGGTCAACAGCAGGTAAACCGACCAGCTATCCGCCAAGCCGCCTGCCCCCAGCAGTGACCGCATAAACTGTCCGATTGCCGCCGGTGTTTCCATCTCAAAGAACACCCATCCTACGACTACCAGCAAAAACGCGTACACCCGCTGTATCCAACCTGGCAGCTTACTCAGCCATTTCCCCAGGAAAAACTTTTCGCAGATCAGCAGGATGCCAAAATACAGTCCCCACAGCACGAAATTCCAGCTGGCTCCATGCCAGAAACCGGTCAGCAGCCAGACGATCAGGTAATTCCGGATCGTTCTTACCTTTCCCTTGCGGTTGCCGCCCAAGGGAATATAAACGTAGCTCTTGAACCAGGAACTAAGGGAAATATGCCACCGGCGCCAGAAATCGCTGATGGATTTTGCCATGTAGGGGAAGTTGAAGTTCTGCGGGAAGGTAAATCCCAACATCCGGCCCATCCCGCAGGCCATATCAGAATACCCCGAAAAATCAAAGTAAATCTGAAAGGTAAACGCCAAAATTCCCAGCCACGCCGTCAAGGCCGGGATGTTATCCCCAGACACATCCTTTACCTGCGTCCATAAAAGCCCGATATTATTGGCTAAAAGCACCTTTTTCCCCAGGCCCACCGCAAACTGGAAAGCTCCTTCTCCCACCTTTTGAAGGGTAACAGTACGGTTTTCCAACTCTTTTGCCACGTCCTCATACCGGACGATGGGGCCAGCCACCAGCTGGGGAAACATGCTGACATATGCCAGATAGTAAATGTAATTTTTCTGGACCTTGGTATCCCCCCGGTACATGTCAATGGTATAAGACATGCTCTGAAAGGTATAGAAAGAAATCCCGATGGGCAAAGGAAGCTTCGGGTCTGCCAGTGAAAGCCCAAACAGGCCGTTGATATTCTGGATAAAAAACGAGCTGTATTTAAACACTCCCAGCAGCGACACGTTGATGACAATCGATCCGATCATTGCGGCCCGACGAATCGCCAAGCGATCCCCATACCGGTCTATCACACGTCCCGCCGTATAGTCCAGCAGCGTTGTGAACAGCATCAGCACAACATAGACCGGTTCTCCCCAGGCATAAAAAACCAGTCCTGAAATTGCCAGGACCCAGTTTTTCCCTTTCAGCGGGCAGCAGAAATATATCAGCAGCACCACTGCCAAAAATGCAAACAGAAA
>CALXBD010000097.1 GCA_944386445.1 uncultured Clostridia bacterium
TTTTTGATTATAATATCCGTCATGCGCATGATGACCCGGTACCTCCCTTCGGTGGTTGCCTGGAGAAAAACTGTAAGTATTTGAAGAATCAGCCCATTACCCCCGGACCAAAGGCCGCCGGTAAAAGCTGCCCTAACGTGTACTCCTGCCGCTCACGTTCCGACTTTACAAGCAGAATCGGGAAATCTTCCCCGCAAAATTCCGCCAGCACCTGTCGGCAGATCCCGCAGGGCGGACAGAACGCCTCCGGCTCCACTCCTTCAACTCCTCCGGCAATTGCCAGTGCTGAAAAATTCCGCGTGCCTGCAGCTATTGCCCGAAAGATCGCTGTCCGCTCCGCACAATTGGTACCACCATAAGAGGCACATTCTACATTGCATCCTGTTACAATATCCCCATCAGCCGTCAGCAAGGCCGTTCCTACAGCAAAATGTGAATATGGGCAGTAAGCCTGTTTCCTGGCCTCAAGAGCAGCAGAAGCCAGCGCCCTCTTGATTTCTTCCTCCATTATATCAGCTCCAGCGCAGTTTCCGCCATCGCAGTAAAGGAATTCTGACGTTCTTCCGAGGTGGTCGCTGTTCCTTTAAAAGGGCAATCGGAAATAGTTAGGATCGCCAGCGCCTTTTTCCCTGCGCGGGCAGCGTTAGCATAAAGGGCAGCAGCTTCCATCTCTACTGCCAGCACCCCCATTTTCCGCCATTTTTTCAGCGCCTGGCTGTCATCATCGTAAAAGGTGTCGCTGGACAATACGTTTCCTGCAATACACCGGAATCCTTTCCGGCGTGCCGTTTCTGCAGCTTTTGCCGCCAGGTCAAAATCCGCCAGCGGCGCAAAGGCCCCCGGTGTTCCGAACTGGTCCAGATATTTGGTGAAGGAAGAGCATCCTGCTGCTACCACCAGGTCTCCAATTTCCAGAAAATCCTGCAGCGCTCCCGCAGAACCGACACGTATAATCGTTTCCACTCCGTAAAAGTGGAATAGTTCATAAGAATAGATCCCGATGGACGGCATCCCCATTCCGCTGCCCTGCACGGACACCGGTTTGCCATGGTAAGTGCCGGTATATCCCAGCATTCCTCTTACCTGATTGTAGCACACGGGGGATTCTAAATAGGTTTCAGCAATCATTTTCGCCCGAAGCGGATCGCCGGGCATCAGTACAACAGGAGCAATGGCTCCTTCAGCCGCGCCAATATGCGGAGTGGGAACAGACATATCAATTCCTCCTTTTTTTCATTATAGCATGGACCGAGCAGGGAAGTAAATACCCTCCGTTTGCCGCAATTTTCCCAAAATCTTTAAAATTTGGTTTGGAATGAACCTGAGGCCTTGTTCCGTTGTATCTGTATACGAAAGGAGGACAGGAAAATGATTGATCCGTACATCCGCCAATATGGAAAGCGTCTTTACGGGCTTTGCCTTGCCCTCTGCAGAAATTCTTTTGATGCCGATGATCTCTACCAGGATACCTGGCTCAAGGTACTTCGGTATATTGGCCAATATCGTCCGGATATGGAATTTGAGCCATGGCTGACAGCTATCTGTGTCAACACCTATCGAAATCTTTTGCGGCGAGCCGCCAGAAGCCCTGTCATCCGCAATCTTCTGGAAACCGAAGAAACTCAAAAGCCCTTAGAACAGATTCCGGACTCTGAGTCTCCCGATTACTCTTCCCTGTATACAGCCGTAGACGGACTGCCGGAGAAGCTTAGACTTGCGGTAATCCTTTTTTACTTTCAGGATATGGAACTAAATGCCGCAGCTAAGGTTTTGGGAATTCCTCCGGGAACCATGAAATCCAGACTTAACTCCGCACGAAAAAAATTGAAGGAGGCTTTGAAAGATGAAGCAGATCTTCCATTTTGACCAGCTGCCGCCACCCTTGACCGAGAAAATGCTTCGGGCTGAATTGGAACGTCGGCGTTCCCGCAGGCAAACGGGTCTGCTGACTGTCGCCGCCGTTTTAATGGAAGCCTGTCTTTGGGCCGCAGCACTGCTGCTTTTCCCAACATTTCCTGTATTGTCATTGCTCTGCCTGCTTTACAGCGCATTTTCCATTACCGGCGGAACCATTTTGATTTTGATATTTACTTATAAGCGAAAGGAGCTTCTGTTATGAACATGATCGGACTGGTTTTCCTCCTGCTGCTCTTCATGGCTTTTTTGTTGATCGCGGTGCTGATTGGGGTATATGTTTACCGCGACGCCAAAAACAGAGGAATGAATGCCCCCTTATGGGCACTGATTGCCTTGCTGGCTCCGTCGCTCGTTGGCTTTATTATCTACCTGCTGGTTCGGGGAAGCCATGCGAAGCTTCTTTGCCCGGCTTGCTCCGCCAAGGTCACTGAAACCTATACCGTCTGCCCGAACTGCGGCGCCAAGCTAAAGCCCAACTGTCCCAACTGCAAAAGTGCAGTTGATCCTGGCTGGAAGGTTTGCCCCTACTGCGCTCAGACGCTCCCTGAGTCCCAGGAGGATTGTCTTCAGCCTGTTCAGCCCCAAGATCGCGTTCTGGGAAAAATTCTGGTCGCTGTGATCCTTATCCCTGTCCTCCTTGTCCTGGGGTCAGCAACCGCTGTGATCGGTTTAAGAGCCCGGCTTACTTCCAGCACCACTAGCTACACCACCCTTTCCGTAGGGGACTACCTTTCTGAAATGGAGGATCCTCAGGTCCAGCAATGGTTTGAGCAAAGCGGCAAAGAGCTTAATACCGCTTACGTCCTCCGGTATGCGGAACCGGGCAATCCCCATCGCAGAACCTGCTATGTGGTGTACCTTCCGGCGGTAGGGGAGGACTATCTGTCAGCAGGGGCAGGTGTTTCAAACGGGCTCTTCGGCAGTGCCCTGGAGATCCATTTTGATGCGGGCAATGAAGCCGGCAACCTGCTTTTCTGCGCTGAGGTCTCCTCCGACAAGGAACTGGGTCTCAAGGTCTACCTGAACGGTAAAAAAGTCCCCGTCGAGATCACGGATGTCTCTTTTTGCCCTTTCCCTGAAGGAGTGGACAGCAGTATCCGATAAAATTTCAACAAAAAATCCCGGAAACCATAGGCTTCCGGGATTTCGTACGTCCTTAGCGGTTTTTGAATTTGCGATAAGCTTCCCGCAGTTCCACTGCCTTCTGTTCCGGGCAGTTGGGATTGCACCAGGCGCCTGCACCGGTCTCGGACGAAGCAAAGAATTGCTGCTTGTCCGCAGCACGCAGCGGAGGATAAAATTCTACATGGAACTGATATTCCGGATGCTCTCCGCTATTGACGGGTGCGTTATGCATGCACATCATATATGGGAACAGCATATCAAACAGAGAATCATACATTCCTGCGCAATCACGGATCGTTTCTCCCAACGCGTTCAATTCTTCTGTTGTCATACCAGACAGATCGGTTACAGGGCGATTGGCTGTGACATGAACCCCATATGTAATAGGAGAGAAGAACGGAACATATACCGTAAAATACTCATTTTCAAAGATGATCCGGCGACCGTCGTCTTTTTCCTGCTTCAGCAGATCCAAAAACAGGTTCCGTCCCGTCTTTTCGTAATATTCCCCGGCACCTTCCAGCTCTTCCTGTATCTTTTTGGGAATAAAGGAATAGCCATACGCTTGACCATGAGGATGCGGCATGGTAACACCTACCACATCGCCCCGGTTCTCAAATATGTATGCGTATTTGATTTTCTCGTCTGCGCGCATATCGTTAAAGCATTCCAGCCACATGTGTGCCAGCTTATGCACATGCTCGTCCGAAAGGTCCTTCAAAAATGCATGATGCTGATCCGAATAAAGAAGCACCTCGCACCGGCCGTAGGCAGGCTTTACTTCAAATAAGCCGCCAGCTACATCGTCCGGTACCGGAGGATTCTGCATCAATGCTGGAAAATCGTTCGGATATCTTAACACATCGAACCCTTCATCCGGAACCTTTCCGGAACCTGGACAGAATGGACACCAGTCTTTTGGCATTTGCGGCCGGGACTGGCGATGAGATGCTACCATTACCCAGTCTTTTGTGATCGGATTATATCTAAGTTCTGCCATTGTTTTATAAACTCCTTCCCACTATTAGAGTACCTGTATGCCGCCATAGGGCCGAATCGACAGGACATGGCAGCTTCCTTCTCCAAATACGCTTTCAATCCCGCTGCGGAATTCCTCCAGCAAATCCAGCGGTACAAAATTCTGCGTCGTTCCTCCGAAGCCACCGCCGTGTACCCGACATGCGCCGCGGCCTTTCAGTATATCTTCCGCCATTTCCAGCGCAATTGCCATGCTTTGTTCCTTCGGATTGCTGCTGGCATACACGTTCTGCAGGAACCGATAGGAGGAATCCCCGGATTCCGAAATGAGCTTCAGGAATTTTGCATAATCCTTGTCCTTCAGCGCATTGACAATATCGCCGACACGTTGATTTTCCTTTACAAAATGAATTGCCCGCAAAAATGCACGGTCCCCAAACTGCGCACGCAGCTGCGCCGCGTTTGAAATTAGGTCCCGATAGGTTACTCCCCGAAGCACATCCCGGCCAAAATATCCTGCCACCTGCTTCATCTCTGCGGGAATTGCCGCATACTCTTGCGTCAAATCCGCATGGTTGCCGCCAACATCTACAATGCACAGCGCGCATCCCATTGCATCCATATCAAAATCCATCTTTTCGATGATCGGACTTTCCGTATCCGCAAAGTCAATGGTAATTACGCTTCCTACGGAACTCGCCATCTGATCCATCAACCCCGAAGGCTTTCCAAAATAGACATTTTCCGCATATTGGGCGTATTTTGCAATTTCTACAGGGCTTACCGTCCCGCCGTTATACAAGCCGCTGAGCATCGTTCCTACCAGCACTTCAAAGGCGGCAGACGATGATAATCCGGAACCCTTCAGAACATTGGATGTTGTATATGCCTCCAATCCTCCTACCTTCAGCCCCTTCTGCACAAATCGTGAAGCCATTCCCCGTATTAAAGAGATCGCTTTGTTTTCCTCTTCCGCTTTGGCTTCCAAGTCATTCAGGGCGACTTCATCCATCTTATATCCCTTGGATTTGATACGAATCATTCCGTTTTCAGTCGCCGCAGCTACAGCAATAACATCCAGATCTACGCTTGCTGCTACAACCCGTCCGTGGTTATGGTCTGTATGGTTGCCTGCAATTTCCGTCCGTCCCGGTGCCGAAAACAAGGCCAGATTGTCTTTGTCACCGTAAAGCTCTACAAAGGCGTCTACCGCCTCAATATAGCGCTCCTTCTGCATTTCAAGCTGATTTTTTCCATAAAGGGAAAGAAATTTTTTATCCAAATTCCCATCAGAAATCCATTTTTTCAAAGTAGTTGCGTTCATAGGGACCTCCTCAAATATGTAGGAAAAAAATTTACTGCCAATCAAATTTATCATACACCCTACAGCGCCTTATCGCTATCCTTTTTGATATCATCTTTATGGATTTATCTTGCATTTCTGTCATAAATGCGCTAAAATATACCTATAGCGCCTTTATTTTATTAAGGAAGGAGGATTTCCATTGGAATCGGATTTCGTCAAACATTCTTATAAGATTTCCAGCAAGGAAAATCTTTCCCTGAGCGTTTATAATACCGGCTATCAGCGATGTGAGGCAGGGTACACCTGGGGTCCGGGTACGCGCGATCATTATCTGTTCCATTATGTTACCCAAGGATGCGGATCTTTGTCAACGCCTTCCGGTACCATTCAGGTGGGACCAGGCGGTTTGTTTCTGATTCGTCCCGCAGAATTGGTAACTTATACCGCTTCCCGTGATGATCCGTGGAGTTACTGCTGGGTGGGCTTTAACGGTACAGAAGCACACCGGCTCATTAATTTGACCGGCTTCGCCCATGGTGAACGACTCCTGTATCCCGAAAACGGCCCCCAGATCCAGGAACAGCTGATGCGAATTACAGATGCCCGTGGTAGTAATTCCGCACATGAAGCCCGTATGCTGGGGTATCTTTACCTCTTCTTGGGCGGCCTTATGAGCCTCTCTCCTTCCAGACTCACTACCTCTAAACAATATGTGGACAAGGCTGCGCTTTTTATCAGCCGTAATTACAGCCGCGATATCACAATCCGCGATGTGGCTGATTTCGTCGGCGTCAGCGAAAGCCATCTCTATCGGGTCTTCGCAAAGGAGCTGGAAATGGCGCCCACTCAGTTTTTAATGCGCTATCGTATCGGTGAAGCTGCCGCTATGCTCCGTACAACCGGCCTTAATGTAGGCGAAATCGCTGCTTCCGTTGGCTTCCGTGACCCCCTCTACTTTTCCCGCGTCTTTAAAAAAATGAAGGGCCTGTCCCCAAGAGAGTATGCGCGTCAGTCTTCTGCCGGAAAATAAGGAAATTTTTGTATATTTTTCTTTTTGCCGTCTATACTCCTTGGAGAATTATCCTTTTTTGAAGAAAAATCGTTTTTCCTCTTGACAATCCCTTGACTTTGATGTATACTGATAAACTGTATCAAAATGGATAATTCCGCCTATGTCGGTGGGACAATGTGTATTTTGATGCATTTTGATAGGGATGTTTTGTGCAAAAAATCAATTGACTTTTTTCAAAAAGTTGTGTCTGTTGCACAAATCGACAGCTGAGAACAGTACAATTCACAACAGGTTTTTCATCTCGCTTTCCAAATTTTCTTCCTAAAATTTGGAAAATGGAAGAAGAACTTGCGTTTTGTGTTCTCGAAATAGATGAATGGAGTGATTGAGCCTATGGTGAATGTCAAGCCTGTACAGCTTGGGAAGAACACCCGTATGAGTTTCGCCCGCATCAATGAAGTGCTTGGAATGCCGAACCTCATTGAGGTGCAGGTCAATTCGTACAAGTGGTTCTTGAAGCAGGGCCTGAAGGAAGTATTCAGTGATATTTCCGCTATCACCGATTACACGGGAAACCTAGTCCTCGACTTTGTCGACTATCGATTGGATGAAAATCCCAAATATTCGGTGACCGAGTGTAAGGTCCGCGACGTTACCTATGACGCCCCGCTCCACGTCCGCGCCAGACTCCTTAATAAGGAGACCGGTGAGGTCAATGAGCAGGAAATTTTCATGGGCAATTTCCCTCTGATGACGGAAAGCGGTACTTTTATCATTAACGGCGCCGAACGTGTTATCGTTTCCCAGTTGGTGCGTTCTCCCGGTGTTTACTACGACGGGGCTTTCGATAAAACCGGTAAACGCCTCTTTAAATCTACCGTGATTCCTAACCGCGGCGCTTGGCTTGAGTATGAGACAGACTCCAGCGATATTTTCTATGTCCGTATCGATAAGAACCGCAAAATCCCCGTTACTGTCTTCATCCGCGCACTCCTCCGTATCCGCGATGACGTCACTGTCGAGCAGATTCAGGATGACTATAAATGCGCCCTTACTGACTGCATGGGAACGGATGCCGATGTGCTGGAAATCTTCGGCGACCATGATACCATTGTATCCACTGTGACCGGTAAAGATACCACTAAAAACGGCGATGACGCACTCTTGGAAGTTTATCGGAAACTTCGTCCCGGTGAACCCCCCACTCAGGAATCCGCCGTCAAGCATTTGGTCCCCCTCCTTTTTGATGAGCATCGTTACGACCTTTCCCGCGTCGGAAGGTATAAATATAACAAAAAGCTGGGTATCGCCGTGCGTATTATGGGCCACACTCTGGCTCAGCCGGTCGTCAATGAGCTGACTGGTGAAATCATTGCCGAAGCTGATGAGCTTCTGACCCGTGAAAAGGCTTGGGCAATCGAAAAAGCCGGCGTTGATACCGTTGTCGTTCATACAGAGGCTGGTAAGGATATCCGTGTCGTTTCAAACGGCATGGTCGAAATTACGGATTTTATCGACCTGGATAAGGAAGAGCTGGGAATCTCTGAAAAGGTCCGCTTTAAAGTCCTGAAGGAAATCCTTGAGCAGACCGACGACAGGGAAGAACGGATTGAACTGGTTCGCCAGAATCTTTCCCGCCTGATTCCTAAGCATATTATTAAGGACGATATCATCGCCACCATTAACTATATGAACTGTCTGGCCTACGGCATCGGTACCGTGGACGATATCGACCACTTGGGTAACCGCCGTATCCGCCCTGTGGGTGAGCTGCTCCAGAATCAGTTCCGCATCGGCTTCTCCCGTATGGAACGTGTGATCCGTGAACGGATGACCCTCCAGGCACAGGAGATGGAATCTGTTACCCCTCAGGCTC
>CALXBD010000098.1 GCA_944386445.1 uncultured Clostridia bacterium
TACCATTTGCTTAAATTCCGGCGTGTAGCGTTTGTTCGGTATTCCTTTTGGCATAATTAAGCACCCCACTTGTTATCCAGTATACCATACTGTCCAACAAATGGGGTGCAGTTCAAATCCCACCTGCGGGGTTTTTAATAAGAAAAGCCTACTGCTGTGCTTTCAGGTCATAGCAGTAGGCTTTTCAAAAACAACGGTATCACCGCTCGACGATACTATTCCTGTGCAGAAGGAAGCGTTAAGGTGCCGCTGTCATAAAGATGGCATGCGCAGAAATGGCCGCCGCCATAATCCTTATATTCCGGAGGTTCCGTCTTACAGATGTCCATGCAGTGAGGACAACGGGTATGGAATTTACATCCTTTCGGCGGATTAGCCGGAGAAGGAAGATCCCCTTCCAAAATGATCCGATTTCCCTTCATATCGGGGTTCGGAACCGGTGCAGCACTCAGGAGAGCTTGCGTATACGGATGAGCGGGATGCTTAAACAGTTCCTTTTTGGGTGCCATTTCCACCAAAGTTCCCAGATACATAACGCCTACCACATCGGAAATGTATTCCACAACCGACAGGTCATGAGAGATAAACAGGTACGAAAGTCCTCTCTTTTCCTGGAGATCCCGCATCAAGTTGATGACTTGGGCCTGAATGGACACGTCCAAAGCAGAGACCGGTTCGTCCGCAACAATCAACTCGGGATTAAGAGCCAATGCGCGGGCAATACAGATTCTCTGTCGCTGACCACCGGAAAATTCATGAGGATACCGATCAATCTGATAAGGTTTCAGATCGCAGTCCTTCATAACCTTCAGGATGTAGTCCCGGTATTCGGCCTTGGAGACAATTCCGTGTTCTTTTACAGCTTCACCGATTACCTCGCCAATGGGCATCCGCGGGTCAAGCGAAGAATAAGGGTCCTGGAAAATCAGTTGCATTTTAGGCCGCATGGCGCGCAGTTCTTTCTTCTTCAGGGCAAAAATGTCTTTTCCGGCAATGATTGCTTTCCCTCCGGTAGGCTCAGTCAACCGCAGAATTGTACGGCCGATAGTGGACTTTCCGCACCCGGATTCACCCACCAATCCGAATGTCTGCCCTTTCTTAATATGGAAACTCACACCGTCTACAGCCTTGACATTCCCAACAACACGTTGGGTTACGCCGGCCTTAATCGGGTAATATTTTTTCAGATCAATTACTTCCAGAAGGTTTTCCGTTGTATTGTTTTCCATCTTATTATTCACCTTCCTTCCGTTTTTGAGCATCCTGATACAGATAACATGCCACCTTATGGGTATCGCTCAAGGAAATCATTTCAGGATAGGTTCCTGCACAGGCGGCGCAAGCCTTTTCACATCTGTTGCGGAAAAAGCAGTAGTTCGGCAAATCAATTGGATTCGGCACACTGCCGGGAATCGAATAAAGCCGATCGTTTTCACCTACAAAATTTGGCCTGGATTTCATCAACCCAAGAGTATAAGGATGGCTGGGATTATGGAAAATCTCCTGAACCGTCCCTTTTTCCACGATACGGCCTGCATACATAACCACCACATAATCTGCGGTTTCCGCTACCACACCCAAATCATGGGTAATCAACATGATGGAAGCGTTAATTTGATTTTTCAAATGCCGCAGCAGGTCCAAAATCTGAGCCTGGATAGTCACATCCAGAGCAGTCGTTGGTTCATCTGCGATAATGAGCTGGGGATGACAGGCTAACACCATTGCGATGACCACGCGCTGGCGCATACCGCCAGACAGCTCGTGGGGATACATCTTGTAGACACCTTCCGCATTGGCGATACCAACCATTTTCAGCATTTCCACACTACGGGCGGCGATCTCCTTTTTGGAGAGCTTTTCTGTATGATACTTAATTGCCTCATCCAGCTGCTGTCCGATTGTGAAAACAGGGTTCAACGTAGTCATAGGCTCCTGGAAGATCATGGAAATATCTCCGCCGCGAAGTTTTTCCATCATTTTCAGCGGCACCTTTGTCAGATCTAACGCACGGTTCTGAGCGGCCTGATTATAACGGATCTGGCCCCCGGCAATCTGTCCTTGAGGCTCCTGAAGGATTCTCATGATGGAAAGGCTGGTTACGGACTTGCCGCATCCAGACTCGCCCACTACGCCAACAACCTTCCCACGGGGAATATCGAAGCTAACGCCGTCAATTGCCTTAACCGTACCCGTGTCTGTGTAGAAAAATGTATGGAGATCATCAATTTCCAAAAGATTGTTTGGATCACGCATCTGGGTCAGATAGGCGGATTCCGGAATATGCTGGCGTTTTTTCTTTGCCAACTCTTTGTACTTTTTGTTATTAAAGCGTTTGATATCACGCAGTTTTCGTCTGCGTTCCTGCTTTGAAGCTTCCACCTGTCTCACCTACCTTTTCATTTTGGGATCGAAGGCATCCCGAAGGCCGTCGCCTACAAAGTTGAAGGCCAGGACTGTCAGAAGGATGCAAATTCCGGGCGGCAGCCAGATGTTCAGGAAGTTCCGCATGATTACGTTGTCATTAACGGAGCTGACCATGTTGCCCCAGGAAGCGTAAGGCTGCCCTACGCCGATACCCAAGAAGCTCATGGTAGACTCCATCAGAATAACGCCGCCCAAGTCCATAGTAGCCATAACGATAATGATCGGCATGACATTTGGAATCAGATGCTTAAAAATCTTCCGAGAGGTCCGGATTCCTGTCGCTTCTGCCGCCTGCATGTATTCCATCTCTCTCAATGAGAGGATATTGCCGCGGATCATACGAGCAACGCCGGCCCAATAGATAATGCCCATAACGAACATGGTATAATAGATCTTATTCTCCGGCGAAACCTTCAAAGAGATCAGCAGAGAAGAAAGAATCAACATCAGAGGAATAA
Organism: uncultured Clostridia bacterium; assembly: GCA_944386445.1. Classification (GTDB taxonomy): domain Bacteria; phylum Bacillota; class Clostridia; order Oscillospirales; family Ruminococcaceae; genus Merdivicinus. Next base: position 2,886 of record CALXBD010000098.1, read on the forward strand.
ATGGGATTGAGACAAAGATCTCAACCAACCTCATGATGATCATATCCACCTTACCGCCATAGTATCCCGCGATTCCGCCAAGGGTAACGCCAACCAGCATTTCCACGGCGACAACCACAAAGCCCACCAGCAGGGAGATACGTCCGCCATACATCAGGCGGGTAAACATATCCTGGCCCATCTCATTGGTGCCAAGCCAGTGAGCTGCCGAAGGCAGCGCCTTGGAATTCAACACTGCATTGGTGATTCGGTCAGATTCTGTCATCCGAATCTCTTCGCCTGTTGTTTTATCCAGGTAGAAAAGTTCTGTCTCGGAATAGGGCGAAAAAAGCGGCCCGACAAAGCAGAACAGTGCCATCAAAACCAAAATAACTAGTCCGATTACCGCTAAACGGTTCCGGAAAAACCGCTTCATGACCATTTGTCCGGGGGTCAGGAACACGCGTTTTTCATCCAGTTCATCCAGTTCGATCGCGGCATTCGGCGCCGCCTCATCTTCCGCAGAAACAACTTCCTTTTCTGCCTCCAACGCGTCGATTTCTTCCTGGAGGACATTTTTTTCTTCGTTCACAGTGGTTCCTCCCTTCTTAGCTCAGTCTGACGCGGGGGTCAACCACTGCGTACAGGATATCGGAAACCAGGTATCCTAAAACCGTCAAAACTGCCAAAAACATATTGAAGCCCATCAGATATGGGACATCCGCCATATTAGAGGCACGCAAGGCAATATTCCCAAGGCCCTCCAACGCAAAGATCCCCTCTGTAACAGCGGCGCCGCTGAAAAGGCTCGGCAAGGATGCACCCAGCAGGGTAACAATTGGAATCAGTGTGTTCCGGAAGGCATGAGAATAAACAACGCGGTGTTCCGGAACGCCTTTCGCCCTGGCAGTCCGCACATAGTCGGAGCTGAGAGCTTCCAGCATATTTGTACGGGTATACCGAAGCATGCCGCCGCAGCCTGTCAACACAAAACAGGTGATCGGCAGGATCAAATGCTTGGCATAATCCAAAAATTTTGCAAAAGTAAAGCCGTCATAAGTCACACGAGCCGTCAGCATACCGGAAATCGGCAGCCAGTTTAGGCCGTAGAATCCAAAAATTCTCTTCAAAATCGCCGCAAAGAAAAAGATCGGCAGCGAAATTCCGATAAATACACAAGTCGTAATGATATAGTCAGTCTTGCTGTATTGCTTCCGCGCAGCGAGCACTCCCAGCGGAATTGCAACCAGCAGTTCCAGTACCAAAGCAATTGCTGCAATGGAGAAGGTAACCGGCGCATATTTTGCGATAATTTCGGTTACGGGGCGCTTAAAAAGCAGCGACTCACCCAAATTGCCGCGGATCGCATTCCACAGCCAATCCAGGTATCCCTGCCAGATCGACTTATCCAAGCCGTAGATGGCGCGAAGGTTTTCTTTCATTTCCTCTGTCATTTTCTGCGAGTTTGCAGTAGACAGCGAAACGTAGTCCGATGGCATCAGACGCACCAGCGTATAGAGCATGATCGAAACGCCGAACAGCACAATCAGGCTGATGAGAACGCGCCGGATGATATATTGTCTCAAAATGGCACCTGCTTTCCAACCGGGTGCTTACCCGGCGTAATTTTCTCTGACGCTTTATAGCGATAAATTGTGAAAGAAAACCGTGCATCCTATTGCCGAAGGAGTTGGACGCACGGACAAATGGCTTCTGCTATTTTAAAAATTGCCATCCCGCCTGAAATCCGCAGGCGGGATAGCAGCTTGTACAAATAAGGTTGCCTATAATATCCGCTTAGTTCATTTTAATGGTCCACAGAACATCGGAATAATCCCAGAAGGAAGAAGTGTCTTCCGGAATAGAGCTCATATCAACGTTCTGCTCATTATAAGCGATGATGTCTTTCCGCTGATAGAGAGGCAACTCGATGGCGAGATCCATCGCGCGATCCAGCATCTGGGAAACCAGCTCTTTCCGCTCGTCCAGATCCATGGTCACCAGGATCTGATCCAGCAGGGAATCCAACTCACTGTCCTTAATGCCATACTTGTTCTGGCCGCCGTCAGACTTGAACTGGGTAGACTTATCGCAGCTGGTAACAGCGCCCCAAGCCAAGGTCCACAGGTCGGCAGTGCCGTCGTTCATAGCGCCCTGCAGGACGTTAAAGTCGACGTCCTGGATCTGGAGCTCAGCGCCCATAGCAGCCATATCGTTGGCAGCCTGGGTCAGCATGGCGTAACCGGGATGGTTACCTACACCTTCGCCGCCGATGTAAACGCTGACAACCAACTTGTTGCCGCTCTTATCGACCAAGTCACCGTTTGCGTTCTTGGTGTAGCCGTCCGCTTCAAAGTATTCCAGAGCCTTGGCAGGATCATAAGGATAGTAAACAGTGGCATCGTGAGGATACTCAGCCAATACGCTGCTCATAGGACGTTCAATCACAGTTGCCAGTTCGCCGAAATAGCCTTCTACAGAGGGCTGACGGTTCATCAGGCTCATAAGGCCTTTCCGGACATTCTGAGACAGAGTGACGCAGTTAAAGCCCATATATCCGTAACCGGCAAAGTCGATCAAAGTGTATTCCAGGCCCTGTTCTTCCAACTCGTTGATGTTATCCTGGCTGCCAGAAGGATTGGCAATATCGACCTCGCCGCTGGCCAATGCGGAAATGGTATCTGCATCCGGAACGTACTGCCATTTTACGGTTCCGATGTTCGGCACGCCCTCAAAGTAGTTGACGTTAGCGGTGCAGGTGACGATGTTGTCGGAGAAGCCGCCCCACATGTAAGGACCGGAGCCCATGGGTTCCATGTTGGCAAGGATACCGGAGACATCGCCCTTAGTGAGTTCACCGTAATAGTGCTCGGGCACAAAGTAGGTATTGATGGACCGGTCACCGTAAATATTAACAGAGTTATATTTAACGGTAGCAGTGTAATCATCGACCCGAGTGATGCCGGAAATTTCAGGGACGTCGATACCGTCTTCCAGGTTACCGCCGATGTAATCCTGTTTCATCTGATTCTCATAATAGGTCAGCGGATCATAGCCATCAGCATATTTGGTGTACTCAACCTTAGCCAGCAGGTTCAGCATAGCGGTGGCATCGGTAGCATCGATAGCAGCTAAATCATCGCCGAAGCCCTCAGCAATAATATAATCAGACCAGGTAGTTCCCTTCCCGTCACCGATATCACCTGCAGGGTCACCAGTCCACCAGCCATTCAAGTTGGTAGCAACCAGGTAAGCGATAAAATCTTCCTCGGAAATCACATCAGGAGCATATTTAGCGTTGGCTTCCTCATCAATGGCTGCGATCTTCTCGGAATAATTCGGATCGTCGTAATAGTATTCCTCAATACCTTCGATATCCTCTGTGATCAGTGCGGCAGGTCCGGTGTAAGAGGGGTCAGACATAACATACAGAGAGTAAATGTAGTCATCAATGGTGACAGGCTCACCGTCAGAGAAGGTCATGCCCTCGTTGACAGTGACAGTATAGATGACGGAGCCGTCATCCTGCTGCTCATAGGAAATGCTGCCGCCCCAATCAGACATCTCGTTATTGGCATCAACGCGCTGTGGTGCAACAAAAATCTGCTCCATGACCTGCACGTCATAAGCACTTTCCGCCATCAAGGGGTTCCATTTTTCCTCAAAGTTTGCAGGTACTGCTATAACCAGAGTCTTGTCCTTCTGGGCAGGTTCCTTGGCATCGGTCTGCGTTGCTGAGCTACCATTTGTGCCAGTAGAGCTGCCGTCGGTAGAGTTATTTTCACCGCAAGCAGTCAGGCCGACTGTCATGGAAGCTGCCAGCAGGATTGCCAGTATACGCTTCATGAAATAAATCCTCCTTCTTGTTTTCTGGAATGCTGTTTTTATATTTGAGCAGTCCAGAAAGTCACAGAATCATAGTTGTGACTATCAAGTTACAAGTGCTATTATATCTCCGATATGAATAAAAGTCAAGTGCGAAATTGCAAAACCTGCACTGCAAAAAAAGGATTTTTTTATGAAAGGTTTTAAAAAACAACCGCTTTTTTCGTCAAAAACCGAATCTTTTTTTGATTTTGCCCCAAAAATCCGCCATAAATTTCCTAATCCCCTCTAAAAAATTCGAGGTTGCCAGTCATTCCTTCCCAATTTTTGACTTATTCCAAACTCGTTGAAACACATTGATTTTTGCAATTTTTAAATTATAAACTTTCATAATTTCTTTGCGATTTATCAAATTCCGTATAAATAACCGCAATTCCAACTTTAACTATTCAAAAAAATACATTCTTTCGCATGTGCGTTTATAAAAGACAGTTTTAGCTATTTTGATTTTTACTGAAAAAAACGATTGTCTGCTTTTCAATAAAATTAGGAGCACACTAAAAATTTACGGGCATGTCAAAACCAATTTCACTTTACATTATTACATGTGTTTTTTTATCAAAGACACTTTTAAACCTTTACTTGAATTGCGGACGGAATATTGCATCCATGCAAAATTCAGAATATTTTGTTAAAGATACAGATTCTTTTCATAAACTTTCCAAAAAATGCAAGTACATCAAAAAAACAGTCCAAATTGTTTACTCATTTATTAAGGTAGTGCTTTATCAAACTATCGCAGCAAACGATTGTTTTCGCAATGTTTTCTGCCCAAAAATGCTATGGTATCATAAAAACGATTGTGATATGATAAGTATAAAGTTTCTGAAACGCTTAGGAGGTATGCCCTTATGAAAATTGGTGCCCAGCTATACACCGTTCGTAACTATACACAGAATCTGGAAGACTTTTCTGAAACCTTAAAAAAAGTAGCGGATATCGGTTATACCACTGTTCAGGTATCTGGTACATGTGCCTATGAAGCAGATTGGCTCAAAGAACAGCTTGATAAGACCGGCTTGGCCTGTGTCATCACCCATACCAACCAAGAACGCATTGCCAATGACACAGATGCAGTCATTGCGGACCATAAGATCTTTGGGTGCGGATATATTGGCCTCGGTTCCATTCCAGGGCCGTTATGGGGAAACCCTGCAGCGCTGGAAGCATTTCGGGAGCTTTACACGGAACCAGCAAAAAAAATCAGGGCTGCCGGCATGAAACTGATGTACCATAACCATGCCTTTGAATTCACCAAAGCAAACGGCGTCACCTTTTTGGAACGGCTGGCTGCTTCCTTCCCGGCCGAAGAACTGGGATTTACACTGGACAGTTACTGGGTGCAGGCCGGAGGCGGCGATCCCGCCTACTTTGCAGAGCTTCTGAAAGGCCGCATTGACTGCGTTCATGTGAAAGATATGGCCTATCAAAACGACAAGAGTCGGATGGCCTACATCGGCGAGGGAAACATTAATTTTGACCGGTTCCTGTCCGCCTGCGAAAATAGCGGCACAAAATATGTACTGGTTGAACAGGACGACTGCCAGAATCGGGATCCTTTCTGGTGCCTGAAGAAGAGTTATGAATATCTGACCGCAAAAGGACTTGACTGAGAAAGCGAGGAATGTGAATGGATAAGGTACGTCTTGGCATTATCGGTGTCGGCAACATGGGTTCCGGACACCTGTCTAATATTGAAACGCATAAGCTTTGCCCGGAAATTACAGTGACTGCTGTAGCAGATATTAAGCCAGACCGTCTCGATTGGGTCAAACAGACCTTTGAAGCCCCTATCGCATTGTTTGATAACGCAGAGAAAATGATGGATTCCGGCTTGATTGACGCAGTTTTGATCGCAGTTCCCCACTATTTCCATCCGGTTTATGCTATTGAAGCATTTAAACGGGGACTCCATGTCATGTGCGAAAAGCCGGCCGGGGTATACACAAAACAGGTGCGGGAGATGAACGCGGCCGCAGATCAGGCTAATGTCGTATTCGGCATGATGTTCAATCAGCGCACAGACCACATTTACCGGAAGATGCGGGAAATCGTATCCAGCGGCGAAATGGGCGCCATCAAACGGACAAACTGGCTGATTACCAACTGGTACCGTCCCCAGGCTTACTACGATTCGGGAGCATGGCGGGCTACCTGGTCCGGAGAAGGCGGCGGCGTGCTTTTGAATCAGTGCCCCCACAACCTGGACCTCTGGCAATGGATCTGCGGAATGCCGGTTTTGGTAGATGCACATCTGCACTATGGAAAATGGCATGACATTGAAGTGGAAGACGATGTCACTACCTATGTGGAATATGCAAACGGTGCCACCGGATGCTTTATCACGACTACCGGCGACGCTCCCGGCACGAACCGGTTTGAAATCGACTTGGACGGCGGAAAGCTGGTCAGTGAAAACGGAAAGCTCTATATGTGGAAGAATAAAATTTTTGAACGAGAGTTTTCTGCTTCCAACAAGGTTCCCTTCGGACACCCGGAAAATGTCTTTTCTGAAGTGGAAACTGATGGGAAATCCGAACAGCATGTGGGGGTCCTGAACGCTTTTGCCGGAAGAATCCTTCATGGGACGCCTCTGGTGGCAGACGGAAGAGAGGGCATCAACGGCCTGACTATTTCTAACGCGATGCATCTTTCCTCCTGGCTGGGTAAACCTGTAACCGTTCCCTTTGATGAGGATCTCTTCTATGACGAACTGATGAAACGAGTTAAAACATCCCGCCGCAAAGAAAATGTTCACGAAGTTACCGCAGACACCTCCAATACCTATAATTCCAAGTAGGATTGAGCAGTTACCACCTCATACAACAGTACACCGGAGCCGGATAATTTATATCCGGCTCCGGTTTTATCTGTTGAGGCTGTTTCCGACTTCTATTAATGCCTTTTTTGTAGACATATGTTGTAAACCATGCTATAATGAACGAAACAAAACTTGAAAGCCCATGTAATCTGACTGCTTGGGCAAGGTTTCCGGGAGAGGATAGGTTATGAAAAAAATTGGCAGCTTAAAAATTCTTCCATCACATAAGATCAAAGAATCCATGGTATCGATTGGATTTGAATGCCTGGATCGAAAACTTTTTAACCCAGAGAGATGCTATGATCCACTGGGAGAAAGCGGTGTCAAATATGCGCGGGTCCAAACGGGCTGGGCTATCTGTGAGAAAGTAAAGGGAGAAATCAATTTTGAATGGTTGGACGACATCGTAAATAATCTGCTGGACAGAGGAATCCTGCCGTGGTTCAATGTCGGATTTGGGAATCCGGCTTATATGGAAAATGTACCCAATAAGACAGCTGTCGGCTGCGTGCCGCTCTACTATGGTGAAGAAACCCTGGAAGCCTGGCTGCGGTTCGCAAAAGAGTTGGCAAAGCATTTCCGGGGGCGCGTAACGCATTATGAAATCTGGAACGAATCCGACGGAGACCAATTCTGGTATCCTAAAAAGCCTGACCCTGCCGAATATGCCAAGCTGATTTCCATTACCGGCGAAGCGATACGCAGTGAACAGCCCGAAGCAAAAATCGGCGCATGTACCGCCTGTTCAAGGTTTGATTATGTTGAACGGATGGCAAAAAGTCTCCGGCCCGGGGAACTTGATTTTTATTGTCTGCACAGATATACGGTATTTCCCGAGCTGGGCTGGACGGAACAGGTGAAAGAAGTAAAACGCATTTTTGAACGCAACGGGCATCAACTGAAGCTATGGATGGGAGAAGGCGGGTATCCGTCCTGGTTCCCGAAAGGCCACTGGATGTATCCGCGAGAAAATAACAATAGCAGCGAGCGCCAACAGGCAGTCTACCAGCTTCGAAACTATATTCTTGATGCAGCTCTCGGACTTGAACGGACCTCTTTTTTCCAGATGGCGGATATGTGGGAATACCCTTATGAAAAGGCAACTTCCACAATCAACAAACCGGCAGCTCATGGGATTCTGAACGGTCTGGTTTACACAAAAAAGCAATCCTATTACACCATCAGCAGACTGGCCGTACTGCTGTCCGGGAAAATAGAAACCCTTGATACAGCGTATTTTGCATATAACCTGGTCGGCGCCAGCCGATGTGAAACGGTATCCGTGCAACGTTTTTCCCTGCTGAAAGACGGAAAACCTTTATACGTGTATTATCTTCCCACGGACATCCAGGATGAGGAGGCCACCCGCACTGGGTTCTGTCTGGATATTTTCGCTCATGGCGTCGAACCGATCAAGGATCCTGTCCTGATAGACCCATATACCGGCGACGTATTTGCATTGGATGAAGCGACAGTCGGAATCGGAGTCCAGGCAGAGGGGCTGCCCATTGCCGAATATCCTCTGATTATATGTGATCGCAGCACCTACGAAATCGAATAATATACTGCACTTGATATGGCCTATTCGCTCTATATTGATGCCGCCCTTATTCTTAGGGCGGCATTTTTATTATGTAGCCTTGCGGAGGCCGGATATTTCATAAAATACTACAGGAACCCGCACCGATCTTCCGGCTTTTTCATAGGATAAGGTATGTCATACATCCTGTACAAACGGAGGTTCGCCATGTATCTGGAAAAAATATTTTTGATGGCCGGAGGTGATGCTCGTTTCATTCATCTGGCCAACCGGCTAGCGGAGGGGAAAAAGATCTATGCTGTAGGCTTTGAGAACCCAGACGGGTTTTCTGATAAGGTTCGGTATCTTCCTTGCCTGAGCAGTCTGAAAGAGCAGCCGGATTTTTTGATTCTTCCCATGCCGGTATCCCGGGACGGTTCTGTACTGAACGCACCCTTAAGTCGTGAGAAAATCCCTTTATCCCAGCTGCTGGACCTCTGCCACCGGCAAACACTCGTATTGGGAGGAAAGGTTCCCGATGTACTTACCAAAGCCTGTTCCGAACGCGGGTTGGAAGTGATAGACTACCTGAGCAGAGAAGAATTGGCAGTAAAAAATGCTGTCCTGACAGCAGAAGGTGCGCTGCAGCTGGCTATGGAGGAATTGCCTGTTGCCATGGCCGGATTGGAGGTCCTTCTGACAGGATATGGGCGGGTTTCACGATGTTGCCGGAAAATATTTGCCGGAGCGGGCTGCAGGCTGACTGTAGCAGCCCGGAGCTTTAAAGATCTGGCCTGGGCTGAAGCGGAGGGGGCAACCTCCATACCCCTTTCCTCCCTTGAAAAAGCTCTGCCGAATTGCCAACTGCTGATCAATACCGTCCCCGCGCCTGTTATAGGACGCCGGGAATTGGAACTTCTGCCGCCTACCTCCCTGGTTGTTGATTTGGCTCCAGGGAATGTAGACTTGACGGCGGCTGAACAAATCGGCATCCGCGCTTTAGCGGCTCCTTCTTTACCGGGCAAGGTAGCCCCGGTCTCTGCAGCTGCTGCCATCGCAGAAACTCTGGATAATATTTTTATGGAAAGGGGACTTTTCTATGCCTGATATCCGGTTAGGCTTTGCAATGTGCGGTTCCTTCTGCACCTTTGACAGGGCGCTGGCTGCCATGAAGGAATGTCGCTCCTTAGGTTACGACATCCTTCCCATCCTGTCGCCGGCGGCGCGTACCACCGATACGCGCTTTGGAAGAGCCGCTGACTGGATTCTGCAAATCGAAGCGATCTGTGGAAAACCACCCATTTGTGACCTGGTTGGTGCAGAACCTATCGGTCCCAAACATATGACGGATATTCTTTTGGTAGCCCCCTGCACCGGGAATACCTTGGGGAAACTGGCCAACGGCATCACCGACAACGCCGTTACCCTAGCCGTCAAGAGCCACCTGCGAGGACGCCGCCCGGTAGTGCTGGCTGTTTCCACCAATGACGCCCTCAGCGGCAGCGCCAAAAATATCGGCACGCTTTTGAATACCCGAAATTACTACTTTGTTCCCATGGGCCAGGATGATCCGATCGCAAAGCCCACATCTCTGGTAGCGGATTTCCATCAGATTCCTCAAACCCTTGCGCAAGCCCTTGAAGGGAAACAGATCCAACCGCTTTTATTCGAAAAGAAATAAAAAATGCTCCGGTGCCAGGAGAAACCACACTTCTCCCCGGCAACCGGAGCTTTTTCTTTACCCGAAATCATGCCGATAATCAACCCGACATCCTGCCCGATGATATACCTCTATAATCTCATCGATACACTGAAAATCGTCTAATTTTTCATTTTCCAAAGCTTCCCGAATCTGCAAAAGCATCCGGACCAAGTCTTCCGGATCCTTTGGAAACTCATCAGCCTTCGCTACAGGAAATGGTTCCGTTTCCGGGCAGCACATATTGTTCTCCCAGTTCAGCACCTGACTCAAAGCATCTCCATTTCCGGCCCAATTTTAGGGGCCTGGGCAACGGCCTTTGCATCTGATATTGCATATCTGGCGGGGCCGTACAAACCGTCGGATAATCGTTTCAATCATACCACAATTTTCCAATTTGCACAAGCCCATATTTACTGCCCAAAGGGACTCAATCCTTTAATTCCATAGCCCACTTGGCAGCGCCCAGCAAGCCCGCCTTATTTCCCAGTTCTGCACGGACAAGTTTCATGTCCTTCAGGAAACTGGCCATAGCAACAGATTTAAGGGCCGTATCCAGCCCATCCTGAATATACTTCTCGTTCATAATGCCTCCACCCAAAACGATGCAGGGTGGGTTAAAGGTGTGGATCAAGGACGCCAATCCGCAGGCCACCTCTTCGATCCAGCTATCCACAGCGGCCTTCACTGCAGCATTACCAGCGTTCAGCTCCGCAAAGACAGCCCGTCCGTCCACACAGGCGGGACAAGCCTTTTTCGCCTCTCGAACCAATGCCGTTGTGGAAGCATACTGCTCATAACAACCTCTTGCGCCGCATCCGCAAAGAAGTCCACCCTTATGGGTGATAAGATGTCCCACTTCTCCGGCTACGCCACCGGCCCCCCGCAGAATTTTTCCACCCAAAACGATTCCGCCGCCGATGCCGGTGCCGAAGGTCAGGCAAAGATAATCGTCGTAATCTCTTGCCGCACCAAAAGCGCCTTCTCCGACTGCTGCCGCATTGACGTCATTTTCCACTGCCACAGGAACCGAGAATCGCTCCTCCAGAATTTGTTTCACCTTCATGCCGGTATACTGGGGAATATTTTCGTTGGCAAAGATGATCTCCCCGCGAAAGGCGTCCACCTGTCCGGCCGTAGAAATTCCAATCCGGTCATAGCCGCTGTAGCCGGAAAGCAGCCCGCAAAGCTTTTCCATCAATGCCGGACCGCCTTTTTTAGCATCAGCAGGATGTTCGGCAAAGGAGAGCAGCTCGCCCTTATCAGAAACCTCTCCAATTTTGATGGCGGTTCCGCCGATATCTGCCGCAAGAATTTTCATAGCGGCCTCCTTACTTCTCAATAGCGGCGACAAACCGCTTGGTGATATCTCTTGGCCGGGTGATCGCAGTTCCGACGACGGCCGCCGTCGCACCCAGATCCAGAGCTTTCCGAAGCTGTTCCGGCGTCCAGATGCCGCCTTCCGCGATTAGCGGGATGGAAAGATCCTGGGCCAGCTTGCCGATCATCTCAAAATCCGGCAGCGATCTTCCCTTGGTGTAAGGGGTATAGCCGCTCAAAGTTGTCCCCACACAGTCAAAACCCAGCCGCTGGGCCTCCATTCCCTCTTCATACGTAGAGCAGTCCGCCATAAACAGGGCATCAGGGTATTTCTTCCGAATGATGGGAAAATACTCCGAGATGGTCATTCCATTGGCACGAACCCGTTTTGTCGCGTCCATGGCAATGATTTCGCAGCCGCTTTCCATCAAAGCATCCACTTCGGCCTCAGTGGGGGTAATATACACATCAGCGCCAACACCCTCATAGACCTTTTTAATCAGACCGATCACCGGCAGGGAGACAGTTTCCTTAATGGCCTTGATATCCTCCACGGAATTGGAACGGATTCCCTTGGCGCCGCCTTCAAAGGCAGCATAAGCCATACGGGACATGATGTAAGAGCTGTGCAGGGGCTCGTCAGGCAGTGCCTGGCAGGATACGATCAAATGCCCTTTAAGTTGTTCAAAAACCTCTGTATGTTTCATATAAAGACCTCCTTATAATACTCTGCTCATTTTATTGTGGCACTTCTCAGCCTAGCTGTCAAGGACTCCAGACAGGGACAGCAAATTCAGCCAACCGCTTCCGCCCCTTCAGACGCCTTCACAGTCAAACTGTGGGATAAAGCTTTCATCAGCGGCTCCGCCTTCCTGGATAAAACCATTTTCTACCCCTAAATTCAGAGCATAATCTACCAGATCATTATATTCTTCTTCCGTCACAGTCCGGTTCAGTTCCGGCCACCCGGCGACATTCTCCAGTGGTGTAAACTGGCTCATTAAACTCAAATAAATCCTATCTCCGTAGGTCTGATAAAGATACCGAACCACATCCTTTGCTTCCTGGAGCTTCCCTGGCAGCAGCAGGTGCCGGACAATGACCCCCTTCTGCATAATCCCATGAATATCGAAAACTGGTTCTCCTGTCTGACGCACCATTTCCGCCAGCGCCTCTTTCGCCCGCTCCGGATAATCCGGTGCACCGGAATATCGTCCGGCAGTCTCGGACGAAAGGTACTTGAAATCCGGCAGATAGATATCCACCAGTCCATCCAAAAGCCGCAGGGTTTCCGGCTTTTCATATCCGCCGCAATTGCAGACCACCGGAATAGCCAATCCCTGCCTTTTTGCCTCCTGTAATGCTAGGACAATCTGCGGAACATAATGTGTCGGCGTTACCAGATTGATGTTATGGGCTTTTTGGGCCTGCAGTTCCAAAAAAATCTCTGCGAGTCTCTCAATCGAAATATTCTTTCCCGCATCCCCTCTGCTGATGGCTCTGTTCTGGCAGTAGACGCATTTCAACGGGCAAAAGGAAAAAAAGACTGCTCCGGAGCCGTCAGACCCGGATAAACACGGTTCTTCCCAGAAGTGGAGGGCAGCCCTGGCCACCCGGATCTGATCCCCTACCGCACCACAAGCTCCTGCCTGACCTGAGAGACGGTCAGCGCCGCACTCCCTTGGGCAAAGCCTGCAGCTGTGCAGTTCTTCCAGCATAAACGGACCTCCTTATGATGCTGCCTGGAAGGTCCCATAAGAAACATTCAAATAGGTGCCGTCCTCCACAGTAATGATAATCTGTTCTTCCCCATCTGTCCATCCGGAATCCAGCTGATGCTCATAGTCGGTAGACGGAGCATCCAAAATTTCGTAATACGCATCAAAATCCTCGTCGGGAATCAATTGATAGCTTCCCGCAGGAATATCTCTTCCGACCAGATACATTCCGGCAGTATAGACGCCATTTACGGGCTGCGGGATCGGAGCATTCTCTGCTGCTGCAAACTCTCCGCCGGAGACTTCCAAGTAAGCTCCTTCTTCTAAGGCAAAGTAACCGAAATTATCAAAAAACCAACTATCCAACCAACTTTCACTGCTTCCGTTGCTGTCTGAAAGAGTATCCGCAAACACTGTGCGATTTTCATCACTGCGGCAATAATAGATTCCCTCAGGGATTTCCTCGCCAATACGGTACATTCCGGCAGGATACCAGCCATTCACCGGTTCCGGAGGCAGCGCCTGATCGGCGGTTGTAAAGATTCCCCACCGTACATGGATAAAAGTATCCTCCGTCGGCGTAAAGAAATACCGGCTGTCTGATGATGCGGCTGACAAAAGTTCCGCTTCCGGCCCGCAAGAATCGTATGTAGAGATGGAAAGATTTCCCCCTTCCTCCTGGCAGAGGAAAAAGTACTCTTCAGCAGGGATATCCCGTCCTACCAAATACATTCCCGGACCATACCAGCCGTCGTCAGCCTCCGGAACAGGGGCATTATCCGCCTCAATCATTCTGCCCCCCCGAAGGATTAGCTCTGTATCCTCCTCCAGCAGGATATATCCGAAGGTATCAAAGCCCTCATACTGATCATCGCTGCCCCAAAAAGAGCCGTTGATATCAGCGGACACCCAATCCTCATCCGCCTCCACAAAATAGAGTCCGGGCTCCAGATCCTTTCCCACTTCATAGGAGCCGCTGCTCAGCCAGCCATCCGAAAGTCGCTCTCCCTTGGGATCATCCATAGAGTTGTGCTGAGCCAACGTAACGACAAAAACTCCGCCTATTATAAAAAAGATCACCACCAGTATAGCAAGAATGATTTTCACTTGTACCGGCAGACCGGAGGCTCTTTCTACAGGATATTCCCCCTCATCTGAGGAAAACTGTTGAAAAGATGTTCCATCCCAATTCTGCTCTTCTGCGGAGTTCCATGGGGCTGCTCCGGAAGGCGAAGGCGGGTTCCAGTCATCCGTTTCGGAAGAATCACCTGTATGCTGAGATTTGGGCATAGGAGTTCCGCAGTTCTCGCAGAAATTAGTATCCCCTTCCCAACCGCAATTGGGACATTTCATATATTCATCTCCTTAAACGGTTATTCTTGAAAAGGCTTTCTTTAATTGTAACATAAATTTCCAGTTTTGCAAGTGGAATCCCCTTGACAAAAATGCCAAAAGGTGATATTTTATTGTTATTGTTATTGTTATTCAATAATAATAGATTGATTATCAATAAATATGGAGGGCTCATAATGCTTCGCAAAATGTCTTATAGTTGGGCTATTCTGTTAACTGTCATATGTCTTCTCGCAGGATGCGCGGGCGCCGGTGACTGGGAAGTACACTTCCCAAACAGTTATGCATTGTGGCGGGTCAATTCGCAGGAAATCATATTTGGTTTGGAAGATGGACCTAGCCTGGAGCCGATTGTAGAGCCATATGTTCACTCCTACGCTCAGGAAGGAGACTA